>NZ_CP147874.1:1251513-1564392 GCF_045690335.1 Haloplanus litoreus | reverse complement strand
CGAGGACCTGCACGTCGTCGTCGGCTATCAGCGCGACCGGGTGCAGGACCACGTCGGCCCGACGTACCGCGGACGATCCGTCACCTACCACGCCCAAGAGAAACAGTTGGGAACTGGTCACGCGGTGTTGCAGGCCCGCGACGCGCTCGATGCCGACTTCCTCGTCGTCAACGGCGACGAAGTGGTGACGGCGTCGATGGTCGAGTCGGTGATCGATGTCCACGCCACGACCGACGCCGCGACACTCGCCGTCGTCGAGAGCGACCGAGCACCGGAGTACGGCGCCGTCCGACTCGACGGCGACCGGATCGTCGAACTCGTCGAACGGCCGGGAGACGGCAACTACCGCCTCCTGAACGCCGGCATCTACGCCTTCGGGCCGTCGCTGCTGGCCGCCATCGAATCGACCGACCGTCGGGACGGCGAACTCCGGCTGACGGACACCATCGCCGACGCGATTCGGGCGGGGAACACCGTCCGCGGCGTCCGGACGGACGGCCTGTGGTCGACCGCGACGTATCCGTGGGATCTGCTGACCGTCGCGCGTGATCTGCTCGCCGACGGCCGCGTCGACGAACCCGAACGGCGGACGGGCGTCTACGTCGACGAGACGGCGAGTGTCCACGACGACGCCGTCCTCCGCGCGCCCGTCGTGGTCGGCCCGGACGCGGTGATCGGTCCCGAGGCGGTCGTCGGTCCCGACACCGCGCTCGGTCGGCACACGACGGTCGGGGCGGGCGCCGTCGTCGAGGGCTCGATCCTCGACATCGACACCCGGATCGGCGCGAACGCGACGGTGGTCGACGCCGTCACCGGGCAGGGGGCGACGGTCGGCGCCGGCGCGACGGTGCCTGGCGGCGAGGCCGACGTCCGGGTCGGGACGACGGTCCACGAGAACCGTCGCCTCGGCTGTGTGGCGGCCGACCGCGCGCACGTCGCCGGCGGCGCCACCGTCGCGCCCGGGACGCTCCTCGGGACGGCGGTTCACGTCGGCGTCGGCGCTCACGCGAGCGGCATCGTCCCGGAGGGGACGGAGGTGCGGCGATGAGTCCGCCCGACGTCGGAGGTGGGTCCTGATGTGTGGCATCGTCGGCTACGTCGGCGACGCGACCCGAACCCTCGACATCCTCGTCGGGGGGCTGTCGAACCTGGAGTACCGCGGCTACGACTCCGCGGGCGTGGCCGTCGGCGGGCGGACCGTCGAGGTGGAGAAGCGCGAGGGCGAACTGGAGCGACTGGAGGCGACCCTCGACGAAGCCGACCGGACGCGGTTCGAGGGGGCGGTCGGCGTGGGACACACCCGCTGGAGCACGCACGGGCCACCGACCGACGCCAACGCCCACCCACACACCGACGAAGCCGGCCGCGTCGCCGTCGTCCACAACGGAATCATCGAGAACTACCGGGAACTCCGGGACGAACTCGAAGCCGACGGCGTGACGTTCACCTCCGAGACGGACACCGAGGTGGTGCCGCACTTGATCGCCCACGAACTGCAGGCGGGCGCCGATCCGGAGGAAGCGGTCAGGCGAACGGCCGCGCGACTCGAGGGGAGTTACGCCCTCGCCGTCGTCGTCGCCGGGGTCGACGCCCTCTTCGCGGTCCGACGGGATTCGCCGCTCGTCCTCGGAGTGGGGGACGGGGAGCGTTTCGTCGCCAGTGACGTGCCGGCGTTCCTCGAACACACCCGGGACGTGGTCTACCTCGACGACGACGAGTTCGTCCGTCTCGATCCCGAGGGGTGGACCGTCACCGGCGCGGACGGAAACCGAGTGGCGAAGGACGTCCGGACCGTCGAGTGGGAGGCCGAACAGACCGGAAAGAGCGGGTACGACCACTACATGCTGAAGGAGATTCACGAACAGCCCCGCTCGCTACGGCAGTGTCTCAGCGGTCGCCTCGACGAACTCGACGGCCGGATCACGGTCGAGGAACTCGACGAGTTCGACACGCCGAATTCGGTCCAGTTCGTCGCCTGCGGCACGTCGTATCACGCCGCGCTCTACGGTGCCCAGCTTCTGCGAGCCAGGGGCGTCCCCGCGAACGCGTACTACGCCCACGAGTACGCCACCGGACCGGCGCCGGTCTCGGCGGACGACCTCGTGATCGGCGTCACCCAGAGCGGTGAGACGGCGGACACGCTGAGCGCGCTCCGCACGGCGGCCGGTCGCGGTGCCGAGACGCTCGTCCTCACGAACGTCGTCGGGAGCACGGCCGCCCGCGAGTGCGACCACGTGGTCTACATCCGCGCCGGCCCAGAAATCGGCGTCGCAGCGACCAAAACCTTCACCTCACAGCTCGTCGGCCTGAACCTACTCGCCGCGCGCCTCTCGGATGGGGGGAGCGACCGCCGCCGCGGCCTGGTCGACGCGCTCCGGGGCGTCCCGAACGGCGTGCAGGCGGTCCTCGACGAGAGCGAGGCCGCCGCCGTCGTCGAGGAGTTCGCCGACAGCGAGGCCTTCTTCTTCCTCGGCCGCGGCCTCGACTACCCCGTCGCGCTGGAGGGCGCGCTCAAGTTCAAAGAGATCACCTACGAACACGCCGAGGGATTCGCGGCCGGCGAACTGAAACACGGGCCGCTGGCGCTGGTCACCGCGGACACGCCCGTCTTCGCCGTCGTCACCGGTGACGGGGAGACGGCGCGCAAGACCGTCGGGAACGTAAAGGAAGTCGAGGCGCGGGACGCACCGGTGGTCGTCGTCACCGACGGCGCCGCCGAGGCCGGCCGCTACGCCGACTACGTCCTCGAAATCCCGAAGACGGACGAACGGCTGGCTCCCCTCCTGGCGAACGTCCAGCTCCAGTTGGTCGCCTACCACATGGCGGCGGGACTGGACCGGGCCATCGACAAGCCGCGGCACCTCGCGAAGAGCGTCACCGTGGAGTAGGGAGGACAACCCCTTTGTCGGCGCTCGTTCTTTCCCCCCTATGCAGACAGTCGTCCTCGCGGCGGGCGAGGGGACGCGGATGCGTCCGCTCACCGACCGTCGGCCGAAGCCGACCGTTCCGGTCGCCGACCGCTCGCTCGTCGAACACGTGGTCGACACCGCGACGGCGGCCGGAGCGAGTCGGATCGTCGTCGTCGTCGGCTACGCCGGCGACGCCGTCCGCGACGCCCTCGCCGACCGCGACGCCGTCGAGTTCGTCACCCAGGAGCGCCAGCGCGGCACCGCCGACGCGGTGCGGGCCGCCCGCGCCGCCCTCGACGACGCCCCCTTCGCCGTCCTGAACGGCGACGTGCTCTACGACCGCGCGTCGCTCTCGCGGCTCTACGACGCCGGCCCGGGCGTCGGCGTCGCGCGTGTCGAGGACCCCGAACACTACGGGGTACTGGAGACCGACGGGGACGGCCGCGTGCGAGGCGTCGCCGAGAAACCCGACGACCCTGCCTCGGATCTCGTCAACGCCGGCGCCTACGTCTTCCCCGCGGCGGCGCGAGCGTGGCTCGACGTGACCGAGAGCGACCGCGGCGAGTACGAACTCACGGACGTGCTGGCCCGGGCCTGCGAGAGCGGCGAGATGCGCGCGGTGACGGTGGACCGCTGGCTGGACGTGGGCCGGCCCTGGGAACTCCTGGCGGCCAACGAGTGGAAACTCGGCGACCTGGAGCGCCGGATCGACGGCGAGGTACACCCGGACGCCGCTCTCCGGGGACCGGTCGTCGTCGAAACGGGGGCGTCCGTCGACGCGGGTGTGGTCATCGAAGGCCCGGCGCTCGTCCGTTCGGGCGCCAGCGTCGGTCCGAACGCCTACGTCCGCGGGGCGACCCTCGTCGGTGAAGGGGCGAGCGTCGGCCACGCCGTCGAGGTCAAAAACAGCGTGCTGATGGCCGGCGCGACGGTCGGCCACCTCTCCTACGTCGGCGACAGTATTCTGGGGCGGGACGTGAACTTCGGCGCGGGGACGACCGTCGCGAACCTCCGGCACGACGACGAGTCCGTGCGTGTCCGGGTGAAAGGCGACCCGACCTCGACGGGCCGCCGGAAGTTCGGCGTCGTCTGTGGCGACGACGTGAAGACGGGCATCGAGACGGCGCTGAACGCGGGGGTCGTCCTCGGGACCGGCGCCAGAACGGGGCCGGGCGAGACGGTGCGGCGGGACCGCGGACGCTAGCCCGCGGGCGCGTCCACCCCGAACTCGGCGACGAGTTCGTCGAGGTGCGTCGGGTCGTCGGACCCGGGGAGCGGTCGCTCGGCGGTTTCGGAAGTCGCGGAGACGCCCAGTCGCTCACAGACCAGATCCGCCGTCGCCTCGGCCATCTTCCGGTACGTGGTGAGTTTGCCGCCGACGACGGTGACGAAGCCGGCCGCGCCGTCGTCGGCGTGATCCAGTAGGGCGAAGTCACGGGAGATGGCACGGCCGTTCCGGTCGTCCTCGTCCGGGGCGTACAGCGGCCGGACGCCCCAGTAGGTGCGCGTGGTCGGCGCGTCGGCGACGGCGGGCGCCATCGCCGCACACTCCCGGACCGTGCGCGTTACCTCCGTCCCCGACCGCTCGAAGTCGTCCGGATCGTCGACGACGACGCTCGTCGTGCCGAGCACCGCTTCGTCGGGGTGGGGGACCACGATGTCGCCGTCGGCCGGCGGCCGACAGCGGTTCAACACGACGTCGACGCCGGGGTTCTCGACGGCGACCATCACGCCCCGCGTGGGCCGCATGGGCACCGAGACGTCCGCGAGGGCGGCACACCGCTCGGCCCACGGACCCGTCGCATTCACCACGACGTCGGCCGCGACGCTGGCGTCGAGGGCACCCCCCACCTCGACGCGGCGGACCCGACCGTCGACGACGTGGATGGACTCGACCGGTGCCGAGGTGTTGATCGTCGCGCCCGCCTCGCGGGCGGCGACGGCGTTCGCGACGACCAGCCGCGAGGGGGAGATCACGGCGTCGGGGACGGCGAGGGCGCGCTCGACGACGGGACTCGCCTCGGGCACCCGGTCGCGGAGCGTGTCGCCGTCGAGCGTCTCTATCGCCATCCCGAGGTCGGCACAGGCCGCGCGCTTCGCCTCGAAGTAGGCGGGGTCGTCGTCGTCGAGTTCCAGAAAGTAGCCGCCGGTCTCGCGGATGCAGGCGCTCGCCACGTCTCGGAGGATCCGATTTTCGGCCAGGCAGGCAGCGGCGTCGTCCGGGTCGGCGTCGGCGTACCGCGCGCCGCTGTGGAGGACGCCGTGTGAACGGCCCGTGGTGCCGGCCGCGAGCGCGCCGCGCTCGACGAGCGTCACGTCGACGCCGCGGAGGGCCAGGTCCCGGGCGACGCCGACGCCCGTGGCCCCACCACCGATCACGAGGACGGTCGTTCGCATACCGAAGCGTGGGCGAGGCCGGCACTTCACGGCACCGGTGGCGTCGTCGATCCGTGACGCGTCCCTTATCACTGCCGCGGAGCAGAGTGAGCGTATGGTGCCGCCGCTCGTACTCGACATCGACGGGACGCTGACCTCGGCGACGGGGGGGATCGACCCACGGGCCTTCGAGACGTTGCGTGCGTGGGACGCTCCCGTCGTCCTCGCGACGGGGAAGGCGTTCCCGTACCCGGTCGCCCTCTGTCACTTCCTCGACATTCCGGAGCGGGTGATCGCCGAGAACGGCGGCGTGGTCTACGCGGCCGACGAGGTGACGGTGACGGTGGCCGACGCCGACCGCCCGCAGGCGGCGGCACGGGCGTTCGTCGACCGGGGCGGTGACCTCGGCTGGGGAGCGGCGGATACGGTCAACCGCTGGCGGGAGACGGAGGTGGCGATCCGGCGCGACGCCGACGAGGCACTGCTCCGTGCCGTCGCCGAGGAGTTCGGCCTCGACGTGGTCGATACGGGCTACGCCTACCACCTGAAGACCGCGGGCGTGGAGAAGGGACGGGGTCTCCGGTCGGTCGCGGAGACGCTCGGGCACGACCCCGCCGACTTCGTCGCGGTGGGTGACAGCGAAAACGACGTGTCCACCTTCGACGTCGCCGGCCGGTCCTTTGCCGTGGCGAACGCCGACGACCGGGCGCGCGCCGCCGCCGACCACGTCACCGACGGATCGCACATGGACGGGACGCTCGAAGCGCTCGCGTCGCTGTCGTGATCAGTCGGCACCGCCTCGGGACGAGCCTGTACGCGGGCGTCCTCTTTGCGGTCCTCGGCGCCATCGCGTGGCTCAGCGGCCAGCCGTTCGTCTTCCCGAGCCTCGGCCCCTCGGCGTTCCTCCTGGCGTTCGAACGACGGGGGAACCGGACGCGACTGGGCCGCGTCGTCGCCAGCCACGCCATCGGCGGCGTCGCCGGCCTCCTCGCGTACACCCTCCTCGGTGCGGGCGTGATCCTCACCGCGACGCCATCGCCGGGGTCGGCCGCCGGTCTCCACCTCGTCGCCAGCGGCGTCTGCTCCATCGTCCTGACGAGTTGGGGGATGATCGCCACCGGGACGAACCACGCGCCGGCGTGTGCGACCACGCTCATCGTCTCTCTGGGTCTGCTCTCGACGCCGGGACAGGTCGGACTCATCGTCGTGAGCGTCGTCGTTCTGGTCGGGGTCCACGGCGCCGTCGTCGAGGGGTTCAGGCGGGTCGTCGAGGAGTCACATCCGCGATACGCGGGCTAGTCACTCGTCGGCGACGGCGTCGGCACACCACGCCGCGAACGGGTCGTGAGCGTCGGCGGTGTCGATCCGTTCGACGCAGGGGACGTCGTAGGGGTGCCACTCGACGACCTGCGAGGCGAGTTCGTCGTACCGGTCGTCGGTGGTCTTCGCGAGGAGGATCACCTCGTCGTCCGTCTCGACCGCACCCTCCCAGCGGTACACGGAGGTGCAGGGGACGACGTTGACGCAGGCGGCGAGTCGCTCGTCGACGAGTCGCCGCGCGAGCGTCTTCGCGTCCTCGGGCGGGGCGGTGATGTACGCAGTCGGCATCGTGGCGCCGGCCTACGCGTCCGCCGCGTCCCGCCGGATGGGGACGAACGTTCCGTTGATATCCCACTCGTGGATGCAGTACACTTCCCCGACGAGTCGCTCGCCGTCGTCGTCGGTGGCGATGCGCCACGTACTCGTCGCGTCGTTCCAGACCTCCCGCCGGCCGCAGTCCTCGCACTGGCGGGCGGTGGGTTTCCTGATGGTCACGCCCATGGCCGGGATAGCGGCCGGTGGGGATTTAACGCTACCGTCGCCGCACGGGGGACTTATGGCCGCCGGGCGGCAGGTGTGGATATGGGCTTTCATACCTTCGACAGCGACCGGGCCGACAAACTGGAAGACGCCGCGGCCAGGTACCGGTACTGCTCGCGCGAGGAACTCCACGCGCTGGTCGCCCCGCATTCCGGGATGCGTCTCGCCGACCTGGGGAGCGGCACCGGGTTCTACACCGACGACCTGGCGCCCCACGTCGACGCGGCCTACGCCGTCGACGTCCAAGCCGCGATGCACGACCACTACCGCGAGAAGGGCGTCCCCGAAGGGGTCGAACTGATCGAAGCCGACGCCGCCGACCTGCCCTTCGACGCCGACGAACTCGACGCCGTCGTCTCGACGAACACCTTCCACGAGTTCGCCGACCCAGAGTCGCTGGCCGAGGTGGCCCGGGTCCTGCGACCGGGCGGTCGCCTCGTCACCGTCGACTGGGACCGAAACGGTGCCGGGGAGGCCGGTCCACCCCGCGACGAAACCTACGCTCTGGGCGACGCCATCGCCCTCCAGACCGACGCCGGATTCGCCATCGAGCGCGTGGACACCCGGCCGGAGACGTTCGTCTGCGTCGCCCGTCTCGACGACTGATCGGACGAACGTCGATCTTCGTTGCTATTAACTCCCGGTGCGAAACAGTAATTTGGCTGTAGGTTGTACGTATGTCGTGAGTATGAGACACAATCGCATCGATCCGTACACCCCGGACGGCGGCTACTACGAGTGCTTGTCCTGTGCATATCGCGAGTCGAGCGAGGATCGGCTGACCACCTGCCCGGCGTGTGGCGCGGACGTCCGGAACCTCGCGGTCGCGCGCGAGTGATCAGATCAGATCAGATCACGATGCCGTCGGTGTAGCGTTCGAGGCTCACCACGAGGACGGCGCCGACGACGGCCGCGAGCGCGAAGGCGAGCGTCGCGTCGGCCGTCCACCCGACGGGGGCGAGCGCCTCGCCCGCCTGTACGACGGGCGCGCGGAGGCCGCCGACGACGAGGCTCACGAGGAAGGACAGCGTGGCGTAGCGGTAGTGTTCGAGCGCCCAGCGGACGGCGTGGGCGACGGTGAACAGGCCGGCGACGGCGCCGACGACGAACGCGAGTACCGTCGTCGCCGGACCGACCACCGCGGCGACGGTGCCGCCGACGGCGAGTCCGAGGAGGCCGTCGACGAACGCCGTCAGTCGCTCGACGAGGAACTCGTACTGGCCGAGGATGACGAGGATGAGCGAGCCCGAGATTCCGGGCAACACCATCGCGCTGATGGCGACGGCGCCGACGGCGACGACGACGAGCGGCGTCGAGGGGAGCGCCGCCCCGGCGCGACCCGCCGAGAGGAAGGCGAGGAGGAAGCCGGCGACGGCGGCGACGACACGGCCGGGGGTGTCGAGGGCGGCTTCACTCGCGAGAACGACGGCCGACGCCGCGATGAGGCCGAAGAAGAACCCGAAGGTGACGACCGGTTCCGACTCGAGAGCGACGTGGAGCACCCGCGTCGCCACGAGAACGGCGGTGAGGATGCCCCCGCCGAGGGCGCCGAGGAACCAGCCGTCCACCTCACGAAAGGCCGCGAACGCGTCGCCCCGCCGGCCCGGTACTGGGGCGGCGAGGACGCGCCGGATCCGGCCGGGCGTGACGGCGGTGATGGCGGCGATCAGCCGTTCGTAGATGCCGGTGATGAGCGCGATGGTCCCGCCCGAGACGCCCGGGACGGCGTCCGCCGTCCCCATACAGAGCCCCTTGAGGTAGACGACGATCAGCGGGCGGAGGCGTCGATCCATGCCGCGTCAGGTCCGGACTTCGGCGGCGGTGGGGGCGTGGAGCGCCGACGGACCGGCGGGCGAGACGTCCCCATCGGTGGATTCGTCCGTGGAGTCCTCGGCTGGGTCGTCGACCGGCGCGACCGGTTCGAGCGACGACGAGGAGTTGGACTCGTTGCCGGGGCTGAGCGAGACGTTCTCGAGTGGGTTGCGCCCCTCGAGGGTCACCTGCTTCGGGTCGTCGACGTCACCGTTGACGCGCCCCTCGCCGACGTCGACCTCCCCGCGGTACTGGACGAGCGAGCCGTTGTCGTTCAGCAGCGCCGTCTGGAGGAGGTACGGTCCCTCCGCGCGGACGCTCACGTTCGTGTACCCGTTCTCGGGGCCGTACTCGTCGTATCCCGTCGTCGAGTAGGGGAGCGTCATCGACAGTTCCCCGTCCGCGTTCGTTTGGGCCTCCTGTCGGTAGCTGAACGTCTCGTTGGTCGTCGGGACGCGCATCGGCACCGTCGCGCGCACCGTCGTGTTCGGCGGCAGGCCGTCGGCCGTGACCGTCGCGCCGGGCACCTTCTCGAAGGACTTCACCCACGAGGGTTCGTAGATGGTCTGCGAGGACGGGGGCACGCCCGTCGCGGCGAAGGTGCGACGCGAGGACCGCTGGAACTGCGAGGAACTTGTCGCGTTCGACTCGCTCACCTTCACGAGGCGGTAGTGTTCGAGCGCCGGCACCCGCTCGGTGGGGTAGTGACCGACGCCACCGATCTGGGCGGAGCCATCCTCCTCGACGTACTCCTGGGCGGCGGAGACGTTCTCGAACTGCCGGAGCAGCGTCCGGTTCTCACCCTGCGGGCCGGCACGGATGTCGACCGTCTCTCCGCTCTGGGTCTGTGCGCGGCGCTGTTCCCAGTCGACGACGACCGGTTGCGGGTCCATCGCGCTCCCGTGGTAGGCGTACAGACGCACCATCAGGCTGTCGTAGTACCGCTGGTTGCGCATGTAGAACAGGCTCCGGAGGTCGCCGGAGTAGACCGGGCCGTAGAAGTCGGACTGTGAGACGTTGCCCGCGTCGTAGAAGACGGTCGGGGCACCGAACTTCGACTGCGGGTTCACCATCTGCCAGTCGACCATCACGTAGCGGGTGCCCGCGGCCTCCGTGTCACGCTCGCCGAGTGCCTGCTGGGCCGCCGACTCGTTGGGGGCGAGCAGGTAGTTGGCGGCGTCGGTGGCGCCCTGCTGGAACGGGTTGGCGTTCGGGATGCGCTCGCCGCGCACGGTGATCCAGTGCCCGTAGTCCCACCACGACTGGACGCCGTACGCGCCCGCGGGGTAGTCGTAGTCGTTCGTCAGGTCGTAGCTGCCGTAGTACTCCATCTCGTTGTCGGCGCCACCGAGCGTGCCGGGCGTGGGCGTGTTCGACTCCATCCACTGGAGCGATCCCTCCCACTCGGTGACTGCGCCGGGGTTGGTGTTCTGGGCCGACTCCCAGGCGGTACTGCTCTGATCGAACCCTGCGTTGCCCGTGTTGCGCACGCTCATCGGCACGAGCAACACCGGCGTGACGATCAACATCGCGGCCGCGAGCACCGCGAGCACCTGGTAGCCCTGCAGGTCACGGAGCGCGTCGAGGGAGCTGACCCGCAGGTCGAGGGTGGAGAGGATCTGCCCGAGCAGGTAGGCGTTCGCGACGGCGACGACCGGCGCGAGGTAGTAGTTGAACCGGATCTGCGTGAACGCCGCCGACGTGATGAAGGCCGCCCACACGACGAACAGGAGCTTCTCGCCGTCGTAGTTGGTCTGGAGCACGGCGCCGAACAGGATCAGCGCCACCAGCGCGACGCCGACGAGTTCGGAGACGACGCCGAGAGCGTCGGCGAGGGCCTGGAACGGGCCCGGCAGGACGAACAGGAGGCCGAGCAGGGCGAGCGAGCCGGCAGCGTAGGCGACGCGCTCCGTCTCACCGTCGCGGACGAGCGGCTTCGCGAGCAGCCAGATGACGGCGACGACGCCGGTGAACAGGGCGAAGCCGTAGTCCGCGAGGATACGGCCCGTCGGCGTCATCGCGTTCTGCTGGAGGGAGTCGGGCGAGAGGTACGGTTGGGCCTCCGCGATGGTCCGGGTGGCCGCGCCGGCGCTGAAGCCGATGAAGCGGAGGGCGTTGGTCCGAATCGTCCCGAACAGAGAGGGGAGGGCGACGGCGACGACGCCGGCGCCGACGAGGGCGAGGCCGACGACCGCGACCGGGTAGAGCGACCGGTCGAGGTCACGGGCGTCGAAGACGCGCGCCAGGCCCGCGAGGAAGGCGGCGGCGGCGGCGACGCCGAGCGCCACGACGGGCTGGAGGAGGCCGAAGTCCGTCGGACTGAAGCTGGCGTTCTCGAACTGGAGGAGCATCAACAGCGCCGTCACGACCATCGAGACGACGCCGACGAAGGCGACCGGCTCGGGGGTGCCGCCGGTGACGTAGTCGCTGGTGAGCTGGTAGACCAGATAGACGCCGAAGATCCCGACGAGCAGGACGCCGGGCGGCCACACCCACATGTAGACGGCGACGGCGGCGCCGGCGACTGCGCTCCAGACGAGCGGCGTTCGGAGGGCGTCGACGTCGCGGTCGACCACGAGCTCCCAGACGGGTTTCTCGCGCGAGGCGACGGCGATAGCGACCATCAGCCCCAGGACGGCGATGGTCTGGAAGAGCGGTTCGGCGACGTTGTGGTCGGCGAAGCCGACGAGGCCGCGCTGGAGGAACTGCCCCGGGAGGAGCAGGAGGACGACGGCGCCGAAGAGCCCGGCCACGCGGCCGGCGAGGCGCTTGCCGACGGCGTAGACGGGCACGGCGGCGAGGGCGCCGAACACCGCGGGGGCGACCAGCAGCGTCTTCGCGACCGTTTCGCTCGACGGACTGCCGAGGCCGACGACCAGCGCCGCCGTCGCGACGAGCTGATCGTACAGCGTCCCGAACTGGGCCGCGTTCGTGCCGTACGGGAAGTTCGTCCACGGATCGTACGGCATCGTGAACGGCCAGTGACGCACCGTGTACTCGACCTGACGGAGGTGATACCAGGCGTCGTTGCCGGAGAAGTACACCGCTCCGTTTCGGACGAAGCTGTCGTACTCCTGGAGACGGATGGCGAGCATTCCGGCAACGACGAGGACGAGCACGGGGACGTGATACCAGTCGAAAAAGAGGTCTACGACCGAGGAGGACCCCTGACTCTGATCGTCGCTCATTGGCCGAACGGACTGGGATTATGGGCATAAACCTTGTTATCCATCGGCGGCCGGAACGGCTTTGGGCGCCGAATAGCGGCCCCGAGCGAGGAACGGGAGCGCCAACGAAAACGCTTATTCGCGCCTCGGCGGAACGTCCGGTCGATGCAGGTGTCGGTCGTCGTCTGTACGTACGCGATGGATCGGTACGACGCGTTCACCGAAGCCGTCGAGAGCGCGCTCGCACAGACGTACGACCCGCTGGAGGTCGTCCTCGTCGTCGACGGCAACGAGGCCGTCTTCGACCGGGTGCAGGAGGACTTCTGCGACATCGAGAACGTCGTCTGTCACTGCAACGACGAGAACCGCGGCATCTCCTACTCCCGGACGAAGGGCGCCGAACTCGCCGCCGGCGAGGTGGTGGCGATGATCGACGACGACGCCGTCGCCCACGAGGACTGGATCGAGAACCTCGTCGACGTGTACGAGCGGACCGACGCCGTCGCCGTCGCCGGCGACGTGCGCCCCGACTGGCAGACCGAGAAACCCGACTTCTTCCCCGAGGAGTTCTACTGGCTCGTCGGCTGCGTCGAGCCCGGCTTCGCCGCGGACGGCGAGGAGATCCGCAACGGCTACGGGTCGAACATCTCCTTTCGTCGGGACGTCTTCTTGGAGGCCGGCGGCTACGACACCCACACCGGCCGTCGCGGCGACAAACACATCCAGGCCCACGAGGCGCCCGTCTGTATCCGGATTCGGGAGTTGACCGGGCAGGGCGTGATCTACACCGACGATGCGGTGGTGGACCACAAACTGTTCGACTACCGGGGCGACTTCACCTGGCTCGTCTTCCGATCGTTCTGGCAGGGCTATTCGAAGCGCGTGATGGACCTGCTGTATCCCGACGAGAGCGGCGACGAGACCGACTACCTCCGCTTCCTGTTTCTGGATCGGGTGCCGCGGCGGCTGAAAGGCTGTGTGACCAGGCCGTCCGTGGCGGCGGTGTTGCAGATTCTGACGATACTCGTGTTCACCGGCGCCGTGGGGTTAGGGTATCTGTACGCGCTGCTGACGCCGGGGTTGTTGGAGAAAGTCGAGACCGTGGCGGAGTAGGTCAGTACGCCAGCACCCGGAGATCGAGGGCGGCCTCGTTGCCGTCCAGTACGTCGATTAGAAACGATGTGTCGAGGCAGGCCATCAGTCGTACAGCCGGTCGAGTCGGTCGGTGTTTCGCTCGCGGCCCGCCTCGATGGCTTCCCGCGCACGCGCCGTCGTGTCCTCGCTCCAGTCCCCCCAGAATTCGGCCAACCGTCGACGACCCAGCAGGCGGTCGATCGCCTCGCCGAAACTCTCGTCAGCCCGTCGTTCCTCGCGGAGTTTCTCGTAGACGTCCTCCGGGATCGAGATGTTCTTGCTGCCCATACGAAACTGTGTGTTGTGTGTGAAAGCACTTCGTGGCCGTGGTATTGGACACCCGCACACGGCCGCGCGAGGCGGTTACTCGACGGTATCAGTCGTCTCGGCTTCGATCCGTCGCTCGGCCTCCTCGCGGTCCTCGGGGTAGCCGATGTCGATCCGCCAGCCCTCGATGCCGATGGCGTCGATGGTCCGGCCCGACCGGATGAGCAGGTCGATGGCCTCGCTGATCTCGTACTCGCCGCGGTTGGAGGGCTGGACGAGTTCGCAGGCGTGGAAGATGGCCGGCGTGAACGTGTAGAAGCCGGTCATCACCAGATTCGAGGGTGGGTCCTCCGGCTTCTCGACCACCTCGGTAATCTCGCCGTAGTCGTTGGTGACACAGACGCCGTACCGACTCGCCTCCTCCCAGGGCACCTCCTCGACGAGGAAGGCGGCGTCGGCGCGGTCCTCGCGCTGGCGGTTGACGACGTCGCCGAGGTTCGCGCGGAAGACGTTGTCCCCGAGCATGAGCATGAAGTCGTCGTCGACGTGTTCTTCGACCGTGAGCAGGGCGTGGGCCAGCCCCTTCTGCTCGCGCTGGTGCGTGTACGTGATGGGAACGCCCTCGTACTCGTCGCCGTAGTGGCTGATGACGTCCTGTTTGCGGTAGCCGACGACGACGATCAGTTCGTCGGCGCCGAGGTCGACCAGTTGGTCGAAACAGTGCGTCAGGATGGGCTTGCCCGCGACTTCGACCATCCCCTTGGGTTTGTCCTCGGTGAGCGGTCGGAGGCGAGTGCCCTCGCCGGCGGCGAGTACGACTGCTTGCATACGGATACGTTTCAGGTAAGCGCCTAAATAGCTTGCAGCCGAGCGGACGCTCCCGGCCGAACAGACACGTTAATCCGAGCCAAGCGCGAACCCTCGACCATGCCTCGTGTCGCGCTCGTCGTCCTCGATACGCTCCGATACGACGCCTTCGACGCGCACTTCGACTGGCTTCCCGGGAAGCGGTTCGAACACGCCTACTCGCCCAGTCACCGGACACCACCGGTGCACGCCGCCATGTTCTGTGGCAAGTACGCCAGCGAACTCGGCGTCTACGCGGGCGCCGACGCGCTCGACTGTCCGGAGCCGACGCTGGCGGAATCGCTTTCGGCTGCCGGCGTGCGGACGCGGGCCTTCAGTGCCAACACGTACATCACGGAGCATTTCGGCTTCGATCGGGGGTTCGACGAGTTCGAGCGGCCGTGGCAGCTCGACTCGCTCGACGACGACGTCTTCGACTGGCAGGCCCACGTCGACGACTCGCGATTCGATCCGCCGCTGTCGTACCTGTCGGGCGTCGCCCACTGTCTGGTCGGCGAGAAGCGGACGAGGCGATCACTCCGGGACGCGGCCAAACGGTTCTCGGCCCGGCAGGGGTGGTTCGGACTCGGCGACGACGGCGCCGAGGAGTGTCTGGCGTATCTCCGTGATACCGAGTTCGAAGACGACGAATTCGTCTTCTGTAACCTGATGGAGGCCCACGAGCCCTACGAACCACCCGAGGCGTATCGGACGACCGACTTGGAGTGGCTCCCGACGACCGCCGAGATCGCCCTCGGTGAGACGTCGGACGACCCCGAAACCGTCCGACAGGCGTACCACGACAGCGTCCGGTATCTGGCGGATCGCTACGAGGAGATATTCGCCGTGCTCGACGACCAGTTCGACTACGTCATCACGTGTGCCGACCACGGGGAACTGTTCGATCGAGACGGTCTCTGGGGACACTTCTACGGTGTCTACCCCGAACTCACCCGAGTTCCGCTGATCATCTCGGGTGCGGACGTCGACGCGACCGACTGCGAGGCGGTCGTGAGTCTTCTCGACGTCCACCGGACGGTGGCGGACCTGTTCGACGTCGACGTCGAGTCGCGGGGGCGTTCCCTGCTCGGTAACGTCGAAGGGCGTTCCTACCTGACCGAGTCACACGGTATCGCGGAGAAACGTCTCGACGCCGTCCGCTCGGAGGCTCAACGCCAGCGGGCCCGACGGTACCGACAGCCTCTAACCGGGTTCGCCACCCCCCCATCGTACTACGGCTACGAGACGCCGGCGGAGTTCGTCGAGACCGGAACCGCGGTGGTAGATGTGCCCTACGATCGGATGGTTTCCCTTCGGGACTCGCTCGACACGCCGAGCGAGGAGTCGGCGGAAGGAGAGATGTCGGAGTCCGTTCAGTCTCGGCTCGAAGATCTCGGCTACGTCTAAGTGCTCGCCCGACGGTAGATGTCGACCGTGTCGTCGCCGATGTCGTCCCAGTCGAGGTCGAGCGCACGCTCGTAGTTTCGTCGCCCCATCGCCGCCAACTCGTCTCGGGGGGTCGAGCGCGCGGTTCGCAACGCCGTCCGGAGACTCTCCTCGTCGCCTTGGTCGTAGAGGAAGGCACTGTCGTCGTCCGGGAGCACGGCCGGAATGCACCCCATCGCTGGCGTTACGACGGGGCGACCGAACGACATCGCCAGCAACACCGATCCGGACGTCATGATGTCGCGGTACGGTAGCGTGACGACGTCGGCGGCACGCATGTAGTACTGTACCTCGTCGTTCGGGATGAACTCCAGGCGAGCCTCGACGTTCGGCATCGCGTCGATCCGCGTGCGGATCTCGCGGTCGATCGTCTCGGTGTACGGGTTCCCGGCGACGTACAGCACCGCCGGTTCGTCGAGTGCCTCGAAGGCGTCGAGCAGGTCGGGAAGCCCCTTGTACCGCCGGATCATCCCGAAGTAGACGAAGACGAACGTCTCCTCGTCGAGTCCGAGGCGGGCACGCGACGACTCGCGGTCGGCGTCGTCGGGGTACGTGCCAACGTAGCTCCCCTCGGAAACCACGTTAATTTTCGACTCGTCGACGCCGAAGAGGTCGACGACGGTCGACTTGGCGGCCGCACACTCGACGGTCAGTTCGTCGGCGATCCGGCCGACGAAGCGGTTCACCGTCCGGTCGAGACGGAGGTGATGTTTCTCGTGGTTGTGTTTGTTGTGGACCGTCCAGACGACATCGACGCCGAGGAGGTGGACGATCAGGAGATCGAGGACGAACAGCAGCGCTCGCCCGTAGGAAGCGACCGCGTCGAGGACGTTCGAGCCGGTGTAGTCGCCGACGATGAAGAACGGATGCGTCCAGATGAGGTGGAGCACGTCCGGTCGGTCCGCGGCGAGGACGTTACGCGTAAGCGGGAAGAGCAGATGCATCGTCCCTTCGATGGGCGTGACGCCGCGTTCCGCGACGGCGTTCGTGAGGAGGTTCTGGTACTCGTTGGAGTCGCCGTAGTAGGGCAGATAGAGGACGCGCATACGGTCGTCAGTGCTCGATTCCGTACTCGGGGAGGAGGTCGCGGACGCCGCCCTCGAAATCGACGGTCGGCTCCCACCCGATTTCGGCGCGGATCTTCTCGACGCTCGCCTGCAGATGTGGTCGGTCGCTCTCGCGAACGCGTTCCTCGTCCTGTTCGATGGCGAGTTGCTTCCCCGACGCGGCGATGATCCCCTCGGCGACCTCACGAACCGATCGTTCGGCGCCCGTCCCGACGTTGTACGCCTCGTAGCCCGACTCGTGTTCCCGGAGGAACGCCGTGATCGCCTGCGCGACGTCGTCGACGTGGACGAAGTCACGACACGGCGTGAGGTTGCCGAGTTCGATCGCCGCCTCGTTTTCGGCGACCTGTTCGAGGACGGCCGGCACGAGATGCATATTCGTCTCGTTCGGGCCATAGATGTTGAACAGGCGCGCGGACACCGCGGGGACGCCCGTGTCCGCGTGGAAGAGACGGGTGAGGTCCTCGCCGATGAGCTTCGTTCGGCCGTAGATGTCCATCGGATCGACGGTGGAGTCCTCGGCGTTCGGGCCGTCGCGTGGCGGATACACCGCCGCCGAGGAGGCGAAGACGACCGCCTCGGGGGACGCTTCTCTGGCCGCGGCCATGACGTTCCGCGTCCCCATGACGTTCACTTCGAACGCCTCCTCGGGATGTTCGTTGCAGTAGGGGATGTAGTGGATCGCGGCGAGGTGGACGATGGCGTCCGGGTCGACGTCTACGACCGCCTCGCGGAGTTCGTCGTCCCGGATGTCGCCGACGACCAGTTCCGCGTCCTCGGGGACGAGATCGCGCTCGCCGACCGAGAGGTCGTCGAAGACGGTCACGGTGGCGCCCTCGTCGATGAGGCGCTCGGTCACGTGTGACCCGAGAAACCCTGCACCGCCCGTGACGAAGATGTCTGAATGGGTCACATCCATGCGCAGTCGCTCGTGGTTCGACCGGTATAATTCTGCTCATCTACGACCGGCCGGCGGCCGTAATCGTGGTGACGCAGCCTCGTGGAAATCGACAGATAGGGGCCATGACACCCGGTTAATCGGTCCTGTTCAGATTAGCTGATTCCATGCGAAGGCGAACGATCTGAGCCACTCGTTTGCAGTTTCTGCTTCGGCGTTGCTAAAACAGTTCGAGAAACTGGTAGTTCTACGTTTTACTTCGCGAAAGACACGTTCGACGCTGTTCCGATTTCCGTGGCGTTCATATCTGAAATCGAGGCCGTGGCGACGGCACGCGTCGTTTAGTGGTGTCGCGCCATCGACGAGAAACACGGCGTCGTCAACGTTGTGTTTCTCGCGCAATTCACGGAAGAACGAGTAAGCAATAACGTTAGTTCTCGTCGGCTCAAGCTTTGTATGGAGTAATTCGTTCGTCTCTGGATCAACCGCAGCGTACAGCCAATACCGCTCGTCATTGAGTCGGATCACCGTTTCATCAACCGCAACGTGATCCGGGCTTCGACCCTCTTCGGGCTGTAGATCTGCCTTGTGAACCCAGTTGTGAACAGTGGAGCGTGCCCGCTCAACACCAAATATCTCAAGAATAGAGACAGTATTCGAGAGTGATAGTCCGGCAAGATGGAGCTGAATACTGAGCTTCATCAACAGCCGAGGTGTTGCCTCTCGTTCCACAAAACCTAACTCGATTCGGTCGAGACACCCGTTGAGGCTAGCGTTTTCGGGCATGAATCACTCAGAAAACGCTACGCCTCACCTTTCAATCCTTATCTGAACACGAAGGGTTAATCCGTCGTTAAGTTTATAAATCACTCTAGTTGAATTGCAGTATGGCGACCCGAAAAACACAAATCACTCCCTCTACGGTCTATCGATACGTCAAAAACGAAGACCGACACGACGTTATCCGGGCGGGAGCGCACACGATTCGGCGCCAGTTGAAGAAAATCCCCGGCACGGCCGATCCGAGTCGTCAGCTCAGCGGCAGGCTGTTTGGCGCACGAACGGGGATCAGTAACACGGTGCAGGGCGAACTCTGCCGCCGAATCGCGGCGGCACAGTCGACCGTCCGACACCCGGATGTCGACGACGAGCTAGTCGCGGAGTTGAAACGGCAGAAGTACTTGTACCTCGAGAGTCACTTCGGCGAGAGGACCCTCGCGCCGATTCGAGAGCAGTTCAACGACCTGATCGAGGACGACACCGCGTCCGTCGTACGGGGACGACACGACGACCTCGTCACCTCACGCGTCATCCAGCATCCCACGTCCCGGATCGCCGAACTCGAAGACCTACTCGACAGCACTATCCTCGGAATCACCGAGCGGTTCTTCGGGGCACACTTCAAACCCGCCGAAATCAGGTGCATGCGGAACTACCACGTCCCGGACGATATCGTCCAGGAATCGGAGTCCTTCGCGAACTACTGGCACTGCGATCAGCATCCGGTCGACGCGATCAAGATCTTCATCACGCTCCACGACACCGACGAGCGCCACGGTCCGCTCCACGTCCTCCGGGGGGACGAATCCAAGCGCATCTCGAAACAGCGGTTCCTGCGGCACAAACACGGGGTCCCCGGCAAGTACGTCGAGGAGAACGCCGACGTCGACACGTTCACCGGTCCCGCCGGGAGTGTCGGATTCGCCAAGACGAACGAACTACTGCACCGAGCGGGCGTTCCCGACGAGGGAGAGCACCGCGACATGATCTTCATCTACGGGTACGCGACGGATCAACCGCTCTCCGAGTCGTGGTTCGACGACATCGACCCGACCTTCACGAAGGATCAGACGCCGGCATTTGGCGGCTGACTCCGTCCACTGACCCTCGTGGTCGGATTCCACGTGTGTTGCTCGCCGCGACGTATCGGCGACGATGCCGCACGTCCCCTTTATCGGCGCTGAGGTTCCGAATTCGAGATCCGGGGCACGGAGCGAACGCTGGAGGCGGGGAATTGCCGTCTCATTCACTGCTCGGTCCACGCCAGTCCGACTGTGGAGAACCGACGCGTCTCGATCGAGGAGGATCCCCGGAAGAAATTCACGAGCGGGTGACGAACCACGGCTACGCCCTCGAAACGACCTCCACTCGGAGGACAACTACTATTTGATCGCCGAGCGGCCTACCTGATCTCACGAGCGGCACGTACTGCGATTACTCGTTCGTGTCGGGCTCCGTTTTCCGGTGTATCGAAAAGGCTATCCGTCGGTCAGCGAAAGCGGAGGTCGTTCCGCAATGTCCGGCGATAGGTTCCGCAGGACGCTGTTTCGCACCGCCCACCGGCTCGGCGTGGGTGACGAACTCGTCGGTGCGTACGCGGCAGTGACGGGATGGGACGACTTCGACGTCGACGACGAGATTCGGTCGACACAGCTCGATCCCGAGTCCCGGAACGGGCGGGTGCTCATCCCCCTGATCGAGGGGCACTCGCCGGTGAACTCCTATCGCCACTGCATCCTGGCTCACGCCTTTCGAACACGTGGCTACGAGCCGATCGTTCTCCGGTGTCACGCTGGGCTTGATCTCTGTCTGCGGAAGGAGCCGAGATGGAGCGACGACTCGGTCTGTGACATCTGTCGCCACTACGGCGAGGCGATGCTCGACGCGTTCGGACTGACACCGTACCCGCTGGACGCCGTGATCGAGGGTCGCTCGGTCCCGTCCGTCGACGACTTCGACGATCCGACCAGTGTCCGGTACGAAGGTGTCGATGTCTCGCAGTTCGCCGTTACGACTCTGCGGAAGTTCCATCGCCAGTTCCACGTCGACCCCACCGGCAGCGACGAGCCGTTTTACCGACGTTTCCTGCAAAGTGGTCTCGACCTGGCGGCCGCGACGGCCACTGTCATCGAGGAGTTCGACATCGAGGTGACACTCGGCAACGACGACAAATACGTCTACGGAGGGATTCCACTCGCGGTGGCGGCCACACGGGACGTGCCCGCCTACAGTCACTGCCTCGGCTACCGGGACCAGACGATGCTGATCTCGAACGTCGAGCATCGCTCGTCGTTTCCCCAGTACGAGCGCCCCGACGTCGTCGAGGCGGAACTCGACGTACCGCTCACGGATCGTGAGGCCGAGAAAATCAATTCCCTGATGGCCGGTCGCGCTTCGGGTGAGTCGACGAGACACGTCTACTCGAGTACCACGAAGCAGGGCGTGGCATCCGACGACGGGCGGACGATGGCTGGGATGTTCACCAACCTCATCTGGGACGCCTCGCTCGAAACCGACGACGCCCTCTTCGGCGACGTGTTCGACTGGATCGAGACGACGGTACGGGGGGCCGGCGGCCGTGACGACCTGTCGCTTCTCGTGAAGTGCCACCCCGCAGAGGCCAAACGCGGTACCAACGAGAGCGTCGCGGAGTGGATCAAACGGCGGATCGACCCCCTGCCGGACAACGTCGAGATCCTGCCACCGGATACGGATGTCGACACGTACCAGCTGATCCGCGACCTCGACGTGGGCTTCGTCTACAACTCGACGGTCGGCCTCGAGATGGCGTTCGAGGGGAAACCGGTCGTAGTCGGCGGCAACACGCACTACCGGGGCTTCGACTTCACCATCGACCCGGGGACCGTCGAGGACTACCGCCGGACGATCGAACGGGCGGATGACCTCCACATGACCGACGAGATGCACGCTCGGGCACGACGATACGCGTACTTCCTGTTCGAGCAGAAGCACCTCGAGTTTCCCTTCTACCGGACGAATCAGGAGACGCTGGAAGACGAGCTATTGCCGGCCGAGCACGCGGACATCGCGGACGGGGCCGACCCGTTCGACTTCCTGGTCGACCGGTGTCTCGCAGGTGAGCCGGTGTTCTACTCCCGGCAAGCGGATCGGCGGCAGCCACCGCGCACCTGAGCCTCGGCCTTGTGTCGAATTGGGGCTCGTGTGCCTCGAATCCGCGATCGGCACGCCCGTCTCAGCCGGGATTCCACCGGTGTGCTCAGAGATAGCCCAAGTTCTCGAGGTGATCCTCGAGGTAGTCGTCGGCCTCGACTTCGGCCGGCGGTTCGACCATCGGCTCGTACGATCCAGTGTCGGTTGCCGACGTTTCGACCCACGGCACCCGCTTGACGGCGGGGTGTGGGAACCCGATCGGGTGGCCATAGGCGCCGAGTTCACCGAAGAGTTCACCGTGATCCGCGGTGATGACGACCGTTTCGGCGTCCAGATTTCGGAGCAACACCTCGACGTCGTCGAGCACGACCCGGAGCGTCTCCAGATAGCGTTCGAACGCCTCGTTGCGGGTCACTTCGCCGTTCTGCAGGCGGTAACGGGTCCGTTCGACGTTCTCTAGGTTCGCGTCGAAGTACGGTTCGTGAGGCTGGAGGTAGTGGACGACCAGTCGATCCGGATCGACCGTCCGCCCGACGTCGATCGCGCGGTCCGTCATCGTTCGTGGTGGAACCGTGTCGATCGTGTCGTCGATGCCGTACTGTTGGACCTCGTCGAGAAAGGCGAAATTCTCCGGATCAACGGTGTCGTAATCCGTCGGGCCGAAGGGGATACTGTCGCCCATCGGCGGGTGCTCGTTCTCGTAGAACACCTGCCGAAGATAGGGATTGGCGGAGACATACGCCGTCCCGTCGATCGTCTCGGCGTGTCGCCGAGTGAACGTCTTCGACATCCACTCGAAGGAGGTCGATCCGACGGAGACGATGGAGTCGACAGTGTCGATGAAGTCGTACTCGTCGGCGACCATCCGAAGCGCGTCCACTCGGCAGGCGTCGAGGATCAGCAACGCGTCCCAGTCCCGCGTGAACACGTTCGTTCCGAGCGGAACACGGGACGAGAGAGATAGCCACGCACCGACGTACGCCCAGTAGGCGCTGCCGACGGTGCCACGAATCGCCCCTTTCTCACGGAGGCGCTCGGCGCTCTCCGCACACCAGCCGCTGAAATCTACCGGCATCGGGTCTCGGTTCGTTTCAGGGCCATTCGAGTACTTCGTTCTTCCGCATCGGCACGGTCACATGATCCGCTTGACGGCGTCTTTCAGCGGACCGAGGTCGACCTCGAACTTGTTTTCGACGTCCAAAACTAGCTGAACCTCCTCTTCCTGGATACCACCGAACCGGAGGATCACCACACCGTAGAGTCCGATAAACACGACGAACATACCCACGACGACCGGAATGGTAACCGGGAAGAACGTCTTGGTCACCCACTGGAGCGTCAGGACCAGTCCGAGCGAGACGACGCCCGGCCGAACCATCGCCGTCGTGAACGGGTGGACGCCGACGACACGGTAGAGCACGACCGTATAAAGCAGGTTCATCAGCCCGTACGAGAGTGCCGTCGCGACCGCCGCACCCGCGATGCCGTACCGCGGAATCAGAAGGAGGTTCAACACGAGATTCAGGAGGGCTGCCAGCGCATTGATCGCCATGATGATCCGCGTCTTGCCGATCGACGTGAGGGCGTTGTTGTTCGGCCCGACGATGACGGTGGTGAAAAAGCCAACTGCGAGGATCGACAGGGTTCGGGCACCACCGACGTACTGCTCGCCGAAGGTGATCCTGAGCGTCATCTCGGGGAACAACGCGATGACTAGGAAGAGCGGAAGCGTCCCCATGAAGATCCACTTCGTGACGACTTGGTACACGCGCTTGAGCTCCCGATTGCGTCCCTCCGACTCCAGGCCAGAGAGGATCGGCATGAACAGGAAGTTCGCGGACTCGATTCCGACGAACAGCAGCATCGCCACCGGGTAGGCGACCTTGTAGATGCCAACCTCGGCGGTCGGGAGGTACGCCGCGAGGAGGAAGGTGTCCAGATAGCCCAGGATCTTGTTCATCACGATGGTCACGACGAGCGGTGCCGAGAACGTCAGTAGGTCGCGGTGGATCGGCGTGTACGCCTCGCTGCCGAACAGGCTGCTGTGGCGCCAGAGGTAGTAGAGTCCCAGTGCCGCCGCGACGACGTACGCGGTCCCGTAGGCCACGGAGATGCCGAGGACGCCCCAGCCGACGTAGAGGACGGCGAACGCGAGGCTCACGCGCACGAACGGGATCGAGAGCTGTTCGACGACCACCTTCGGGGCGGCGAGTTTCTGTCCCTGGAGCGCGCCAACACAGAGTTCGACGATGGCGGCGAAGGGGAGGGCGAGCCCGAAGACGATCAGGATGGGTGCGATCGATGGGTCGCCGAAGGCCCGGGTTGCGAGGAGGTCGGCACCGAGCACGACGGCGAGTCCGGTTGCAGCCGTGACCGGCACCGCGAGCTGGAACGCGGAGACGAGGACCCCCCGCCTGTCGGCGGGTGACTCGTACCGAGGCAGAAAGCGTCCAACGCCCGTATCGAGACCGAGGATCGAGAGGGTCGAGAGCATCGAAAGCAGGGTCGACCCGATGGCGACGGCGCCGAAGTCGGTCGGACCGATCAGGCGGGCGATGACGGCGAGACCGAGAAAGGAGATGCCCAGTTCGGCGATCCGCCCGACGAAGACGACGCTCCCGCCTTTCAGGAGGTCACGGAACACTTGGGCGACGTCGTTCGAGTCGTCGGTCACTACAGCTCTCCCCGCATACGCGCCGTCTGTTGGAGGGCCATACAATCAAGACCTCGTTTCTGAAGGGGCGTGTCGTAACTACTGATGTGTGCTGTCAGACGGGGACCGCATCGAACAGCCGATGTCGGACCCTGTACCCGTATCGTGGCTGACTTTTGTGGCGCGTTGCCGGGGTCGAAGCGGACATAAACTCGTCGCATGTGGAATTCAAACACCCTACCACACCTCGTTGCATCTCGTCCGATGATCAAGAAAATGAGAACACTGTGGAGACATATGCGAAACTGATCACGAGCAGTTACAAACTACCGGAGTTGCTCGCAGCCCGAGCGAACACCGGCAACGATACGTTCTATCTCTTGTGGCGAAAGTTCGGGATGCATCGGCAGCGAGAGGACGCGCTGAGAGAGTTCTTCTGTAACCGGAAGAGCACGATCACCACGGCTGTAGTACTCCGACTGGTGGACGGGTGGGTTCCAGTACACTTTCGACGAGATATCGCGCTCTGCGAGGTGCTCGATAAGGGCATCTCGATCGATATCGCGGTCAAGCGTCACTGTATAGAACTGATAGACGTGGCGTCCATTATCCATCGTGTGTGGTGAGACACCGTCAGTTGCTTCAAAGGCCTCGTTCATTGCTAGGGCAGCGTCCCGGCGACCCTCGATCAGCGAGTCGATCCGTTCCATCTGAGAGCAGCCCAGTGCGGCGATCATATCCGGCATCCGAAAGTTCCCACCGACGGTGACGTGACGACCACTGTCAGACGACTCGAAATAGTCCTCGGTGGCGCGACCGTGGGAACGATAGAGTGACGCACTGCGAGCGATATCGTCGTCGTCGGTCACGACCATCCCACCTTCACCGGCTGGTACGATCTTGTTCTGACAGAAGCTCAGTGCCCCGACATCACCGACCGTTCCAGCCATCGATCCATCGCGTTCAGCGCCTTGTGCCTCCGCCGCGTCCTCGATCACCGTAACGTCGTGATCGGCCGCGATCTCACAGATCGCTTCGATCTGACAGACGCTCCCGTAGACGTGAACCGGCAGTATTGCTGCCGTATTCGGTGTAATCCTGTCTTCGACAGCTGTCGGATCGAGACCGTAGGTGTCACGATCGATATCGGCGAACACCGGCTTCCCTCCGACCAGCTTCACGGAGTTGACTGTCGCCTGCTGGGTGAACGACGGGACGATGACTTCGTCGCCGTCACCGATGTCCGCACCAACCAGCGCTGCCATGAGCGCGCTCGTTCCGGAGTTGACTGCGATTGCATGTTCGACACCGAGGTACGACGCAACCATCTCCTCGAACTCTTGGATGAACGGACCGTTAGCCCACCAGCCACCGCGGCCGATCGACTCGATCACGTTCTGGATGTCTTGGACCGCCCACGGAATCTCGAACAGTGGAATTGAGTCGGTCATGACTGATGGTTTGACGGTGACCATTTATTTATACCGCCGTCGCGCCGTGCCTCCGAATCTTATTAATAATGTCGGACGGATTTACAAGGCACTTCGTCATGAGTGAAAAAATACTGGTAACTGGTGCTGCTGGATTCATCGGCCAGCACCTTATCGATCGACTAACCCAGGATGGACACGATATCACTGCACTCGATATCAAACCGAACGCGCCCGCGTCTTTCGCGGACGACCCGAACGTAACGTACATCTCTGGAAGTATCCTCCACGAAGAGTTCGTCGACACGATGGTGTTTCCCTCCCCGAGAAGTTACGACCGGATCTTCCATCTCGCGGCTATCGTCGGGGTACACCGGTACGAGAATCCCGACGATCTGTTGTACGTCATCGATGTCAATATCAACGGGACGAAAAACCTACTCGAGCGCGTCCGTGGATCGGATACCCGATTTGTCTACACCAGTACGAGTGAAATATTCGGTCGAAATCCGGACGTCCCATGGGCCGAAGACGACGACCGGGTTATCGGACCGCCGTCGGAGAGCCGCTGGAGTTACAGTGCCACGAAGGCGGTCTGTGAACATATGATCGAGAACATCGGCCGTACTGCCCCCGGTGTCTCCGGTACGATCGTCCGCCCGTTCAACTTATACGGCCCGGGACAGCGCCCGAACTTCGTTATCCCGAAGTTCCTCGATCTAGTCAGTCGCGGCGAGGTCCCTACTGTATACGGTGACGGGACACAGAGGCGGTGTTTCACCTACATCGACGATTTCGTCCAGGGCATCGTGCGGGCGTCCGAACGCGACCACGACGGGACCGAGACGTACAATCTCGGGAGTACCGACGAGATCGAGATCCGCGAGTTGGCCAACCTCGTGCTGGACGTAGCCGGGATGGACGAGCGCGAACCGGAGTTCGTCGATCCGGGGGACGATCACGAGGAGCCCGATCGCCGGATTCCAGATGTGAGTCGGGCCCGCGAGCATCTCGATTGGGAGGCTACGACACCGTTGCGAGATGGTCTTGAGATGACGTTCAAACAGATCGAGTAGAGCTACTGCGGCAGCCAAGCTATAAGGTTAGTTGCGAGAACGCTTGACCATGCGAACCGTCTTTATTTCACAGAACGAATTAGGGTTTGCTTGTTTAGAAGAACTCCTCGATCTGGGTGCGGACGTTCGCCACGTATTCACGAAACCTACGACTCCCAATATTTCCGATCAGGTCGCTTTCGGACCGCTCTGTCGATCTCACGGCGTTCCGATCACTGAGACGGAGTCAGCGAACGATGATACAACGGTCGCAACAATACGTGAGTGCGATCCCGATCTGCTGTTCGTGATCGGGTGGTCAGAGCTGGTGTCCGAAACGGTGTTGAATACTCCGTCAGTTACCGCTCTTGGAATGCATCCAGCCCCTCTCCCCAGGGGACGAGGGCGAGCACCGCTCGCGTGGTCGCTGATCAAGGGGTTAGACGAGACGGCACTCTCATTTTTCCATCTTGTTGAGGAAGCTGACGCCGGCGACCTCGTCGGTCAAAAACCACTCCCGATTGGTATCGGCGATGATGCCGGATCGATGTATCAGAAGATGATCAACGCGGGCCGGGCGCTGATACAGGAGTACTACCCAAAGTTCGAACAGGGGGTTATACCACGGACACCCCAGGAAGACGAGAATGCGACGTGGTGGCCGCGGCGGAAACCGGAGCACGGACTTATCGACTGGCGGCGGTCACCACGAGATCTGTACAACTGGATACGGGGACAAACGCGCCCGTACCCCGGTGCATTTTCGTATATCGGCGGACAAAAAGTGACGATATGGGCTGCGAATCCACCGGACGGGGACACTGCTTTCGTTCGACCTGGTGAGATTTCGTATAACACCGGAGATGCGATCGGTGTTGGTGTCTGGGAAAGTACGATCGAGATCACTGAACTGCAGGTCGAGACTGACGAGCCAGTAACGGGGGGAGAGTTTCTGGAGGCTTACGACTTCCAGACAGGTGACCAGTTTCGGACTAGTGTGGGGCAGAGGGACTAGACCGGCTCGGATTACAGGGTAGCGAGGCGAAAGCCCACGACGTTAGTCGTGGGATGAAGCCGACAGCCGGCGAAACGTTGAATATCGAGATGTTCGTAGGTTGTGCTGCCGAGTCCGGGGTAAGGATATGCACCCTTCGCGGGGGTAGATGAAGCCCGCTATCCCGGTCGGGGGCCGTACTGGTACGGCCCAAAACCCCACCGCCGACGAGTGGGGAACCTTCCGCCGTGGACCGTCCGGTCTGTGACCGGGACCCCCACGGCTTTAGCCGTGGGAGGATGTCAGAGGGTCACCTCACTCGTCGATCGGACTGGCAGGAACCCCTACCACTGTCGTTTCCGGCGGGACAGACGAGGTAACTACCGCACCTGCTCCGACGACAGCGCCAGTACCGATAGTTACGTCGTCGCGCACGGTCGCACCTGCTCCGACGAACGCATCGCGACCGACCGTCACTCCCCCGGCGATCGTCGTGTTTGGACCGACAGTTACGCCCTCCTCTAACGTAACGTCGTGGGAGACACTCGCTGCGCTGTCGATAACAACTGCCTCAGAAATAGTAGCACCCGGACCGACGTACGCTTGCGCGTTGAGTATCACCCCATCCCCGATGGTCGCGGTCGTCGCAACCGACGAATCCGCATCAACCGCTGAAAAGAGGTCAAAACCCATCTCTCGCACAGCGTCCGTGAGTTCCAACCGAACCGTCTGGCGGTCAGCGAAAGCGACGATCACGCCAGCTTCCGCTTTGTCGAGGCGATCAAGCTCCGAAACTCCTCCGATGACATCACGTCCGTCAATGGACGTGCCCTTGAGTTCTGGGTCGTCATCGGCGAAGACGACATCCTCGTCGGTTCTCCGGCGCTGGAGGATATCGAGTACAACTCGACCGAGTTCACCGGCACAGTAGATAACCTTCATCCTGAAATCACCCTCAGTAAGTAATATTCTTCCGCAGCAGACGGTCGTCGATAGTTACATCCGCTAGGAACTCCGCAATCTGTTCGCCTGCCCCCCCGTAGTCGTAGGGGTTCTCACACGACTTCGCCTCTTGTTTGCGCTCCTCGTCGTACAGCTCCGCCTCGACCGCCCGGCGGATCTCTTCGCGGTCATGATCGACGGATTTGGTACTCGGCGCACGTTGGCGGCGTTGCTCCCGAAGACCGATGTCGACAGCCGGTAGATCGAACGATGGGGCCTCGATTATTCCGCTGCTGGAGTTGCCAACCATGACGTCAGCGGCGTCCATGAGTCCAAGATACCGACTCCGAGAGAGGTTCTTGAACACGAGGATCTCGTCCCGCGAAGGGTGGTTTTCGATCGTCTCGATCATTTCCTTCCCGCCAGCGTCGGAATTTGGATAGATGAGGACCGTCTGTGCATCGAGTGGTTCAATCGCATCCAAGGTGATCTGCATCTGCCTACCTGCCTGATCCGGCTGTGTTGTCACCGGATGCTGAACGCAGAGCACGATCTTCTGATCGGGATCGATCCCGAGTACCTCACGTACCTCGTCCGGCGGTTCATACTCGTTCGCTATGATCGCGTCCACGCCTGGCGCGCCAGCGACATGGATGCGCCACTCTTCTTCTCCGAGTCGAGAAATACGCTCCGCGCTGGCGTCCGAAGCCGGGAAGTGGATGTGTGCAAACTTCGTCAGCGCGTACCTGATGCTGTCGTCGATGATTGCGCCGACCATCACGTCGCCACCGTGGATGTGGGCGACAGGGATGTTCATGTGGGCAGCCGCGATACCCGCCGCAAGCGGTTCGTCACGGTCGCCGAGAATTAGAACGATATCTGGCGCAAGATCACGGAAGGCCTCGGCGAGCCCCATCATTCCGATCCCCGTCGACTTCGCCATCGAGAACCCCGAATCGGCATCGATCAACATGTCGATCTTCCGGTCTATGTCGAAGCCGTCCGCCTCGATTTCTTCGTACGTATTCCCGTATCGTGGCGAGAGGTGCATACCCGTCGCAACGACCTGCAACTGCAGGTCTTCGGTCGCCTTAATATGCTCCATCGGCGATTGGAGGAGTCCGTACTCGGCTCGAGTGCCCGTCACGACGCAGATGCTACGATCGCTCATATCTCCTCTTCCCGGGCAATCACGAGGGAGAACGCTTCGCCAGCCTCGAATCCAGCCTCGACACCACGGCTCGTAGCCCGTGCCCGGATGGCCTGTTCCGAGCGGGGATGTGGAAACTCGCGGACCTCCATGTCGTATTCATGAAATGCATCGACCTTCGTATCGACGTACTCGGAAATATCGACATATCGATCGGGCGAAAACTGTCGTCTGTCACCGCCAACCCACTCGGTCGAAGACGGAGTCTCGTAGGCGTAGATACGGCCGACTCCCGACCCCGGACGAGCAGCGACGAGCGTCGACTCGTAGACCGCAACGTGGTCGTTGTTGACCTCGTGTGGCGAGTGGGTGTAGATTATGTCGGGTTCAACAGCCTCGACGGTCTCCTCGATCACCGCGTTGACCTCGACGTGGGCCGTCACGTCGAGTTTCATGTCGGTTAGGTCGCCGAACCGGACGTCTTCGAGGCCGAGCCTGTTGGCGCACGCTCTGGCGGCCACCTGCTTCTGTTCGACAAACGAGTCGTCGTCGTACTGCGTGGTTGTTCCTTCGGTGACTATCAGCGCGTGAACGTCGTCTCCGGCGTCGGCGTGTTTGGCGAGTGTCCCACCGGGGCCGAGCACTTCGTCGTCGGGGTGGGCCCCGATAGCCAATACGGTTTCTGTCACGGTGGATTCCTTCGCAACCCACGTATTTCGCTCTGGTGGTATGTCGGCTGTCAATCCAAAAGGACCTCCTCTGTTATCGGATCGCCAAGCGCGAGCGACTCGGCGAGACGGCGCCCAAGAACGTCGTCGTATCGGTTCGGCTGAAGGCCGTCAACTGGACGAGTGATCTGGACGTGGTCGGCGGTGAGCGTCGTCCCACTCTCGATATCGGTCGTCGCGTGCAGGGACTTCCTCGCGATGGCAGCCGTGTCCATCTCGTCGCCGACGGGCCGTTTCTCCGGGGACCCTTTCGCGCGTTCGGCGTTGCGAACGATGTCGACTGCCCGATCCAGTTCGTCGGGCTCCAGCGAGGCTTCGTGATCAGGGCCCGGAAGCGAGCGATCGAGCGTGAGATGCTTCTCCACTACAGTCGCACCCATCGCGACAGCCAAGCCCATCGTCTCGATTTGTGTAGTGTGATCGGAGAAACCAATCGGAACGTCGAATCGGTCGTCCATCGTCTGCATCGCACGTAGGTTCGCTAGCTCGATGTCGGTCGGGTACAGCGAGACGCAGTGGAGCAGTGCTAGTGGTACGTGCGGATTGGCGTCCCGGATCGCTTCGACGGCCGTCTCGACTTCGTCCATCGTACTCATACCCGTTGAGACTATCATTGACCGTCCCGTTTCGGCGATCTCCCGCAGAAACGGGATGTTCGTCAATTCGCCCGATCCAATCTTGATCGCCGGGACATCGAGATCGTCGAGCAACGTTAGACTCCTGCTGTCGAACGGCGTTGAGAGAAATGTAATGTCGCGTTTCGAACAGTACGACTGGAGTTCGCGGTGCTGTTCAGGAGTCAGTTCGTACGGTTCGAGCATCTCCCGTTGACTCTCGCCCGTCGAGCCCTCCTGATACTCCGCTTTCGGCGCGGAGGCCGTGACAAGCTCTTCGACGACGAATGACTGGAACTTTACTGCGTCTGCACCGGCGTCGACAGCAGCATCGATCAACGATCTTGCCATGGCCATCTCGCCGTTGTGGTTGATTCCTACCTCCGCGATGACGAACGGTCCGTCGGCTCCGACAGTGTGCCCGTTAATTTGCATGTGCCGGTGTAGGATCGATGGTACCAAAGGAATTGCCCAGCGGCAGTTAGTTCTTGTTTCTGTATTCGTACAGTGCCCGAGCGAGTTCCAGATCGTACGGCTCGTCGATATCCAACGACCGTTCGGCGGGCATCTCGTAGGAGATAGTCGGCTGTTTGTAGAACTCCGGGTCTGCCAAGAACGAGTCGACACGTGCAGCGAAGACTGCTCCGTTAGGATGGTACAAGGTAGCCGTCTCTTGGCTTCGACCTGGTCCGTCATCCCACATATCGTACGCCGAAAAGTGCGACCGAAGACGTCCCTCGTCGTCGATCTCGAATGCCCACTGCGGAGGGACGCGGTACTCCGTGACTGCGACGATCGACTTGGCTTCCGGTGACCGCCGTAGTTTCTCGACTGCCTCGTCGATATCCGCGCTCGTCCGGAACGGCGTCGTTACTTGAAGAAGAACGACGATAGTTGGTTCGTGGCCCCGTTCGTGGACCCACTCCAACGCGTGAGCAACCGCGTCGGCACTTGAAGCAGTGTCCGTTGCGAGACGATCGGGACGGAGGAACGGAGCGTCACCACCATGCTCACGTGCGACCGTCGCGATCTCCTCGTCGTCGGTCGAGATCAGACACCGATCGAGAACCGACGACGATGCCGCCTGTTCGATGGTATGGGCGAGGAGCGGTTTCCCACCCAACTCACGAACGTTCTTGTTTGGCACCCGTTTCGAGCCACTTCGAACCGGAACGACGCCAAGGACATCCATATTCGTCACACTCGGCGGTATTCGATTTCAGTCGATTCGATTGTTGCCCGATCTAACACTCCATCTACGTCCACGATCAACGGTGGGGCCGTCATCTCTTCGCACCTCTGTGCGTAGTCTATCTCCCTGTATAGTTGATGCGGGGTCGCGAGTAAGACAGCGTCAACACCGTGGAAAGAGGGCTGTGACTGAATTTCGATACCGAATTCGTCACTGGCCGCAGCTTCGTCGGCATAGGGGTCCGCTCCGAGTACTGTCACGCCGTACTCTTGCAGCCGCTTTATCGTATCCCCAACCACAGACGTGCGAATATCTGCGACACCAGGCTTGTACGAGAGTCCAAGTACGAGAACCGTACTGTCGCGTAGCACTTTCCCACAGTCATTCAGTCCACGCAGAGTCAAATCGGCGATGTAGGTCGGCATGTACTCGTTGATGTCCCGACTCTGCTCGATCAGTTTAGGCGTATAACCGTTCCGTTCAGTTTCATAAATTATGAAAAACGGATCGACGGGGATACAATGGCCGCCAACCAATCCCGGCTGATAATTGTGGAAGTTCCATTTCGTGCGGGCTGCATCAAGTACGTCATGCGTATCCAACCCGATATTCTGGCAGGCGATCGCCAGCTCGTTCATCAACGCTATGTTGACGTCTCGCTGAATATTTTCGATCGCCTTCGCGGCCTCAGCAACTTCGATTTCCGGTGCCTCGTGAATCCCAGCATCCACGATCGTCCCGTACAGTTCTGCTAACTCCGCCCGAACGGTGTCGGTTTGGCCGCTAACGATTTTGACGACATCACGAATCCCATGCTCGTCATCGCCTGGAACCATCCGTTCTGGGGAATAGCCCACGTAGAAGTCCTCTCCAGCATTCAACCCGGACTCCGCTTCAATCGTCGGTGCCAAGATCTCTCGGGTCGCTCCCGGATACACCGTCGATTCGAGAACGATAATGGCGCCTGGTTTCAGGTTTTGCCCGATTGTCTCGGCTGCACTTTCTACGTACCTGAGATTCGGATTTTTCAGATCGTCAACAGGCGTTGGAACAGCTATAAGCACGTAGTCTGCGTGTTTGATGCTGTTCGAATCTGTAGTATATTTGACCGAACTATCGGTGATTGCTCGGTTCCCCAGCTCGTTTGTCGGATCGATATTTGACTCGAGCTGAGAAATCACCTCCGGATCAATATCGTAGCCAATCACGTCGAACCCTTCACGATCAAACTCTACTGCGAGCGGTAGCCCGACATAGCCCATCCCGACGACACAGATCGTACGTTCCTTATCCATCACTATCGCCCCTTATTGAGCGGTTCACTCTCGAAAAAAGACACAGGGATCGCGTGGGAGGGACTGTCTACATTTCGCTCCGAGGAGTGTTGGATCCAGTCGTCGCCACACCGGTCCGGAACGTATTCACGATCGGATTCGGTACTATCGAACGGCCGGAGAACTGCTGAATCTCGTTCGAGAATATGGGGGGCACGTCCCTGACTAATGGGGAATCCATCATCAGTCAAGAACGCTTTTCGACCAGATAGCATTGGAACAGCATTTTGATGGATGTCTCATCAACCTTCCGAATTATCGGATTTTGCTTCGATTTCATTTGCACACCCAACCCCCGATATCAGCAGTAGTCCACTCAAACTGCTGGGCGACCGGCGCGCCGATGGTGATCGAAAACGTTGCGGTCACGTCTCTCGGCAAACTCGGAGACTGGGACGAGGCGATGCGACGACTCATCGACTGGGACAGTGCGAAGAACTCCGCGACGGGTACGATGGGAACGACTTTTGACTCATCCCGGAGAGAAACGGATATGTCCGACCCCTGTATCCTCGTCCCCACCCTCGACGAGGCCGAGACCATCGGCGACGTGGTCGCGGACTTCCGTGCCGCCGGCTACGACGACGTCCTCGTCGTCGACGGCGGCTCCACCGACGGCACCCGCGAGACTGCCCGCGACGCCGGCGCCCGCGTCGTCACCCAGTCCGGGTCGGGGAAGGGCCAGGCGGTCCGCGAGGCCGTCGCCGAACACGTCGACAGCGAGTACGTCCTCATGCTCGACGGCGACGGCACGTACGACGCCGACGACGCCGAAGCGATGCTCGACCCCCTCCGAACCGGCGAGGCCGAACACGTCATCGGGAACCGCTTTGCCGACATGCGTTCGGGCGCGATGACGACGCTCAACCGGATCGGCAACCGCCTCATCAACGCCGCCTTCGGGGCCATCCACGGCGAGTCCTTCGGCGACATCCTCTCGGGCTACCGGGCCTTCACCCGCGAGTCCTTCGAGCGGATGCACCTCACGGCCGAGGGCTTCGGCATCGAGACGGAGATGGCCGTCGAGTGTGCCAAACGCGGCATCCCGACGACGGTGGTCCCCATCACCTACCTCCCGCGACCGGCCGGGTCGAACACCAATCTCCACCCCGTCCGCGACGGCGGGATCATCATCCTCGAACTGTACCGCCGGGCGAAGACCAACAACCCGCTCTTCTACTTCGGGAGCATCGGCACGGTGTCGACGGTGACGGGGTTCCTGATCGCCGCGTACGTCGGCATCGAATGGGTCACCCGACAGATCTCTCACGAGGTCCTCGCCGTCGTCGCCGCCTTCGCCATCCTCGTCGGCGTGCAGTTGCTGATGTTCGGGGTGCTCGCGGATCTGATCCTCTCGCTCCACCGCGAGCGACTTCGGGAAGGGGAGTGACAGGGCGTCGTCGGCCTTCGAGGCCGTCTCGGACGAATCGCCCGACGAAACCCCGATTAAGCGGAGTTAAACTGGGTTAACCACTCCGATCCGGATTTCACGTCCACACGTTTGATTACGTTGACAGGAGTAGCGGGAGGCGGGTTCGAACGGATGGAGATACACACTATCGCGGCGGCAAGTCTACTGATTCTCGCCGCCGTGGCGCTGTTCGTGGCGGCCCGGGCGGGAGCGGTCGCCCACGGACTGCTCCCGGCGGCGCCCGGCACCACCGAGTCTGACGGCGAGGGCGGTAAGGACGGCGGCGACGGCGACGGCGACGGTAGCGGTGGCAGTGGCGTTCGTCGGTCGGCGGCGGACGACGAGGACGCCGTGGGGGACCCGCGGTGGCGAATCACGGAGGACGACCGCGAACGGATGCGAAAACACCTGGACAAGACGCGCGGCCGGCGGAGCCCGGACGACCTCCTGCCGTCGGAGGAAGAGGACGCGGAGTCGGACGGCTCCTGAGGCTGTCGGCTGGACGTCGATGAAGACACTGGCCACCACGGGTGGCGACTATCGTGACACAGTTACAGCCGACAGTGTGCCCCCGGTCGAGGACCGAAAGTACAACCCCGTGCCGCGCGTTCGTTCGGACATGCGCGACCTGGACGAGACCGATCTCGAAATTCTGCAGCTGTTGATGGGCGACGCCCGGAAGCCGTGGGCGGAGATCGCGGAGGCGGTCGACCTCTCGCCGCCCGCCGTAGCGGACCGAGTGGAGCGTCTCCAGGAGACGGGGGTCGTGCGCCGGTTCACGGTCGACATCGACCGCTCGAAACTCCGCGAGGGGGTGCCGGTGCTGATCCGGATCGAGACGGCGACCGGAGTCGTCGACGAGATGCGGGCGACGTTACGGGAGGCCGAGGCCGTCGAACACCTGTTTACGACCGCCGAACGCGACGTGCTCTGTTACGCCCGTATCCCCGACGGGAACGTCCCCCAGTGGCTCGACGCGACCCTCGCGGACGGCGTCGTCGACGACTACGCGGTGACGCTGCTGACCGACGGGGAGTGGACGCCGACGGTCGGCGGCACGGGCTTTGCGCTCTCCTGTGCCGAATGCGGGAACACGGTGACGAGCGAGGGGACGACCGCCCGGATCGGCGGCGACCTCCACCAGTTCTGCTGTTCGTCCTGCGAGAGCCAGTTCGAATCCCGCTACGAGCGCTTCGAGGCGGGAGCGACGGAGGAGAGCGAGTAGCCACCTCCCGAACCGTTGATTAGCGTGCCCGCCGTCGCCCCGAGCGATGGGAGACGACGACGGCGGCAGCGGCGGCGTCCCGTGGCGGTCGGGACGGCTGTATCTCCTCCTGGCGACGGCGGCGGTGGCTCCCCTCGACGTGAACATCGTCGGGCCGGCGCTCCCGGCCGTCGCCGAGGCGTTCGACGTGTCGAGCGCCCGGAGTGGCCTCGTCATCACCGCCTTCGCGGCGCCGGGGGCGTTCCTCGCGCCCGTCGTCGGGATGTACGCCGACCGCTTCGGGCGCCGGCGGGTCGTCGTCCCCTGTCTCCTGATCTTCGGCGTCGCCGGCGTGGCCGTGACGGTGGTCACCGAGTTCTGGACCGTCCTCGCCCTCCGGGCCGTTCAGGGGAGCGTCGGCGGGAGCATCCTCGCCTCGCTGGCGATGGCGCTCGTGGGCGACTACTACGACGGCACGCAACGCAACGCCGTGATGGGCGTCGTCAGCGCCAGCGTCTCCGTCAGCGCCGCGGTCGGTCCCGTCCTCGGGGGGATGCTGGCCGCCCGCGCCTGGGACGCCCCCTTCTACCTCTACGGCGTGAGCGTCGTCGTCGCCGCCCTCGTCTACGGCTTCCTCGACCCGCCGCCGGCGTCGGCGAACGGAAAAGAGCGAGCGACGGGGACCGGCGTCGGCTACCTGCGTGCCGCGGTGGCGTCCCTCCCGACGAGGGAGGCGCTGACGGTGTACGGCGCGACACTCCTCAGCTTCGTGCTCTTCTTCGGCGGCGTCCTCACCGCCGTTCCGTTCCTGCTGGCGGGGACGTACGGGCTCGCGTCCGGACGGGTCGGGGCGCTGGTCACGGGCGCGATGTCGCTCGCGGCGGTCGTGGCGGTGTTCAACGGCCGTTTCGCGCGATACCTGTCGAATCTCGGCATGGTCACGGCGGGCTTCGTCGCCTACGCCGTCGGCCTCGTGGGCGTGTGGGCGTCCTCGTCGGCGCTCGGGATCCTCCTCGCGCTCTGCGTGTTCGGCGTCGGTCACGGCCTCGTCCTCCCGTCCGTGGCGTCGGCGCTGTCGGCGCTCGCCGGTCCCGAGTTCCGCGGGGGCGTCATGAGCCTGCGCACGAGCGTCGTCCTCGGGGCACAGGCCATCGGCCCGCCGCTGTTTACCCTGCCGGCCGCACGGGTGGGCTACGAACTCCCACTCGGCGTCGCCGGCGTCGCCGCCGGCGTCGTCGCCGTCGCCCTGTTCGTCGCCGTCGGCGGCCGGGCCGGCGTCGTCGGATCGCCGGCGGGGGAGTGATCGAGCGTCGCGAGTCGCGAAGGGCAACGCTTAGGCGGCTTCAGGGGGGTGAACCGACTAGATGTCCGAGACAGTGCTCCTCGTCGGCGGCGGCGGGCGCGAACACGCCATCGCCCGCGCCGTCGCACCGGACTGTGACCTCTACGCCTGTGCGAGCAACCGCAACCCCGGCATCGCCGCCCTGGCCGAGGAACTTCGCACTATCGACGAAACCGACGCCGACGCCATCGTCGACTTCGCGACGGACGCCGACGCCACGCTCGCGGTCATCGGCCCGGAGTCCGCGCTCGCGGCGGGCGTCGCCGACACCCTCGACGAGGCCGGCGTCTACGCCTTCGGTCCGGGGGCCGAGGCCGCACGCATCGAGACGGACAAGGCCTACCAGCGGCGATTCATGCGTGAGGAGGGGATTCCGGGCTGTCCGGACTTCGAGACGTTCGACGACACCGAGGCCGCCTGCGACTACATCGACGCGTACGACGGCGACCTGGCCGTCAAGCCGGCCGGCCTCACCGGCGGCAAGGGCGTCCGCGTCACCGGCGACCAAGTGACGAAAGCGGAGGCCAAAGCGCACCTGCGCGATGCCGACTACGACCGCGTGGTGCTCGAGGAGCGACTGGTCGGCGAGGAGTTCACCGTCCAGGCGTTCGTCGCGGACGGGGATCTACGGGTCACGCCCGCCGTGCAGGACCACAAACGCGCCTACGAGGGTGACGAGGGGCCGAACACCGGCGGGATGGGGAGTTACAGCGACGCCGGGCCGGCGCTGCCGTTCATGGACGCCGCCGACTACGACGCGGCGGTCGAGATCCTAGACGCGACCGTCGACGCCCTCCCCGACTACAAGGGCGTCCTCTACGGCCAGTTCATGCTCACCGCCGAGGGCGTGCGGGTCGTGGAGTTCAACGCCCGCTTCGGCGACCCCGAGGCGATGAACACCCTGCCGGTCATGGAGACGCCGTTCGTCGACGTACTCACCGCCGCCCGGGACGGTGACACCCTCCCGGAACTGTCGTTTGCCCCCCGCGCGACGGTCTGTAAGTACGCCGTCCCGGCGGGCTATCCGACCGATCCCGAATCCGGGGTCCGGATCGATGTCGACGAAGAGAGCGTCGCGGCGGCGGCGGCCGAACACGGCTCCGACGCGGGCGAGGCGCTCCTGTTCTACGCGAGCGTCGACGCGCGGGACGAGGACCTCTACACCACCACCTCGCGGGCGTTCGCGGTGGTCGGTGTCGACGGGACCATCTCCGACGCGGAGGCCATCGCGGACGCGGCGCTCGCGGCCGCAGGCGACGGGGTGCGCGTCCGGGAGGACATCGGGAAACCGTCGCTCGTCCAGCGACGGGTCGACCACGTCGACCGGCTCCGGGAGTGAGACTGACTGTCGTCAGTCAGGTCCGGTGGTCGTCGTCCCCGTGGTCGGCCGGCCGCGGATAACCAGCTGCGACGAGTCGTACGAGACGATCCAAGAAGCGCATGACGGGCGTGTGACGGTCCACAAACCTTTATTTCGCCCCGTCTCGTCGTTCCGTCAATGGCGACGTTACGGGACTCTCTCGGCGACCTCGTGGCAGATATCGACGGCCTGTTTCTGTTCTCCCCGTCGACATCCTACTACGAACGGTTCGACGACGTGGACGTGAGTCGGGTGGTAGTCGCGGCCGAGAACAGCGTCGAGGCCGACGCGTTCGTGGAACTGCCGCTGACGTTCGAGAACGCGCGGGATCGGATCAAGTTCGGTCTCGAGGGCGCGATGGAACAGGGTCACGTCACGGAGGGGGACACCGTCGCCTGCGCCGTCGCGATGTTCGGCGAGGACGCCGACTGTCTGGTCCGGGTGCGCGTCGACGAGACGATGCGCTCCGGTATCTACGACCTCTTCACCGACTCCCGGGCCGAACCGGGGGTCATCCGCGACGTCTTCGAGGTGGCCATCGACCTCGGCAAGAAGGGCCAGAAGGGCAAACCCGTCGGCGCGCTGTTCGTCGTCGGCGACGCCGGCAAGGTGATGAACAAGTCCCGGCCGCTCAGCTACAACCCCTTCGAGAAGTCCCACGTTCACGTCGGCGACCCAATCGTGAACGTGATGCTCAAGGAGTTCTCGCGCCTCGACGGCGCCTTCATCGTCTCCGACGCGGGCAAAATCGTCTCGGCGTACCGCTACCTGGAACCGTCAGCCGAGGGCGTCGACATCCCGAAGGGTCTCGGCGCACGCCACATGGCCGGCGGGGCGATCACGCGGGATACCAACGCCATCGCCATCGTGCTCTCCGAATCCGACGGGATGGTCCGGGCGTTCAAAGGCGGCGACCTGATTCTGGAGATCGATCCGGAGGAGTACTGAGATGCAAGTCGGTCCGGTTCGGGAGGCCCTCGCGGCCGTCCCCGTCCGACTCTGGCTGGCCGCGGCGACGCTCGCTCTCGGTGTCGCCCTCGGGTGGTTGACCCGAGTGATCACCCGCCGGCTGCTCAGACGGGCGGGCGTCCCCGGCGCCATCGAGGGCACCACCTTCGAACGCACGGCCCGCGAGTTCGGCTCCTCCACCGTGGCCATCCTCGCGGCCATCGCGGGCTACTTCGTCTTCGGCATCGCGGTGTTCGCCGCCGTCGCCGTCGCCGAAATCGAGTACGTCGCCCAGTTCTGGAACGCCGTCGCCGGCTTCCTCCCCCAGCTTTTCTTCGCCGTCATCGTCCTCATCGTCGGTGTCGTCCTCGGGGACAAGGTCGAACTCCTCGTCTCCGAGCGCTTCCGGGGCGTGAAGCTCCCCCAGATCAACGTCCTCCCACTCGTCGCCAAGTACAGCGTCTTCTACCTGGCCGTACTGATCGCCCTCGGACAGGTCGGCGTCGCCACCGCGGCCCTGATCGTCCTGCTCGCCGCCTACGTCTTCGCACTCGTCTTCCTCGGCGGCCTCGCCTTCCGACAGTTGCTCTCGGCCGGCGCCGTCGGCGCCTACCTCCTCCTCCACCAGCCATACACCATCGGCGACGAGATTCGCGTCGGCGAGATTCACGGCATCGTACAGGAGGTGGACCTGTTCGTCACGCACGTCGAGGCGGACGGCGAGGAGTACGTCCTCCCGAACGACAAGGTGTTCTCGGACGGGTTCGCGCTGAGCCGCGCCTAGTCGCCGACCCCGCCCTCGACCGGTCTGGCGGGCACGCCCGCGACGGTCGTCCCCGGCGGCACGTCGTCGGTCACCAGCGAGTTGGCCGCCACCTTCGCGTCGGCCCCGACGTCGACGCCGGGGAGGACGACGGCCCCCGCCCCGATCATGGCCCGTTCGCCGATCACCACCTCGCCGGTGCGGTACTCCGACTGCAGGAACTCGTGACAGAGCAGCGTCGCGTCGTAGCCGACGATGGCGTCGGCCCGAATCGTGACGAGTTCGGGCCAGAACACGTCGGGCGTCGCCTCCAGTCCGACCGCGACACCCGACTCGACCGTCGCGCCGAGGCGCCGGAGAACCCAGTTTTTCAGCCGGAGGCTCGGCGAGACGCGGATCAGCCAGACCGCGAGGTAGTTCACCACGACCCGGAGCGGATGCTTCGCGTCCGTCCAGTGCCACAGCGAGTTCCGCGGCCCGGCCGTCGGCATCCGGTCGAGGCCGTCGTGTCGCCGGGCGGCGTCCGAATCGGTCACGGCCACCCTTCGGCGGCCGTCACCTTGAATCCACCCGCACCCCGAACCGCCGGACGCTGCCCGCTCGTACCGGCGGGTGGAAGCCGGGCCGGTGAGTCGCCGACACACGACGGCGCCCCGCCGGTACGCGGGTACACCGACACGTCTCAGTCGTCGCGGACAGCCTGGACGAGGAGGTAGGCCGACGGCAGGGTACCGAGGAGGGTGCCGACGCCGACGATCACCCGAGCGTAGAGGTCGGGCGGACTGAGCACGACGGCGACGGCCGACGGGACGCCGGCCAGGAGGGTGGCCCACAGGAGTCGATCCGACGAGACCATCTATCGGACGGGCGGGCGGCGACCGAGATCCTTCGAGACGTACGGCCCGTCCTGGTAGTAGCCCAGTTTGTCCCGGTAGTACCGGCGGACGCCGATCCCACTGATGACACTCACCGTGTCGTAGCCGGCCTCGGCGGCCAGTTCCTCGGCGCGGGCGAGCAGGCGGCGACCGTAGCCGCGGTGTTGCCAGTCGCCCTCGCCGTCACCCTCGCCCTCGTCGCGGATGCCCGCCTCGCTCCCGTAGACGTGGAGTTCGCGCACGAGGGCGGCGTCGTCGAGTTCGCGCCGAACGGGGTCGTTCGGGAAACGCAGCCGACAGAAGCCGATCAGGAGGTCCGCCTCGGGGTCCTCGAAACTGAGGAAGTGTTCGGTGCCGCCGCCGGCCTCGTAGGTGAGTTCGTCGAGTTCGATCCGCTCGGGGTCCGGGTCGGCGTCGTTGTGGCCCACCTCGCGGGCACGGATGTCGCGGGGGGTGATCCCCATCTCGGCGGCCCGCTGGGTGGCCAGTTGGCGCAGGTTCGACTTCCAGACGCCCGCGTCGATGTGGTCGGCTGGAATGTCCCGCTGCACCCGCTGGAGTCGGGTGTACTTCGGGATCAGGTCCATCACCTCGGCGACGAGGTCCGCGGCCTCGTCGTTGCCCAGCGGGTCGAACTCGTCGCGGCGCCACATGTCGTAGGTCCGGGTGCCACGGACGACGAGCGTCGGATAGATCTTCAGGTAGTCGGGGCGCCAGCGGGGGTCCGCGAACAGCTGGCGGAAGTCCTCCAGACACATCTCCTCGGTCATCCCCGGCTGTCCCGGCATCATGTGGAAGCCGACCTTGAACGCGGCGTCGCGGAGTCGGCGGTTGGCGTCGATGGAGGCCTGTACGCCGTGACCGCGGTGCATCTCGCGGTTGATCCGCTCGTAGGTGGTCTGGACGCCCACCTCCACCTTCGTCCCGCCCAACTCGAGCATTCGGTCGATCTGTTCGGGGCCGCACCAGTCGGGTTTGGTCTCGAACGTCGTGCCGACGTTGCGGACGTCCGCCGTCTCGTTCTCGGCGATTACGTCCTCCAGATAGCTGAACTCGACGGATTCGGGGTCGGGGGCGAAGCTCCGCCCCTCGGCCGGGTTCGGTGTCGCGTCGGTGTCGTAGTCGTTCAGCGCCTCCAGCGCCCGCTTCACGAACCACTCCTGGTAGTCGTGGCTCCGGGCGGTCATCGTCCCGCCCATCAGGATGAGTTCCACCTTGTCGACCGGATGCCCGATGTGTCTGAGCTGTTCGAGGCGGAGCGTGACCTGCCCGTAGGGGTCGTAATCGTTCTGCTCGCCCCGGGCCGCGGCGGGTTCGTGACCCGTGTAACTCTGGGCGCTGTCGAACTCCGAGGCGGGACCGCCGGGACAGTAGAGACACTTCCCGTGCGGGCACATGTGCGGCGCGGTCATGATGGCGACGGGCGAGACACCCGAGGCCGTCCGGACGGGTTTGCGGCGAACGACCGCCTGCACCTCGTCGCGTCGCTCCTCGGGGGCGTACTGCAGGATGTGAGCGTTCTTCGGCACCTTCGACGCGCCGTGTTCGGAGCAGGCGTCGAGTTTCGCCGACTCCAAGTCGTCGCGGTCCAGGTCACCGTCGAGAATCTGCCGGACGAGGTCCTCGCAGACGCGGTCGAAGGCCTCGTCGGTCGTGGCGGCTACGCCCTCCCCGGAAACGGTCATCGTCCTCGTGTCGTCGGGTCGTGTGGTTAAGGGTGTCGCTCGGCCGGGTTAGAGCCGGTCGACCGCCGCGTCGACGACGGCGTCGACGGCGGCGTCGCGGCGACCCGAGAGGAACTCGATGCGGCCGTCACGAACGCTGGCGGCGGTGATACCGGCGTCGGCGGCCCGCTCCGCGGCGTCACTGGCGACGCCGCGCACGTCGACGTCGACGTCGCTCCGCAGGTAGAGTTCGTCCGTGCCGACGCCGACGGTCAGGTGCGTGCCTTCCTCGCTCCGGCGGCGGTGGAGTTCGTCGAGCAGCAGGCCCGTCGGCGGGAAGTCGAAGCGGTGGGTGTAGGCGTCGGTGTCGAGGACGTCCACCGTGGTGGTGCCCTCCTCGCGTCGGTCGAGGTTGGCCGTGGCGGTGTCGACTTCGGCGTCGAGTTTCTGGCGGAACTGTTCGCTGATGTGGCCGGCGAGGCCGCCGGCGTCGTCGAACAGCAGGTCCGTGATCAGTTCGCGCTTGTCCTCGTAGGACTGGTAGTACGCCTCCAGCGCGATGGCCTCGCGGAGTTCTCGCGTGCGGTCGGCGTCGTATCCCGCCTCGGCGGCGAGGGAAACGACGCTCTCGGGTGCATCGTCCCAGTAGGAGATTGCGGGCAGGTGCGAGAGGTCGTCGGTCACGTCGGGAGTGACCGTCGCGGCGAGGGTGGCCGCGAGCGTGCCCGTCGAGAGGTCGGTGGCGGACGCGCCGGCCAGACCGGGGTTGACGATGGCCTCGCAGTCGTCGGCGACGGCGGCGTCGGCCACCTCCGCGTCGACGACGACGCGGCGCGCACCGTAGATGCCGAGCAGTCCCAGACCGTCGCTAGACTCGACCGTGCTGCCGGTGCCGACCAGCAGGACCAGCGGAAGCTTCTCGTCGTGTCGGTCGCGGTCCTGGAGCATCCGCGTCACGTCGTTCGTGGCGTCGTCCATGTCGTAGACGGAGCCCTCCAGCGGCCGGCGGGTGAAGTAGTGGTACTCGGCGTCGGCGGCGGCGTGTTCCTCGCGAATCCGTGGCAGGACCGCGCGCTCGATTGCCGCGCCGGCGACGTAGCCGTCGGCCGTCGCCGCGTGACGGACCACCACGGGGCGGGATTCGAGGAGTGCGCGTCGGATCGTCTCGGCCGCGTCGCGCAGGGGCTCCTCGACGGCGTCGAGGGCGTCGTGGTCGACCAGGGCCGGCACCGTCTCGGGACGAGCCTCGGCGGTCAGTGCGTCGGCGAGGCGCTCCTCGACCGTCGCCGCCTCGTCGTCGGTCAGGACGGTGAGGTCCTCGGTCTCCACCTGGAGTTCGTCGTAGCGTTCCTCGACTTCGCCGTCCAGACGGACGACGGTGCCGACTTCGACTTCGGGGTAGGCGCGAACGCCCGCCTCGACGAAGGCCGCACAGTCGACGACGCCCGTGCCGTCGCGTAGTTCGAACACCGTCGGACCGCTGGTCTGGCGGACGCTGACGATTTCGCCTTCGAGGCGAACCGTCGCGCCGACGCGATCCGAGAGCGACGCGACGTCGACGCGTTCAGCGGGGGTCGTCTCGACGGCGTCGCGCCCGTTCGTCTCGGGGCCGGTCGACGAGTCATCGGCCTCGTCGACCGACTCGGGTGCTTCGCCGGCCGCGTCGTCGGTCGGCTCCTCGGCCGCGTCACCGTCGTCCGATGCCTCGTCGTCGCGGGGCGTGGGCGTCGTCCTGACCGGGCCGGAGGGTTCGTCGGCCGCTTCGTCGGCCGAGTCGTCGATGGGTTCGCCGTCGGCGTCGCCCTCGGGGTCGTGAACCTGTGCCCCGCGGAACTCGCTGCCGGACTGGCGTTTCGACCACGCGAGGTCGACGTTGCCGTTGTCACGGACGTTCTTCACCTGGACGAACACGGTGTCGCCCGGTTCCCAGTCGAGGCTCTCGAGGCGACGGTCGAGCTCGCTCCGGTGGAGCAGGCCGGTCACGCCGGGGGAGAGGTCGACGAACACGCCGAAGTCGGCGAAGCCGTCGACCGTCCCCTTGTAGTATCGTCCCGAGACCAGTTGGTCCGGAGTGGAACCGCGGAAATCAAACCAAACGTCCTCTTCGTGGGTGATCCAATCCATTGAGGGAGTCGAACAGCCGCAACCTAAAACGATTGTCGAAACGACTCGGTCAGTCAGATGATGTACCACGCCCGCAACAGGGCCAGGAGCGCGTCGACCCCGCCGAATCCGTACCCGAAGAGGAGCGTGGCGGGGAGCGCCGCGGCGAGGGTCGCCCGCCCCGTCGTCGTACCGTGGACGACACCGATGCCGACGACCAACAGCGCCGCGCCGTAGAGACAACAGACCACCCGGAGTCCGGGAATCGGAACGGCAGCCAGCGGGCAGGGTGCCGTCGCGTAGGCGATGATCTGTACCGTCTCGCTCACGCCGGCGCGGTCACGGACCGTCACCATCAGCGTGAGCGTCTGGAGCGCCGCCAGCAGGTGCAACACGGCCGGGGCGATCAGCAACGCAACCAGGAGGACGACCACGGCCGCACGGAGTGCCCCGGTCGCCGGAAAGCGAACCGGATCGAAGAGCGCGAGACCGAGGGTGTAGGCCACGGCCATCACGACGGCGAAGACGAGTCCGGGCGCCTGATCGCCGGGCGCCACCCCGTGGCTGAAGAAGCGCCGGGGGCGCACCACGACTTCGACCCACGCGCGGGCGATACCGCGCGGCCCGCGGTCCCGCCCACCGCGGGGATTCTCGACCCACGTCGTCACGAGTGTGCCTCCGGCGGCGGTCGGCAAAGGGGTTCTGGTCTCTCAGCGGCGCCGCCCGCGGCATCCGTCGGCCGACACGCTCAGCCCCCGACGTTCCGGTCGCACTCGAAGGTCGCCGGCTCGGAGTCGATGGCGGCGTACTCGACGACTCGGCGGCCAAGCGTCGCTACCCGGGCCTCGAGGCCGTCGCCGTCGTGGAGTTCGACGTTTCCGGTGTCACCGACCCCATCCGAGGGACGCCGTTCCTCGCTTACCTCGAACGCCGCCGACGTGTGGGGAACGGCCGCCTGGTGGAGGACCCACGCGTCGAGGGCGCGGACGAACGCGACCCGCGTGTAACTCCCCGCCCGCAGACTGCCGGGAATCACGGCGACGGTGGCCGTGGCCCCGACGCGACCGCCACGGGCAACCGTCCCACGGTTTGACCGCTCACCACTCCAGGCCGCCGTTGACGCCGAGAACCTGCCCGGTCATGTAGCTCGCGTGGTCGCTGGCTAGGAACCGGACCATCCCGACGATGTCCTCGGGGTCGGCGAACCGGTCGAGCGGAATCTTCTCCCTGATCCGGTTCTGGACGCGTTCAGGCACCTTCTCCAGCATGTCCGTCTTGACGAAGCCGGGGGCGACGCAGTTGGCCGTCGAGCCGTGGGCCGCGAGTTCGAGCGCGAGGGTGCGCGTGAACGCGAACAGGCCACCCTTGGAGGTGGCGTAGTTGGCCTGACCGTAGTTCCCCTGCTGACCGACGACGCTGGAGATGTTGATGAGACGGCCGTGGTCGGCCGACCGGATGTCCTCGAAGAAGGCCTTGGTACAGTTGAACGTCCCGCCGAGGTTGACGTCGATGACCCGCTGCCAGTCCTCGTGGCTCATGTTCTCGAACTTCCGGTCGATGGTGATACCGGCGTTGTTGACGAGGACGTCGACCGATCCGAGTTCGTCGTGGACCGTCGCGGCCATCTGCTCGACTTCCGCCGGATCGGAGACGTCGCCCTGTGCACACATCGCCGTCTCGCCGGCCGCCTCGATCCGTTCTTCGACCGCCCGCGCCTCGGCGTCGGAGCTACGGTAGTTCACGACGACTTCTCCCCCACAGCGCGCGAGTTCGAAGGCGATTTCCCGTCCGATCCCCCGTGACGCTCCGGTGACGACGCAGGTCCGCCCGTCGAGGGGTCGCGGGTCCAGTGGTTCCAGCCGCTGGGTCGTTTCGGACATACGTGTCCTAATGGATCGTTCTGATTGTTAACTATTCGCGCTCCGACGGAGATTGCGAGGACGCACCGGCGACAGGGTTTATTATGGAGGGTGCTACCACGGGACTAGTACCGATCGGTGGCGGGAAAAGTGGGCACCGAGACACCACCCGGAACCGTTTTGTTGGTTCGTTGTCGAGAATTGAGAAACCGGCCGTTCGATCATGTCCCGACAGTACCTCCTCGCCGTCCTGCTCGCCGCCCTCACGCTCACCGCCGGGTGTTCCTTCCTCGCACCGAACCCCGACAGCTACACCAGCACCTACGACTACAGCGTGGGCGTCGACGCGACGGGAACGCTGGAGGACGTGACGGTTCGTGTCCCGCTCCCGCAGGTCGACGGCGACCCGGTCGTCGAGGCGAACGCCGTGGCGCCGAACGGCACCGTCGAGGGGTTCGACGCGGCGGTAGTCGAGACGGAGTACGGGCCGATGCTCGAACTCACCGCCGCGGAGTTCGTCGTCGAGACGCGCTACTTTCGGTTCGTCGAGGAGGACGGCCTCGGTCGGCGCGAGGAGATCAACGAGTCGGCGTACGACCCCTCGAACCCCGATCACCACAAACGGGAGGGGCGGACGGTGTCGGTGAGCGTCACGCGGACGGCCACGTACCCCATCGAGACGCGGGCACCGGTCGGCGAGTCGCCGACGTTCTTCCCTGCCGCGACGCGCGAGCTGACGGATTGCCGGGCCCCCTATCGGGACGAGACGGCGTGTTTCGACTACCGCGCCCCCGTCTACCTCTCCTACGAGTCGGCCGAGTCGGCGCGGGTCTCGGGGAGCGTCTCGTTCACCGGGTCGAACGAGTGGTTCGCCGGCGGGTGGACCGGCAACAGCTACAGCGACCGCGTCCGGTTCGCCGTCACCGGACCGCGAGACGAGTGGATCGTCGCGAACGGGACGACCGAAGTGGGCCGCGGGAACTACCCGTCGCCGGAGCGCTAGGCCGAGAGCGGTTCCGCCCCTTCCGTCGAGAGTTCGGCCGTCACGTCCTGGCGCGTCTGGTCGATGTTTCGCGTGGGGACGTCGAGGGTATCCTTCGGCTCCGGATCGACGAGGAAGTTGCCGTCGTCGTCCTCCACCACGAGCGGGGTGTCGGAGGGGTGCTCTGGTCGCTCTCGGTACCTGCGACGGTGGCCGGGAGGGTCTCGACGGCGTCGGAGCGGCGCTCACAGGACGGCGAGGAGCAGGAAAGCGCCGCTCCCGACGCCCGCGGCGACGCCGACACCGGTCGCCAGTCGGTCACCCCAGCCGACCACCCGTTCCAGCGAGAGGACGACCGTGAGAACGGCCATCCAGAGGAGGTTCATCGAGCCGACGACCACCATGACGGCGAACAGCGCCCAGCAGCAGCCGACACAGAAGACGGCGAATCTGAGGCTCGTCCTGGCCGCGCCACGAACCCCCGGTTCGTGATACTCCATCAGGAACCCGAGGGGCGTCCGGCAGTAGTTCAGACACCGACGTTTGTAGGGCGAAAGCTGATAGACGGCCAGCAACGCCAGTGTCACGCCGAACAGGAGCGAGCGGTTCTCGCCCGCGACCGCCGCGATCGGGAGGACGTGATTCACGAGGAGGGGGACGACGCCGGTGGCCGTCCAGACGAGCGCGTACGTCGCCATGAAGGCGGCCACACGCGCACCCTTCCCCGCACTCGTCGTCCCGTCGAGCGTCTTGTAGTACATCCGAAAGAGCGGTACCGACGACGGATACATCATCGCGACCATCATCACGCCCCACATGGCCAGATAGAGTCCGATACCGACGAGCCCGTTCGAGAGCGCCATCGCTTCCGGCGCCCCGGGATCGGACATGCGGAGTCCCGGTGCCGACCCGGGCATCGGGAGCCACCGCGAGACGACGGCCACCCACGCGAGGAGCGCGGCGCCGTAGGTCACGAGCGCGACGGCAGGCAGTCGGCGTGGGTCGAACCGCCCGGGAACCGACGTTCGCATGGGCCTGTCCGGGCGCTCAAGCACTGGCGAGTTCGAAGTCGCCCAGATACGCGTTGTTCCCGGAGAGATCCCAGCCGAAGCCGTCACCGTACGAGACGGACGCCGCCGTCGACTTGCCGACGGTCATCTCCTGGCTCTTCGTGAGCGGGTGCGGTGAAATCCGTCCGAGTTCGCCGTTGAACCCCGGGGCACCGGTGACCTCCATGGTGGCGACGTCACCGACCGAGACGGAGACGTCGGCACCCTCCCGAGAGAACGAGATGGGCGCCGTGACCGCCTCGGCGCTCTCGACGTGGGAGTCGGCGACGGCCGCCCAGATGCCCCCGGCTCGGCCGAAGAAGATGTCCTCGAGGGCGGCCCGTTGCTCGTCGGTCGCCGTCTCGTCGGTCACGAGCACCACGTCCCACCCGGTGCCCGGCGCGAACATGACACCGTCTTCGCTCGAAATCAGCATCGCAACCGAGAGGTCGCTCAGGTCGACGGCGCCGTACTCACCCTCCCGGATGTGCCAGGCGAGCGAGGCCGTACAGGCACCGTCGTCGGGCGCTTCCATCCAGATACACTGGCAGGCGACGTCGCAGTTGCACGCTTCCACGTAGTCGCCCGCGATGGCCCAGTTACTAGTCATTGTACCAACACCTCATTGGTGTACGTTGCCAAATACCAAGGTCGTTTCGGTCCGCACGGGCGTCGGCTCGATGCCCTACTCCCGAAGACGGGTGACGGCCGTCCCGTCGCGGTCCTCGACGTCGATCAGGCCGTCGTCGGCGAGGTCGGAGAGGAGGCCGCGGAGCCATTCCCGACCGTACTCACCGTCGGGCGCGTAATCCACGCGAATCCGCGGTCCGAGTTCGTCCAGCGTCAGTTCGTCGTACTCGCCGAGGATCCGGACGACCCGCCCGCGGAACTGCCGACGACTGCCCTCGAACTCGGGTTGCGTCGGCACGTCGGGCGCGGTGAAATCACCCGTCTCGTAGGCGTGACACCACTCCCGCCACGGACAGCCCGCCTCGTCACACCGGGGTCGTTGCTGACAGGCCACGCCGCCGAGTTCCATGATCGCGTTGTTCCAGACGCGGGACTCGCCGGCGGGCATCAGTTCGCTGGCGACCGCCTCGAAGGCCGTATCGTCGTCGTCGAGGCCGAAGGCGCGGTACAACACCCGCTTGACGTTGGTGTCGACGACGGCGTCGCCGGCGTCGAACGCGAAACTGGCGACGGCGTTGGCGGTGTAGGGACCGACGCCCATGAGCTCCTGCAGGTCCGCCGGCGTCCGGGGCCACTCGCCGTCGAAGTCGTCGACGACCTGGCCGGCGGCCTCGTGGAGGTAGCGCGCGCGATTGTTGTAGCCGAGGCGCTGATCGGACCAGAACGCGACCACGTCGCTCCGGTCGGCGGCCGCGAGGGCGTCGACCGTCGGCCACCGGTCGAGGAAGGCCGCCCAGGCGTCGACGACGCGGTCGAGTTGGGTCTGCTGGCTCATCACCTCCGAGACGAGAATCTCGTAGGGGTCGGTCGTCCGCCGCCACGGAAACTCGCGGTGGTCCGCCTCGTACCACTCGACGAGCGCCGAGCGGACGGCCTCCGGGTCCAGATCCGACAGCGTGGCGTCCTCGCTCATCGTCTGAGGGTGGCGTCGCGGCCCGTTAGGCGTGCTGGTTCGGGACGGGGAGCGAAAGCCGTATTCGGCGGCCGGACCTTGCCGGCGTATGAGTCTCGACGAACTCACCGTGGACGTAGAAGACGCCTACAGCGACCTCGGCGACGAACTCACGGTCGACCTGGATCGGGAGACGCGCAACGAACTCGCGATGCTCTCGGCGGCCCTCGGGGGCGACGAGGGCGAACTCGTCCGGCGGGCGGTCCACGCGCTCTATCGCTCGACGGTCGACACCGGCGACCTGGATTTCCACCTCCGGCAGGGCTACGACGTGACCTACGACGAGTACCTCTCGGGGATGACCTACGACGAGATGACGGGCGCGAATCAGTACCCACAGCGCGACGACGAACGTCGCTACCAGATGTAGGGCACGGAGCGCACGTCAGTCCAGGCTGACGTGGTTCGAATCGCACCCTGGACAGAGCCGCGTAATCTCGCCCGGACGTTCGGTGAAGCCGGCGCCACAGCGAATACAGGTCCGCTCGCGGGAGCAGTTCACGACGGTTCCGGCGACAAAGTCCACGTACACGCCCGCGCTCGGCGTGCGACAGCCCTCACAGATTCGCGTCACCGTCCCTGCCGGTTCCTCGAACTGCTTGTTGCATCGGATGCAACTGCGAGTTCGGGCGGTGTCGACCGGGGACATGGAGAGCGGGTGGCTCGCTTACTGCTCCCGTTCGACGGGCTGACGGTCACGGCTGGGCGGGTCGGGTCGCGTATCCGCCGCGGCGTCGGCGCGGTACAGTCGCAGGAGTTCTTCGAGTACGATGGCGTGTCGGTCACCCGCCGTGTACTGGTGGTCGATGAAATCCTCCGCGTCGTCGAACTTCCGACGGAGGGCGAGTTTTCTGACGAACGAGACTGATTCGAAGAAGGGTGGGTGCTCCGTCTCCGCGTCGGTGCCGAGTTCGCGCTCCACCTGCGGCATCACCTCGGCCTTGATATCCGCGTAGTCGATGGTTGCCGGGTCGTAGTCGTCCAGAACCTGATTCAGCACGTAGTCCGTCGAGAAGCGGTAGAACTCCGATTTGCTCTCGAACCGGTCCTCCTCGACGAGCGTCTCGATTTCCCCGACCACCGATTCGGGAAATCGGACCGTGCTCTTGACCATACCCTATGACACATTCTTGAGGGATATTATACTTTTGTCAGACGATCTATTCGCTCGCATCGTCTGCGTAAGTTGGGGCCGGCCGGCGGGGGAGACGTGACGACCCCGCAGTTTTTGTGCGACGGCCCCCCCCATACGGTATGGACACCGCCGAAGTCGAGCGACTCATCGAGGAGGGAATCGAGGACGCCGAGGCGACGGTCACCAAGCCCCGGGTTCCCGACGAGGACCACGAGGACGCCCACTTCGCCGCCGTGGTCGTCTCGCCGGCCTTCGAGGGCCTGCCGCTGGTCCAGCAACACCAACTCGTCTACGACGCGCTGGAGGGTCACATGACGACCGACATCCACGCCATGGAGATGAAGACGTACACGCCGGAGGCGTACGAGGAACACGGCCCGGAGGCGTAACGGTAGTTTTTACGACGCGGCTCCCGTCCGCTCGCGCATGAGCGACGATTCCAGCGAAGCGAACGAGTTCCGTCTCGAACGGGATAGCCTCGGCGAGGTTCGCGTCCCCGCGGACGCGTACTGGGGGGCACAGACCCAGCGCGCCGTCGAGAACTTCCCGATTAGCGACGAACGGTTCGGTCGACGGTTCGTCCGGGCGCTCGGCGTCGTCAAGAAGTCGGCGGCGCAGGCCAACCGTGATCTGGAGCTGCTCGACGAGGACGTCGCGGACGCCATCGTCGCCGCCGCCGACGAGGTGATCGCCGGCGACCACGACGACCAGTTCCCGGTCGACGTCTTCCAGACCGGCTCGGGCACCTCCTCCAACATGAACGCCAACGAAGTGATCGCCAACCGCGCGGCCGAGGTGATGGGGAGCGAGGTGGGCGACCGGGTCGTCCACCCCAACGACCACGTCAACTTCGGACAGTCCTCCAACGACGTGATCCCGACGGCGATGCACGTCGCCGCGCTGGAGGCGGTGACAAAGGACCTGATCCCCGGGCTGGAGACGCTCGCCGCCGAACTCGACGCCAAGGCCGAGGCGTTCGACGGCGTCGTCAAGACCGGGCGCACGCACCTGCAGGACGCCACGCCCGTCCGCCTCGGCCAGGAGTTCGGCGGCTACCGAACCCAGGTCGAGAAGGGCATCGAGCGCTGTGAGTCGGTCGCACCGCGTCTGGCCGAACTCGCCCTCGGCGGGACGGCGACTGGGACCGGCCTGAACACCCACCCCGAGTTCCCGGCGCGCGCGGCCGCGTACATCGCCGAGGAGACGGGGATCGACTTCCGCGAGGCCGACGACCACTTCGAGGCACAGGCCGCCCACGACGCGATGGGCGAGGCCCACGGTGCGCTCCGGACGGTCGCCGGCTCCCTGAACAAAATCGCGAACGACCTCCGTCTGCTCGCCTCCGGACCGCGAAACGGGCTCGGAGAGATCGAACAACCGGAGAACCAGCCGGGGTCGTCGATCATGCCCGGGAAGATCAACCCGGTCGTCGCCGAGGCGGTCAACCAGGTCCACACCCAGGTGGTGGGCAACGACGCCGCCGTCTCCGCGGGGGCCGCGGGCGGCCAACTCGACTTGAACCTCTACAAACCCGTCATCGCCCACAACTTCCTGCAGTCCGCGGCGCTCCTCGCGAACGCCGCCGAGACGTTCGCCGAGAAGTTCGTGGCGAAACTGGCGGCCAACGAGGACCACTGCGCCGACGCGGTCGATCGGTCGATGGCGCTCGCGACGGCGCTCAACCCCGCCATCGGCTACGACAAGGCCTCCGAAGTCGCCAAAACGGCGCTGAAAGAGGACAAGACCGTCCGCGAGGTGGCCATCGAGAAGGGCTACCTTACGGCGGCCGAGGCGGACGCGGTACTCGACCCCGAGCGGATGACTCACCGCGGCATCCTGAGCGGCGACGACGAGTGAGGTGACGTCGGACCGCCGACGCGTTGCGGGAACCCACGGACGGCGGCGGAAGTGTCCGACCGGCCCGAACTCGCGCGGGTATGGAACCGAAACGACACGTTCATAGTGGATGCTGTAGATTCTCCGATTATGCCGCAACTGCACGTCTCTACCCGCCGGGATCTTCTGGTCTGCCGAAAGTGCGAAGCCGAGTTCCCCGAGGGGCGCGCGACCAGAGACGGCTGGACGTACGAGTGTCCGGAGTGCGGCGAGGCGACCGGCCTCGGCGAGGGACTCCGGCGGGCCTGACGCCGCCGACTACTGCCGCCGTTTCTCCAGTCGTACCACGATCAGGAGCGCCGCCAGCGCCGCGACGACGCCGAATCCGGGCGCCGATCCCTCGGTTTCCGTCGGGGGAGTGGTCGTCGTCCGTCCCGCACCTGCCGTCGTCTCCGTCCCGTCGGTCGTGTCCGTTGCCGTCGACGTCGTGACCGCGCCGTCCGGACCGGCGCCAGCCACGAACGGGTGGCGGCCGCGCTCGACTTCGGCACCGCTCGCCGTGCCGTCGCCGTCCGGGTCGAGCGACGGGGCGGCCACGTAGTACCGGGGGTTCTCCGGGAGCGGTGGCAGGGCGTCGGTGGTGACGTAGCGATCCAGCCACGGGCCGAGCGAGTCGTCGTCGGCCACGCGGGTCACCGCCGTTCGGAAGGCCCGGTAGTCACGGAACGGCTCCGACCGCCCGGTGAACACGTCACGGAGGGTCCGCGCCCCGTCGGTGCGGCGTCTGATCTCCGCGTCGAGGGCGGCGAGGACGTGGGCGCCCTTGTCGTAGTGGGCGGTAGTCCCCGTCCACGTCTCCGGGTCCGTGAGCACCACCGACCGCCGGTCGGGGTCGTACTCGCTCGCCCGGAGATCCGATCGGAACGTCTCGTAGTCCCCGACGCCATCGTTGAGCGCGAACAGGTGGCCGTAGTACTCGGCGCTCGCCTCCGTCAGCCACGTCGCGTCGTCGACGCCGACGGTCCCCAGTCGCGTGTGGACGTACTCGTGGGCGAACACCGCCCCCGTGCCGTCGAAACCGAGACCACTCTGACCGACCCAGAAGGCCGTGTCGACGGTGGCCGCGTCCACGCCGGTCGTCGCGTCCTCGTTCAGGGGCAGGACGAACACCGTGATCCGCTCCCGCTGGACGCCGAAGTCGAAGTGCTCGTTCGCGGCGGTCAGGAACGCGGTGGCCCGCGTGGGGTCGGCGTCCTCCGCCCCGAGGACGAACGTCGCCCGTTCGTCGGCGACGGTCACGTTCCGACGCTCGTGCGTGCCGAGATACGCCAGGTGGCTGCTCGCGTACCCCGGCTCACCGGACGCGACGCCGAAGGAGGAGGTCCGGACGGCCCGGTCGTCGGTCCGGATCTGCACGCGAGTGTTCGGCTGGGAGACGAGCGCCCAGTCACCGCGTTCGACGCCGCGGACGCCGCTCCCGAGTTCGTCGCCGACGGCGAGACGCAGGGTGACGCTGGGCCGGTCCGTCTCGGTGTCCCAGAGGAACCGCGTCGTCTCCGTCCGCTCGAAGCCGTCGGTGCTCGCGACGGTGATTCCCGGAATCGAGAGGACGGGAACGCCGACCCGAAGCCCCGTCACCGAGTCCGGAACGCGGTACTCGAACGTGAGCGACACGCTCCCCGGTTCGTCGTTGCGCGAGGCGACGATGCGCTCGTGGAGGGACGACCCTTCCTGCTGTGGGGCCGTCGTCGCCGCGGACGCCGGGAGGGTGGTCGCCGTCGTCCACCCGTCGCCAGCCACGGGTCCGGCGTCGGTCGTCGCGAGCGCCGGCGAGACTCCGGCGAAAACGAGCAGTACGGCCACGAACAGGGTCCCCGTCACCCGTACCCGACGGTCTGGCATGGGCCGCCTAGGCAATCGTCCGGCAAGTATCTGTGGCCCGAATCCACCGATCGGTTCGGGGATCGAACGGCGGTCGGTCGTGAGCGTCGGTCCCATGACTCCACCAGTCATCGGCGGTGAAGATCCGACACAATGAAGAACGGGCGCCCCCGATGCTGGACCAGTGCGACGGAAGAACAAGCTCCTGGTCACGACTGTCGGGGTTCTGGTCCTCCTGGGTGTGCTCGGGGCGACGAGCATGAACGCCTCGGCCGCGTTCGTCAGCCCGACACAACTCTCCGAGAAGAACTACGACGGGGAGTGGGTGAACCTCGAGGGATCTGTCGACGACCTCGAGACGCAGGGACGGACGGCGACGTTCGAGGTAGCCGACGGCAACCACTCGATGCGAGTCGTCTACGAGGGCACGCTTCCGGACACGATGGCGGAGAACCGCATCGTCGTCGCGAAGGGTCGGGTCGAGGGCGACAGAGTCGTCGCCAAACAGCTCTCGGTCCGCGCCCACGAGGGCTCCGAACGGCCGCCAGAGACTCGATGACCTCAGCGCCCCGACCGGGGCGGGCAACGGCGGCCACGATTCGCGTCGAGGGAGTGACGAAGACCTACGGCCGGGTGACCGCCGTCGACGACGTCTCCTTCGCGGTGGACGCGGGGGAGACTGTCGGCCTGTTCGGCCCGAACGGCGCCGGCAAGACCACCCTGTTGCGCATGCTCGCGGGTCTGGTTCGGCCCACGACCGGAACGATCAGCCTCGGCGGGTCGGCGCTCACGCCGGACGACCACACCGTCTACCGTACGATCGGCGTCGTGACCCACGAGTCGATGCTGTACGACGACCTCACGGCCCGCGAGAACCTCCGCTTTCACGCCGCCCTCCACGACCTCGACGACGCGGCGCGACGCTGCGAGTCGGTACTCGAAACGGTGAACCTGGCCGGGCGGGCGAGCCGGCGACCGGCCGAGTTCTCACACGGCCTCCGCAAACGACTGTCGCTCGCGCGGGCACTCCTCCACCGCCCCGACGTCCTCCTGTTGGACGAACCGTACACCGGACTCGACCAGCGGTCGGTGGCCGACCTCGCGGCCGTCCTCGACACGTTCGACGACCGCACCGTCGTGGTGACGACTCACGACCTCGACCGCGGCTTCGACCGGTGTGACCGCGCGCTCGTCGTCGACCGCGGTCGCCTGGAGACGGACGTCGATCTGGACGGCTCCTCGGCGGCAGCCTTCGAATCGGCGTATCACGCCGCAATCGGCGTCGACGACGGGGCGGAGGGACGCTGATGCGGCGGTTTCTCGCCACAATCTACCGGATCGTCAGGAAGGACCTCCTGCTCGAGAGCCGGACCAAAAGCGTCACGACGACGATGGCGGTCTTTGCCTTGCTCGTCGTCCTCGCCTTCGCGTTCAGTTTCGTCAAGACGTTCCGGAACCCGGCGGTCCTCGGGCGGGGAGCCCTCTGGATCGCGTTCGTCTTCGGCGGGACGCTCGGCGTGACGAAGACGGCGGCCCTCGAGGATCGGAACGGCGCGCTCGACGGGATGCTGATCGCCCCGGTGGATCGCTCGGCCGTCTACCTCGGGAAGGTGGCGAGTACGTCGCTGTTCGTCTTCGCGGTGAACGTGGAGACACTCGGGGCGACGACGGTCCTACTCGGCTACGCCCCGACGCTCCGGACGGTGGTCGCGCTGCTCGGCGTCGTCGCCGTCGCCGCCGTCGGCTTCGCCGCCGTGGGCGTCGTCGTCGCCACACTCACCGTCCGCTCCGGACTCGACGAACTCGCCCTGCCGCTGTTGCTCGTTCCGCTCGTCGTCCCCGTGTTGCTCGCGGGCGTCGAACTCACCGCAGCGCTCACGACGGGTGCCCGGACGGGCACCTGGCTCCGGCTCCTCTGTCTCTACTCCGGGGTCCTGTTGCTGGCCGGACTCGCAACGTTCGAGTTCGTCGTCGAAGAGTGATCGGCGTCGGCCTACCGGGCGTCGTTCAGGCGGCGTTCGAGTCTCGTCAGCCGGCGCTGGAGGTACGCCGCGTAGCCGAACAGCGCGACGAACAGCGTCGTGTAGCCGAACAGGAGGAGTGGTTCCATGCGTGTCACCTCCGTGAGCGGTCGAGTCCGCGAATTCGGTCTTCGACTTCGTGCACCTGGATGCGGAGTCCTAGGAGATAGACGTACAGGAACGTCGCCGCGACGACGGTCACGAGCAGCGTCGTGGGCTCGATGTTCGCGCTGACCTGCGGGTTCCCGATGGTGGTCTCGTGGAACGTCGGCGTCCACAGTCGGGTGGAGGCGTAGGAGATGGGGACGGTGACGAACCCGATGACGCCGTACACCGCAGCGTATCGGTCGCCCGTCTCCGGGTCCGTCGACGACGACACCACGAGATACCCCGCGTAGATGAACCACACGATGAGGAAGGTCACGAGGCGGACGTCGGTCCACTCCCACCAGGAGTTCCAGATGACCTTGCCCCACGCGCTCCCGAGGACGAGCGTCACCGTCGCGAACAGAAAGCCGAGTTCGCCGGCACTGTGTGCCAGCCGACTCCAGAAGCGCCCCCGATAGCGGAGGTAGAGTACGCTCCCGAGGAACGTCGTTCCCAGCGCCGAAGCGGCGACCCACGCGAGAGCGATGTGCCAGTACGCGAGGAGGTTTCCACCGTGTTCGATGCCGTACATCGTCTTCGAAGCGGTCCCGAACACGAGAGCGAAAGAGAGCACTCCGAAGAGCAGACTCCCCCACTTCACCGTGCGACTCCGCGTCACCCGGTGGAGGACGCCCGTGATCCGGCCCACGACGTGGGCGGCACTGAAGCGATTCGACCGCGGCCGATTCCGTTCGTTTCCTTCTGTCGTCATTGTATCAGAGCATGTCGGTTACCGAGGCGAGTGCGAGTTTGTCGAGGTCGAACAGCACCGCCAGACCGAGCAGGACGAACGCGTAGCCGGTGGCGGTGCGGAAGCCGTCGCCGCGCCCGTATTCGAGGAGCCGATTCCCGCCCGATCGGCCGAGGTAGGCGACGCCGAGCAAGGGGAGCGAGAAGCCGACACCGTAGGTAAACAGGAGCGCGGCACCGCCGGCGACGGACGCCGTCGTCCCGACGTAGGCGAGGACGCCGCCGAGGACCGGGCCGACGCAGGGCAGCCAGATGACGCCGAGCAACAGGCCGACCACGAAGGCGTTCGCGAGCGGGTGGCGCCGTTCGTCGACCCGGCCGGTGAGGCCCGTCGCCCGGCCGGCGAGTCGAGAGGCGTGTCGGGAGTAGAGATCGTTGACGTCGTCGTCGGCGAGCACCACCCCGAACGCGAGCATGAGGACGGCAAAGGGCGCGCGGATCGTCTCCGGCGTGATCGAACCGACGGAGCCGGTCACCACCCCGAGGACGGTGAACGTCAGCGTGCTCCCCGCGACGATGAGAACCGGCCGGAGCCGATGGCCGTTCGCACCAACGACGAGGACGGGAATCATCGGGAGACAGCACGGAGTCAGGATGGTCAGCACTCCCGCAAGAAAAACCGCAACCGTGGAGGGTGTCTCGATCATTCGGTCAGAGTCGTGTGGGGGGTGACGAAGGGCGACGGCGTCAGCCCGCTGCCCGTGAGTCGCCGTCGCCTTCCATCGCCGACGTGACCGCACCTTGCGCGGTGATGGCCGACTGATTCGTCGCCGTCTCGTTCGTTGCCGACTGATTCGTCGCCGTCTCGTTACCGACGTCCTCGTAGGTTCGGATCCAGGTGGTCTGCCACGAGCCGTCGACCGACTCGTTGCGGAGCGGCTGGTCGTACCGGCTCGTGTCCTCCGGGATCATCTCCTCGGTGACCTCCGTGTCGTCGATGGGCATACCCGCGAGCATCAGCTTCTTCGTCATCGGATTCATGTCGTAGCCGAGACGCTGCTGCGTGCGGTTGTAGTAGATACCCTCGTCCGGCGCACCGGCCGCCGCCCAGTCTTTCGGCTGGCGCGGGAGGTGCGGACGCTTGTGGGCGTTCATGAAGCCCGCCACGTCCTGGACGTCCTCCCAGTTGGAGAACGTGTGTCCGGCGCCGTAGGGCATCGCCTCGCGGATGAAGCCGGCGGAGGTGTACATCCGCCCCATGCCGGCCCCGTCGTTGTAGGATCCTTCACCCCACAGCGGCGGGTACTGCCCCTCGATACCCTGTCCGTCCGCACCGTGACAGGACGCACAGTTCTCGAGGTAGAGTTCGGCCCCGCGGACCGGGTTGACCTCGGACACCGGCACTTTCTCGTCGCCCTCCGGCTTCTCGATGTGGCGCCAGTACGGCGTCCGCTGGCTCGGCGTCCCCTTGTTCAGCCAGACCATGTACGACTCCATGGCCTGCATCTCGCGGCTGTCGTACTCCGGCACGCCCTCTTCGGCGCCGGGCGCGTTCATGCTCCGGAGGAAACAGCCCATGATGCGCTGGCGCATGTCGCGCATCCGCTGGGTGCGACCCGTCCACTCGGGGTAGCCCGCGGCGGTGCCGACCAGCGGAATCATGTCGATGTCCTGTCCGACCATCCCGGTCGTCGTCGGGAGGTCACCGCCGCCGTGGCAGTTCGCACACGACAGATCGTTCCCGACGTTTTCGGGCATCTCGTTCGACGTGTTCGCGAACAGATCACGACCGTACCGGATGAGTTCGGCACGATGTTCGTTGTCCGGAAGCGTCGAGTTGTTCATCTGCTTGGGCTGGAACTGCACCTCCTCGCCAGCCGTCGGATCCTTGTAGTCGAACTCCTGCTCGCGCAGGTCCTCGCTGTACCACTTCTCTCCGGGCCACGTTCCCGGAAGCTTCTGTACGCCCCCCTCACCGGCCGCGACGGCGCTCTCGCCGCTACCGCTGGCGTTGGCTTGCGGCGTCGCCGGTGCATCCGCCTGTGGTCCCGCGGGACCCACGGCGCCGATGCCGAGGTACGCGAGAACACCGTTGAGCGCGAAGACGACGACGACGGCGGCGATTACCGTCCCGACGAGGAGCAACGCAGGCTTGAGCAAGACGTTCGATTCGCCCTGACTCATGCGAACTCCGTCGACTGTTCCAAATTACCTGTCATATCTGTGTATCCGTATCCTCCGCTGTTGCGCAGTAGTTCGCTATATCTACACACGCATTATAAAACTTCCTCCGCGGTCTTCGATGTCGATTTGCGAATAGATACAGTTTGATCGCGTGGATTCGTGCCCGCGGTCACACACGGGCGTCGAAGCGTCGGCGACTCGAAGATAGCGTTTTTAGCCGCCTCAAATACACTATACTGGCTGCTAAAGCACTCGCCCGTCGCCGGCGAACGCGGACGGGAGTGACGAGGCAGTAGGTTTTACTGGGGGAAGCAGTTACTGGGCGTCACCAATGAAGCCTCGAAAGGCGATGACACTCGCCTTCTTCGTGGTCTTGCTCAGTATTGGGTATGTCTCGATGCACGCGGCACCGACACTGAGCGACGAGAACTACTCGTATCACGGGGACACACGCTGGCAGACGAACGTGACGGCCGCGGAGCAGACCGCCGCGTCCGAAGGGAAACCGGTCATCGTCTACTTCTGGACGACCTGGTGTACGTACTGTGAGGACTACAACCAGAAGGTGTACGCCGATCCGGCGGTGCAGTCTGAGCTAGGCGACTTCGTGAAGGTGGCGGTGAACATGGACGACGACGGAGGCGCTGCCTCGCGCCTCCAGCGGAAGTACAACGTCAACTACCCCCCACAGCACGTCATCGTCACGCCGGAGGGCGAGGTGCTCGTCCGGATCAACGGCTACGCCGGTACCGAGGATTTCCTCTCGTACCTCGAAGCGGGCGAGCAGCGGTACGCGACGGGTGAGTCCCAATGAGCCTGGCCGTCGGGACGGCCCTCCTCTGGCTGGCCTTCGGCGCGTCGGCGTCGGCGGCCGCCATCCTCGCCCGTGCCTACCTCGTCGACGACGACGCGTATCTCGACGCCGTCTCGAAACTCACCCCCGCGGCCGCCGTGTTGCTGGTGGCGGCGCTGGTGCATCTCACGTATCAGTTCGTCGTCACCGACTACTCGAACGCCTACGTCTGGGAGAACACGGCGTCCTACCTCCCCGTCCTCTACCGAGTGACCGGCGTCTACGCCGCCAACGAGGGCTCGGTGTTACTGTGGGCGGCCATCGTCTCGATCGTCGCCATGGTGGCCGGCGCAGTACGGGGCATTCCCGACCGTCACGCGAAACTGATCCACGCACTCACGCTCGGCCTCGTCGCGTACTTCACCGGGATGTTGCTGGCCCAGAGCCCGTTCGCGTCGATTCGGTCACAGTTCCCCGGCGCCCCGCCTGGGTTCGTACCCACGTCCGGGCAGGGGCTGAATCCCCTGCTCGTCGACCCGTACATGGCTATCCACCCGCCGGTGATGTTCACGGCGTACGCCCTACTGGCGATGCCTTTCGCCATCGGTGCCGCCCACTTCGTCTCGCTGTTCCGGGGCAACGGTGGGGTCTTTCCGACGTGGCACGGGAGCGTCACCCGCTGGCTCCGTCTGAGTTGGCTGTTCCTGACCGGCGCCGTCGCGCTCGGCGGCCTCTGGTCGTACACCGTCCTCGGCTGGGGCGGAATCTGGGCGTGGGACCCCGTGGAGACGGCGATTCTGATCCCGTGGCTCTTCCTCACCGCGACGCTGCACGCCGTCACCGCCTACGAGCCGACGGGACGGTATCGCGTCCTCGCCCCGGCGATGACCGCGACGGTGTTCGCGCTTGCGGTGTACACCACGTCCGTCGTCCGGAGCGGCGTCTTCCGCAGCGTCCACTCCTTCGCCGACGGCGGCATCGGGGCGGCCTTCCTCGTCCTCATGGCGCTGACCGTCGCGCTCGGCATCGTCGCGCCGGTGGTGTACTGGCTGCGCGAGACGGACGACACCGACTCCGACGCGACGGACCGCCACTGGTTGCGTCGCTCGAACCTCCTCCACCTCGCGGTCCTCGGCTTCGGCCTGCTCACGTTCGTCTCGCTGTGGGGGCTCTCGTTCCCACTCCTCCGGAACGCCATCACCGGACTCGAAGTCTCGGTCGAAGCACGCTACTACAATCTCTGGAGCTACCCACTCGTCCTCGGCATCCTGCTGCTCCTCGGCTTCTACATGGACTACGACCACGAGGGGGACCGACGGGCGCTCGTCGGCCTCGGCGTGTTCACCGCCGCGACGCTCGTCGGCGCAGTCGTAGCCCCGTCCGAGACGTGGCAGTTGGCGACGACCCGCCCCGACGACGCCGTCGTCTACCGGGTCGTCGGCTCGGCGAGTGCTCTGTCGGTGCTGCCACCGGTCGCCTACGCCATTCTGGGCACGGTGAAACGCACCGGTGGCCGAATCCTGGCAACGACGTCCCGAAACGCGAAGCTGAAGGAGACGGGGATCACTTTCATCCACGTCGGGGCCGCCCTGCTCGTCCTCTCGCTTCCGTTCATGTACCTCTTCGCGGGACAGGCATCCGTGATGGCGACGGGCGTCGGCGACGGGTCGATGGACACCTCCCGGCAACCGATTCAGGGCGCCGACTACTCGGTCCGCATCCTCGAACACTCCCGAACCGAATTCCCGCAGGACCCCTCGGTGGGGACCTACGCCCTCTCGACCGAGCAGGTGGTGCGGCGGGGCGCCTCGTTGAACGGCTCCGTCCAGACGGTCCACGGGACGGTGACGGACGTGCGCGACGGACCGCGAGCGACGGTCGTCCAACTCGACGGGTCGAGCGTCTGGCTCGGCCTCCCCGACACCGAGACCAACGCCTCGGTGGCCGCCGGACAGCGCGTCGTCGCACGCGGCCAACTGATGTGGAACTTCGTGCCGAGTGCGGACGCCGTCGTCCTCGTCGGCCCGGAGACGGTCGGACCGGTGGCCGATCCCCCCGAGAGCGTCGTCCCGACCCGCGTCGTCGCGGAGGGCGTGTCGCTCGCGGTGTACGAAGGCGACCGGCTCCGCGCCTCGGGAATCGCCGGCCAGCGACGCTACCCCGAGCAGGGCGGAATGCAGGTCAGGGACGTCATCATCGACCGCGGCCTCGTCTCCGACACCTACGTCATCGCGGGTGTCAGCGACGGCACCGCCTCGATAACGGTCAAACGCATCCCCTTCGTCACGCTGATGCGCCTCGCTATCGTCCTGCTGTTGCTCGGTATGGGTCTCGTCGCCCTGTTCGATCCCCGCTACGGCGCGGTGACCGACGCCGCCGCCCCCGACACGAATCGCGACGCGAATCCGGAGGTCGCAGACTGATATGAAACGCATCCTCACGCTCCTCGTCGTTCTCGGCTGTCTCGCCGCCGTTCCGACCGCCACGGCCACGACGTCGGTGTCCGGCACCGTCACCGTCGACGGCGACACCGCGGACGGAGCACAGGTGACCGTCGTTCCCGTGACCGAGTCGCTGCAACGCGCCGGTGACCCCGCGCGGACGACGGTCAGCGGGTCGTCGTTCTCGGTCGACGTGGCCGACGCCCCCCAATACGCCGTCCGAGTCTCGTACGAAGGGACGACCCACTACGAGGTGCTCCGGAACACGACGCGGGCGACGATTCACCTCTCGGGATCGGTCGACGGCCGCGTCGTCGACGACGACGGCACGCCGCTGTCCGGCGTCGCGGTCCAGGTAACCGACGACAGCGGGTTCGTCGTGACACGGGTCGAGACCGGCGACGACGGCGAGTTCACCGTCGGCCCGGTGGAAGAAAACGAGACGTACCGGCTTCGGGCAACCGTCGACGGGGTTCCCTACCGCCGGACGGCGAGCGCTGCCGAGAACGGGACGACTATCGTCGCGCGGCCGCCGATCACCGACGCGTCGCGCCTGAGCGTCGCCAACGACAGCCAGAGTCCCTACGTCCTGCAGGTGGTGCCACCGGGGAACGAATCGAGCGTCCCGAGCGTAATCGAGACGGTAACCCTCCGGAACCCGACCGACCGCCCGTTCGTCGGCCCCGTCGAACTCCCCGTGCCGACGGACGCCACGCCCTACGCCGGGATGGTCGCGGGTGAGGAGGCCGAGTACCGACGGACGGACGCCGGCGTCGAACTCAACGTCTCCGTCCCCGCGAACGGCGTCACGCGAGTCGGCGTCGCCTACGACCTCACGGGTCCCGTGGTCGAGACGGCGCCGAGGCGGGCCACCGGGTCGCTCACCGTCGTCGTCCAGGGGTACGACCCGACCGCCATCGACCACTCCGAGAACCTCCGCGTCGGCGACGCACCGATTCCGATGCTCACCAGCGACGGCCCCGTCGACGCCGGCGAACGAATCCGACTCGACTTCGACGGCGCGCGAACTCGGGGGAACGCCACGGGCGCCGGTGCCGGCGCCGGCGCCGGGACGGGGAACGCCGCCGCGGGAGAGTCCGCGACGGCGGCCGCCGCGGACGGCGGCGCGGCCGAGAACAACACCATCCCGTCGTTCCCCGGCCTGCCGATCCTCGGTGCCGTCGGCGGCATGGTGGTCGTCGGACTCGTGGGCTATCGACTGTACCCGGGGGACGGAGACGGCTGAGCGGGCACCGGTGGGTGCTCGCACCGCCACCTAGTCGTCGAGTCGCTCGGCGGCGTCGCGATTCAGAAGGGGTTCGGCGTTCGGCGTCGGCAGCGTCACCACGTCCTCGCTCGCGAGGTCGTACTCGCGTTCGTCGACGCCGAAGATTTCGCCCACGTCGCGGGTGATCCGCAGGGTGGTGCGGTCGGCGTCGGCTTCGTCGTCGGCCGCGGCCTCGCCGCCGTCCGGCGTCGGGGCGTCGTCGACCGTCGGCGTCGGTGACGCGGGCGGCGTCGGCTCGGTCTCCGACCCGCCCGCGGCGGTCGAGTCGCTCGTCGACGTCGCGTCGGGACCGTCGTCGCCACCCATCGCCTCTGCGAGGATGTCGTCGGGTGCCGGTGTCGGGGTGGGATCGGTAGTCCCCTCCGGCGGCGTCGGGTCGGCCGTCGGATCGGGAGTGGGGTCGGGGTCGGGGTCGGGGTCGGCGGTCCCGTCGGCGTCCGCCGCGTCGCTCGTATCCGCCGTGTCGGCCTCGCCGGCGAGCGTCTCGAGGACGGTCGCTCGGTTGGTCTCGATGCGGGCGACCAGATCCTCGAACAGGTCACGCTCCTCGCTGGTCAGTCCCTCGTCCTCGGTCGCCATGCCCGCGGCGGCGAAGGTGGCTCGCTTGACGATTTTGCCGATGCGTCGCTCGTAGATGCTCTCGACGACTTCCTCGGCCGTCTCGATTTCGTCAGTGAGGCGGCTCACCTCGGGCGAGGAGAACGGGTCGTCGGCCGCCTCGGCGACGCGTTCGCGTTCGGCCTTGCGCTCGGCGATGTAGTCCGCGACGTCGCGGTAAAACGAGTCCCGAAGGTGCTGGAGGCTATCTTTCTGTCGTTCGGTGCGCTGAACGGTGCGCAGTTCCTCCACGTTCATTCTTTGACCTTCCGGGCTCGGTCGCGCGTCATCAGGAACACGCCGACGGACTCCGGTACCGTCTGCACTCCCGCGTCCAACGTAAACGTGTCGCCGTCGAGTTCGACCCGTCCCGGATCGGTCACGTCGACCCGGACGGAGCGCCGGGTGAATCGCTCGGGAACGGCGTCGACGAGGGGATCGAAGTCGCCGACTGCGTCCCGATCGAGTCGCTGGACGACGAGGCCGCTCCCCCCGTGGAGGCTGCCCGGCAGGCGGATCAGGCGGTGGGTGTCCGTCGTGACCGGTTCGTCGATGGGCGCCGTCTCCGCGCCGACCGTCTCGCCCGCCAGCGCCTCGACGAGAATCCGCGCCCCCGGGCCGCCGGCTTCGACGTTGCCACGCTCGACCGCCCGCTCGTTGTCGACGAAGGCGTCGAGCAGCGTGCGCGCCCGCCCCTCACCGATGCCGTCGAACGTCGTGAGTCGGTCCATCGCCTCGTCCTCGTCGAGGGCCCGCAACTCATCGACGAGCGACCGGAGACGACGGTGGGTTCGCCGTCCCCACCCACCCTCGGTGCGGAGTTCGCGTCGCGTCGTGCCGCCGACCGCCCGCGTCCGCACCAGCCCCTCGACGTCCAAGTCGACCGCGCGGACGTAGTCGACCACCTCGCGCCGGGCGGCCGAGTCGAGGCCGGCCAGTCCCTCGTCGCGGACGTGGACGTGGTAGCCGCGGCCGCCCGAGAACACCACGGTCACGTCCTCGAACCCGAAGTCGTCCTCCAGCAGGTCGAGCAGTCGCAGGAGGGCGTCCTTACACGCCGCGAGCATCTCGGCGTAGGTCGCCGCGTCGGGGTCGACGCTCGGGAGGTGGTCGGCGTCCAAGTCGAACACGAGGTCCGCACCCTCCCACCCCTTCTCGTCCATCGAGGCCGCACCGGGGTCGTCGTACCGCGCGGCCGAGAAGTAGACGTGACGCGGCGCCTCGCGCCGGAGGAAGTCGGCTATCTCCCCGAGGTCGTAGATCGACTGGTGGCGCACCATCGTCGTCGCGTCGCCACTCGTCCACGGGATGTGGCCCCACTCCCGCGAGTCGGCCGCGGGCGGCAGCGTCGGATCCGCGCTCCGGTAGTAGTCGCCGAAGCGCCCCGAGAGGTACTCTCGCGTCCGTCGGTCCATTCCGGTACGGTCTGGGCCGGGGACGCTATAGTAGCTTGTGATCGGCCGGAGACGCGGTCCCCGTGGAAACCCTTTTTTTCGACGGCGGAGAGGGATGAGCATGGACGCCGGGGCGGCCGTACTGGCAGGGACGACACCACCGATCGGGACGCTCGAGTGGCTACGGTGGCTGTGGGGGTTCGCCGCCGTTCGCGTCGTCGTCGCCGGACTCATCGTCGTCGGCGGCGTCGTCCTCTCGAAGTTCCTCGTGCGCCTGTTCGGCCGGACGGTCGCCCGACGGTTTCAGCGACAGAGCGTCGCCCAGACCGTCCTCGGCCTGCTGCGAGTCTCGACCATCGTCGTCGCGACGTTCGTCGCCGGCAGCATAGTCGGCCTCGGCATCGGCGACATCGTCCTCTCGGTGACCGTCTTCTCCGCCGTCCTCGGTATCGTCCTCGCGCCCATCGTCGGGAGTATCGTCAACGGCGTGTTCGTCCTCGCGGACAACCCCTACGAAATCGGCGATATGATCGAGCTGGAGGACGGACGGCGCGGGTTCGTCGACGACATCACGCTCCGCTACACCAAGATTCTCACCCTCGAGAACACCTTCCTGGTCGTCCCGAACTCGTCGATGCGAGAACGCGACGTGACCAACTACTCCGCGGAGGACGAACGGACGCGACTGTCGATCCCCTTGCTCGTCACCTACGAGGGCGACCTGGAGGCGGCACGGCGGATCATGGAGCGATCCGCGCGCAACGTCGAGGAGGTGATCGAGGGCGGCCCGGACATCCGCATCGGGAGCGCGCGCTATCCCGCGAAGCCGACCTGCCTGATCGACGCCTACGCCGACAGCGGCGTCCGCCTCTCCCTCCGGTTCTGGACGCGGACACCGTACAAGATTCCACGGGTCGAGTCGACCGTCCGCGAGCGGATCTGGGAGAATCTGACGGACGCGGACGTGGAGATCGCGTACCCCCACCAGCACCTCCTGTTCGACGAACACAGCGGGCGGGCACGCGTCGCAGTCGAGGACGGGTCTGCGATGCGACCGCCGGATGGGGAGACCGAAGACGCCAGCGGGCCGACGACGCGAGCACGCGACGCGACCGAGGATGGGGTGACGAACGCCGACGGGGACCGGACGGCTACCGGGACCGGGTCGCCGACGGAGTGACTCGGGCGGATCGTCGTGACGGGTTACCGGTGGGTCGCCGACACACGGCGGCGACTCATCGGCACTGACGTACAACGAGCCGTCTCACTCGTCGCTGACGGTGATCACGTCGCAGTCGAGTTTCTCCCGCAGAAACGTGTCGATGTCGGGATCGTCGAGAAATCGGGAGAAGGCGCGCCGCCAGCGGCCGACCTGTTTCGAGCCGATGACGACCGTGTCGGCGTGTTCGGCAGCCACCTCGTCGAGGATGGTCTCCTCCACGAGAAAGCCCCGACGGACCACGTAGCGGGCACGGGAGATGGTCCCGAACTCCGCCTCCACCGCGCGTTTCAGGTCGGTCCGCGTCACTTCCCGCCCCTCCTGATAGAGGTCGACGTGCAACACCGTGAGGTCGGCGTCGCGCTCCTCGGCGATGCTGATCGCCTCTGCGAGCGTCGCCCGGGAGTGTCTACTGAGCGGGTAGCGGACCGGGACGACCACCAGCGTCATGGGAGCACTGATGGCACCGGATGGTTTCAATGTATTCTCTCCGGCCAACCGATGCGGCCCGTCGGAAGTCAGTTCCGGCCGTCACCGACCACGGAGACGGCGACGGCCGGGAAACGGTTACGACACTCCGTATGAGATCGCCACGTCGGGTCGGCGTGAGGCGTCGGGCGAGACCCGTGGACCCCCGCCGGCGCTCACGAACGTCGTCAGTCCACGAGTTCGAACGCCACCGTGACTTCGGCCTGGTACTCGCGGTCCTCGACGCTCGCGACCTCCACGCCGAGTTCGTCGACTTCGATCCACTTCACGTTGTCGAGCGTCTCGTCGGCGCGGTCGATGGCGTCGTCGGCCGCGGCGTCGAAGCTCTCCGGACTCGTTCCGATCAGGGTGATTTTCTTGAAAACCATGGGTACTGTCCCCTGTTGACAGATTCGCTCACGGATGACTTAAATCCACGTCCCGACCACCCGCTCTCAGACGCTCTCGACCGGTGACGAGCGCTCCCGGACCGCTCGAAGCGCCCGTTCGGCCCACGCCACTGCCTCGAGGCGGTCGGTTTCGAGCAACGCCCGGACGGAGTCGGTCGTCTCGGCGTGGATGGTCAGCGACACGCTTACCTCGCCGTCCGTCTCGAACAGGTACAGACCGGAGTGAAGAGGTTCGGGATACTCCCGGACCGTGAGGTGGTCCGTGCCGAGGACTCGCGCCAGGTCGGACTCGTGGTAGGAACGCAGGAACGCGACGGAGTCACGACAGAGCGTCGCGTCGACGACGAGCGAGCCGTCGAGCATTCGCTCCCGAACGTCGGCGGAGAAGGCGGGGCGGATCGACCCTCGGACGAGCCGACACCGATCCGCGTCGAGAAACGCCTCGATCAGCCGCTCGGCCGGCGCGTGGGACCCGTCCTCCTCGGTGACCACGTCGGTCGCGCCGAAGAAACACGGCTGCGGCCGGATGCACTCGTCGATCCCGTCCAGATACGACGCCAGCCCCAGCAGTTCGTCGAGGCCCGCGACGGCGTCGCGGTGGAGCGACGCCGCGAGGTCACCGGCGGCGGTGGATCGAACCCGCCCATTCACCTCGGCGACGAGGCCGAACGAGGTCAGTTCGGTGACCGCCCGGTCGACGGTGGACCGCGAGACGGGGAGCGACGACACCAGCGCCCGTTTCTCCCGCGGCCCGTCGCGGAGTTCGTCGAGCAAGTCGGCCCGTCGAGCCACGAGTTCCCGTATCTCCGAGGAAGTGTCGCTTGGCATGAATCCTCCCAGAGTCCCGCGCGCGTTTAGTTGTTCGTTTCGCGGCTCGTCACGTCACGTGGACCCACGGTGTGCGCGAACTGGGTGAAAGAACGCACGTGATGAACGAAAACCGAGACGATGCGTGCGACACGCACGACAGCGTACGGCAGGACAGGAGGTAACACTATGCCGTCCGAACGCGGGTGTACACGCATGGATCGAGGGGAACGGGACCCGGTAGCCGTCGGGAGCAAAGCGCGGGTTCGGTGATCGATGGCGCCACAACTCATCCCTGCGGAAGCCGAGGAACTCTCGCGAGACGCGCTCTTCTCGATACTGCGGAACGAGCGCCGGCGGGAGGTCATCAACTACCTTCGCGAACACGAAGGGCCGGTTGATCTGCGGGAGCTAAGCGAGTACATCGCCGCCATCGAGAACGACTGCGAGGAGAACGAGGTGACGTACAAACAGCGAAAGCGAGTGCAGACCGCGCTCTATCAGATGCACCTGCCAAAACTCGCCGACCAGAACATCGTCTCCTACGACCGGCGGGCGGGGCGGGTCGAACTCGCCGATGGGGCCGAGGACTGCCTGCCGTATCTGGACGCCGTCACGGAACGGAGTCGTCGCCGCTGGGGGCGCTGGTACCTCCTCGTCGCCGTCGTCTGTGCCGTCCCGGTCGGACTCGCCGCCCTCGGCGTCCGTCCGTTCGCCGCGGTGTCGGGGCTGGGCTACGCGGCCGTCGTCTGCACCGCCTTCGTCGCGCTCTCCGTCGCACAGGCCGTCACCGAGCGCGGGATCTAGGGCTCCACATCGCCGAAACGATCCGAGAGCACACCCACGAGATCCGTCAGGTGGGCCGTCCCCCACACGGCGACGATGACGCCACCGAGGGTATCGAAAAGGAGGTCCAGCATCGTGTCGTCGAGTCCGTACTGGACGAGGACGCTTCGGGTGCCCATGAGGGACGCGACGGCCGTCACGCCGAACTCGATGACCTCCCAGAAGACGCCGAACGCGAGGACGAACAGGAGGATGAACACGAACATGAACCGACCGGGCAGGGAGACACCGTCCGAGTGGAGTTCGATGGCGCGGGCCGTGGCGTAGCCCGCCGCGGCAACGATGGACGACGACAGCGTATGCGTCAGGTGGTCCCACCACCAGACGCTCCGGTAGAGGTTGACCGTCGAACCCGGCAGTCCCGCGGTGCCGAGGGCGTGGAGGAAGACGGCGACGGTGATCCAGAGGGTCAGGGCCGGATCCATCGGGATGTGGTAGTCGCGTTCGAGGACTGCGGGGAGGTGCGTCACCCCGAGACCGATGGCGGCGTTGAGGACGATACCCGGGTTGCCGTCGTAGAGGCCGACGAAGACGAGTCCGGTGAGCGCCGCCTGCATCGCACGCGAGAGCTGTCGTTGCCGGCGGTCGGTCAGACCGACGTGATCACGCAGCCGCATCTCAGTCACCGTCCGAACGGCGTTCGATCGGATAGCGGGGCGTGGCGTCCGCGAACCGACGGAAGTAGTACTCGAAGAGTACGCCGGCGACGGCACCGGCGACGGTCGCCGCCACGAAGTCCCACATCAGCGATTCCTCGATCACGTGTTCCGGGCGGCCGTCGAGCAGGATGGACGTCCCGAGGAACGTATCCGAGAGCCATCGGGCTTCGGCCCACAGCCCCGCCGTGGCGACGGTGGCGACGACCACGAACAGCACCGCGAACGAGAACGTCATCCGCACCGGGGTGAACACGTCGAGTTCGACCGCGAGGATGAGCGCCGCGGCCGCGACGGCGACGTAGGTAGTGACCCGTCCCGTGAGCGTCACCCCACCCACCGTCTGTCCGATGACGAGAATCCGCCCCAGCGCGGGGGCGGAGGCGAGCGCGAGCACCTCCCAGGGAACCATCGCATCGACACGACGGAACGCAACGGCCGGCGCGACGGCCAGGGCGACCAGAGTGAACGTGAACCCCGCCCAGAGCGGCCGCGAGCCGAAGGCGGCGACCCCCGCGAGACAGAGGACGCCGACGAACACCCAGCCGAGGGTGGCGTTGAGTCCCCGGCGTTCGAACAACGCGCGAAGCCCGGGGGGAGATCCGGGATCGAGGGTCGGCATAGAGCTACGTTCGGAGAGTGATGGGGAAAACGCTTCGGCGACGAGGGTCCTGTTCAGAGTAGTTGATTCCATGCGACGGCGAACGATCGAAGCCACTCGTTTGCAGTTTCTGATTCGTCGTTGCTAAAACAATTCGAGAAACTGGTAGTTCTGCGTTTTACCTCACGAAAGATACGTTCGGCGCTGTTCCGATTTCCGTGACGTTCGTATCTGAAATCGAGGCCGTGGCGACGGCACGCGTCGTTTAGTGGTGTCGCACCATCGACGAGAAACACCGCGTCGTCAACGTCGTGTTTCTCGCGTAATTCGCGAAAGAACGAGTAAGCAATAACGTTCGTTCTCGTCGGTTCAAGCTTTGTGTGGAGTAATTCGTTCGTCTCCGGATCGACCGCGGCGTACAGCCAATACTGTTCGTCGTTGAGCCGGATCACCGTTTCATCAACCGCAACGTGATCCGGGCTTCGACCTTCTTCGGGCTGTAGATCTGCCTTGTGAACCCAGTTGTGAACGGTGGATCGTGCCCGTTCAACACCGAAAATCTCAAGAATAGAGACAGTATTCGAAAGTGATAGTCCAGCAAGATGGAGCTGAATACTGAGCTTCATAAACAGCCGCGGTGTTGCCTCTCGTTCCACAAAACCTAACTCAATCCGATCGATACAACGATGAGGCTAGCGTTTTCGGGCATAGATCACTCAGAAAACGCTACGCCTCACCTTTCAATCCTTATCTGAACACCGCCGTCGATACACTCCGAGTTCTCATGTTATCTGCGTCACCCACGGTTGATCTATCGCCCTGATAATCCGTGACATCGAGATCCAATATGCGTGGAACGTCGTTACGGAGCGAGAAACAGGGATTCTTCTTTTACCATCAACTAGTTCCACACCTCCGGTATGGAATTCAACTTCGATGGCCCATCGGGGACCCTCCAGATCGCACTTGCGTTGATCGTTGGGTTCGGGTCGATGGGGTATGGAGCGTACAGTTATTCGTCTCAATCAGCAGCATTAGACTCCACGGAAACGGTCGATGCGACGATCGTCTCTACCTCGATCGAACGGATCAATGAGCGACGTGGAACCGACGACTACAGTCCCCAAGCGACGTTCAACTACACCTACGAGGGTGAAACCTACACATCCTCGCATATGTATCCCGGTGGCGTTACGCACGAGTTCGAGACTAAGGAAGACGCCAGAGCGAAATTAGAGGGATATGAACCCGGAGCCACCGTAACGGCTTACGTCCCAACGGATTCACCCGGAAAGGCGTTCCTCAAACACGAGAGTAGCAACAAGCCGTTGTATATCATCGGGCTCGGTGCCCTCCTTGCCCTTGGTACGGTCGTCTCCATCCTTCGAAATTAGGTCTCTGCTCTCGCATTTGCTGTCGGATCCATCTACTCCTGCTCGCGGTAGTGGTGAGCGAACATTTCCGCAAAAATTCCAACTACGGGAACGAGATTAGCTACGGTTCCAGCCAGTTCATTCAACGGCACGAATTGAAACACTGCACGCGTGATTCCGCCGAGGATGAGCAAACAACCCGCAATCAGACTTAGCAGCTCGTTTCTCCCTTGACATCCTCTCCGACCTAAAGGGCGAAGATTCCACAAAGTGGATATTTAGGTTGCGCGTTTCCTCGGTTCTCAAGTACGCTTTCGCGTGGAACGTCGAAGGTTGCCACCGAGTTGTGACCAACGGTGTGCGTTCCAGCGCGTACAGCCCTGTCAAAAGGGCCTTCCTCCCCGCATACAGCGGGCGTCAACGACGGCGGGTTCTTCAGCCCGCGAGGTAGCACGGTTCGCGTCAGCCGAACTGTTACGCCGTGCATGGTTATCCCTCCCGTTGTGCGATGTTCTCCGAAGCGTTCAGGTCGGCGTGGCGTCCACGGTTGCACTCCGAACACAAAAAGTGGTCACCATCACGGGTCCCCATCGAACCACACGCCGAACACCGTTGGCTGGTATGGTAGGCATCGACCTTTTCAACGCGGATACCAGCGCGTTCGGCTTTGTACGTGATGAACTGCTGGAGTTGGTGGAAATGCCACGAGTGGATACCTGACCACGAACTGTTCTCACGGATGCCTTCGAGGTCTTCCATCCGAATGACGGGGGCCTCGAACTGTTCCGCGAACGTGATGAGACGACGGGAGAGTTTGTGATTCAGGTCTTTGATTCGACGCTGTTCTTTGTCACCCACACGGTTGCGTGCGCGAAGCGCACCCGCTTCTGATAGCGAATCGCGTAGGGAACGGTATTTGCGCCGAACGTACTTCGCCTCACCACCCGACACCAGCATCGACTCACCCTCACCGTAGGCGGTCACAGCGAGGATGTGCCGTTCACCAATATCAACACCGATGGGCGTCTCACCCGACGTGTCGGCGTCGTATTCGATGTTGAAAGTACAGTACCAGTCGTCTCCGCGACGGTACACTTGAAGCCGTGTCTTCTTTGCGTCACCTTTGACCAGTCGGTCTACGGGGTCGGCAATATCGTCGTACAATTCGATAGGTGTATACCACCATTGGGTGACGCACGGGAAACCGACGACGACCGTGCCGTTCTCGGTCGTGTCGAGTTCCCAGTTCTGGTTGTTGACGGCGAACGGCTGACTCTCTCGGTAGCGAACCTCTCCGTCCTTGTTGTGGTCGGATTTCGCCTCTCGAATGGCTTGGTTCTGAATGGCCGAGTAGAGGTCGTTGTCGATGCTGGCTGTGGTCACGGACTTTCCGAAGTCGCCGTTCTCCCACCCGTCGATACAGAACTGTTTGGTGTCACGGTAGAGGCGAGTGCCCTGTTGCCACTCTTTCCGCCGTGAGAGGGATGGATTGTGGAACTTCGCGGAGACAGTCACCGTGACCATTACAAATGTAATTAGACATGTTGGCTTAAGTATCTATTGGAATATCAGGCGGTGCTATCATCGGTAGAGTGTGTAGTTGATTGTCAGGGTCATCCCCACGCTAAAGGGTGGGGCTTTCTCCTCGCACTTCCGTAACGGTAGACTCGGGACCCTCCCCAGATAATGAGGCCCAACGGGAGGAACCACTGAACTACGTCCCGAAGTGGCGGATACCACGTCACTGTGACAGCGATCACAATTCCCCCAACGAGGAGCAATAACATGCGGCCGAGGGGACGGTCCCAAATAGTGTGCCCTACATCCCGTATGTTCATAATCAAGTCAGCGTCGTTCATTTCTGATAAAAGCACTCCGCGCAGTTCCCAGCGGGCTGTTCTTCCGTAGTCCTCGGCGGAAGGACTGCTGGACGGGTCTAATTCTCGCCGGATGCTTTTCCGGTGAACGACAGGTCACCCGTGAACGCGATCATCGACCCAGCTTTCGCCTGTACTGATCCATCGACGGCGACGTCGAGTGTGTAGCTGTTCTCCAGTTGGAACGGTGCGTCGGTCTCCGTTGTGACGTGTTCGGAGGCGAATTGATCTATGTCCATGGTCACGAAGCTCCGTCGACGGTGCAGCCAGCGATCATCGGACTGCGTGAGTACTGTCTGGACCAGTGTCGGAGCGTAACCCATCGATGACAGACGAGAATCGCATGGCTATCACGTTTGACGACTTTCCGGAGCCGATCATCGCGTACGCTGTAGAGGGTGGCGAGCCTCGTATCACAGTCCTCAACGGGGCCTTCGAGTCGGTTTTCGACTGTCTCTCATCGGGGATGCCCGTTGCAGCTATCTTCGAGCAATTTAGCGTTGTCAACCCGACTGATGGCGAGGACCCAATAGCACATCTCCGTCGTGGCGACAGTGTCGGCATCTATCTCGACGGGATCGGTGAGGGAGGTCCGTTCTTCGCTCGGACGATCTCTTCCGGCCCTGATACCAGCTACGTCGGTTTTACAGATTTGAGTGCGTGTCTCGACGTTGCAGAGGTTCCCGCCGTCGACCAAGTGAGCAGTGTGATCAGTCATGATCTCCGTAATCCACTGGACGTCGCCAAGGCACACCTCCGGGCCGCACAGGAGACCGGAGATGACGAGCACTTCGACGCCGTAGCGAACGCACACGACCGGATGGAACAGATCATCCGTGACGTCCTCACCATCACGCGAGATCGCACCGCTGTGGATCCGTCTGACGACGTCTCGATCGAGACTGCTGCGAAGGCTGCATGGGAATCAGTCGACACCGAACAGGCCACTCTCGAGGTAACGGACACGCTTCCGACTGTCACTGCCGACGCTGACCGAGCGTCCTGAACACCACTGTTCTCTCGAATTTTGCGTATATCGACCAGTTGTGGGCGGTTGCAGGGCTCTCTGGAATCTGTACAGTGCCGGTCGTTCGCGAGTAACTCGAAAACGGTGTTGATGATCATCCATATCTTCAATCCGCACTCGATAAACTCGACGACGGGATTCCAGTCGTACCTGTCTCGGAGACGGTCGCAAACAGGGAGACGGTCGTCAGTGACCATCTCGATGCCGGCGAGGCCCAAGCGTTCGCCTTGGCGGACGCGCACGACGGCCGACTGTTGACCGACGACGGCGATGCCCGGTCGTTTGCGAAAGAACAGGATGTGACCGTTGTCGGATCAGTCGGTGTGCTGTTGGCTGCTATTGACGCTGGCAAGATCGATGAATCGACCGCTGATGAGTGGCTGTCAACGTGGATCGATGAAATTGGGTACTACGTTCCGTACCAGTCGATTTCGGAATATCGGTGACTATGCATGCCGTCTACTCCATAGCGGGTGTAGTCTCAACTTCCCCACGCCAGATCGAAGTTGAGACCGGCGCTCTCAATGCATACGCCCTGAGCGACACAGTGTTTACCTTAAATTACTGTCTTCTTCATATCAGCGTCTGTATGAACTGGGATGAATTTGTGCCTAACCTGTGGCCGATTTCGGCAATCGACTAAGTCAGTTCGATGGCCAGTACTATCTGTATGTCAGCGGGTATCTCTCGGAAAGCGTTTCTTCGTGCAACCGGAGTCGCGATTGCTGCGACTATCGCAGGGTGTAATAGCATAGCTGACAATGGCGGATCGAACACAGATACACGGACTTCTCCTGAAGACACTCCGCAATCCGAACAACGGAATAACGACTCTCCGACGTTCGGAAATTTCTACGTCGGCAACGCAAACACAAGCAGTAGTACGGTTATCGATGGACGTGCTGAAATCGTATATACACGACCCAATACGGCTACCGACAAGTCACCCGTCGTAATGGTGCCCGGTCTCGGGTTGTCGCCGTATATTTACCGGACAACACCTGACGGTCGACGCGGCTGGATGGAGTACTTCGCCGAAGCTGGCCATCCAGTGTATGTATTCAATCCCCCTCGAAACGTCGGTTCAGGTGGCTTAGATACTGCTGCCCTCCAGAACTCTGACTCTGCGTCACTCTCTCGATGGTCTATCGATCGAGCATGGCCGACATGGGGATTCGGTCCCGAGGCGGGGTCTCCGTACGAGGACGTTCGATACCCGGTCGAATCGGTCGACCAACTCGTTGCGTCATTCCCCGCATACGTTAGCATCGGTGGCGGAGGTGGCGGGAGGCAAAGTGGACGCCAGACGGGCGGACGTGGCGGCGACCAGAACTCCACACCTGCGGATTCCACTGAGACCACAGCTGGAACCCAGACTGGGTCGACTACCGGAGGTAGCGGTGGGAGTCGGTTCGCATCACCTCAGGAGACTGCCGCCCTAGAGGCACTCCTCAATCGTGTTGGTCCGTCAGTGTTGCTTGTCCATTCAGCAGGTGGTGGATCCGGATTCGCAGTCGCACAGACTGTGCCTGACCTCGTTGAACGGATCGTCGCAGTCGAGCCGGTCGGCGCACCGACTGACCCGCAAACTGTGGCGGAGATGGGTGGTGATGCACCGTTTATGGGTGTGTATGGCGATTATGTCGATGAACGTGGACAGACTGGTCGCAAGGAAGCGACCCAGACAACTGCAGAGCTCACAGGAGAGACAAGTCCCGCATCGACGCTGTTTAGCCTTCCGGACGAAGGGATATCCGGAAATACACATCTCATGATGCAGGACGACAATAACGGTGAAATCGCCGATCGAATTATCTCTTGGATTCGTGGCTAATTCGGGGGCGTAGTATCGTTCGGAGAGAGACAGAATGTATTTGCACCGACCAACCGAATACTCGATAGATGCGGCAGTTGCTCTGGTGGCTCATTGGTGGGTCTCGTGGAGGCCGCAATCGGCTTCGTATCCTCCGCGCACTCAACGACCAGCCGCGAAACACCAATCAATTGTCGAATGAGCTGGGTCTGAACTACAAAACAGTCCAGCACCCCTCGAAGTCCTCGAAGAGAGCAATATCGTGACCACGGAAGGTGACAATTACGGGCAGATGTACTTCCTCTCAGACAGAATGATGACCAACCTTGACATCATGGAAGACGTGGCGGAACAGGCCGGAGTTGATGATGATTCGTAACTGGATCGATAGTCCACTTGGAACGACAGTAGCGAGTGCGGCCGTCGCGAGTGGGCTCGCACTCCTAGTCGCACTCTTCACATCAATTCCATCTCATGGCCCTCCGTCAAGGGCGCTGTCCTCACAGGTTGAACTGCTCATTCGGATGGAGGTTTTCTTTACAACCCTGAACCTCGTGTTGCTGGTGGCACTCGCAGTCATCTACGTGCAACTCTATCGCGATCTTCCGAACAAGTACACAGCAAGCCTGCTTGTGCTAAGCCTTGCGCTGCTTCTATACGCAGGTGCGTCAAATCCAGTAGTCCACAACGTCTTAGGTTTCCGCCCTCGCCCAAATATCGGAGCGTTCGTGTTTCTCCCGGACTTCTTCATCGGAGTTGCCATCCTAGTTCTTCTCTATCAGAGCCAGACCTGAGTTCGCGGCTCTGCTGAAATCCTCAGTAGTTGATATTTTCTCGCCCTCAGTCGCTCCGTACGGAGCTGTCACGGATCGCTCAATACAGGAGATGTAGCGATTAGCGAGGTTTGTAGCTCATAAGGGTGTGCGCAAGCTCGGGTGCGGTACAAGTTTGTTAACGTTTTTGATTCCACCAGCGAAGTCGTTACCTATGCGCCGTCGCGCATTCCTCGCGTCCGCCCTGACTGCTGCCTCCATCACCGCTGCGGGTTGTAGTGCTGTTGAATCACAAACCGAACACACGGATCCGACGGTGAAGACCGATGACAATCCCCGAGATGATGGAAAATATCTCGAATTTAGCGAAGATGGCACTAATCTCGCTACCGTGGGCGTTGACCCCAGGTTTACCCCCTCACCGAACCATTTCCATACGTCGATTTCGCACCCTGAAGATACCGAACTGCAATCGCTCACACAGCGGTTTGTAGCACTGGGGGGTGACGGCACCCCCCCACAGATCTCGATCCAAGGCCCATTTATGGGTGACCACAAACCTCATCCGTCCGTGTCACTGTTCCGAGAGGGGACTGCTGCAGTCGTCGAAGTCCACCAGTTCGGTGAAATCGCCGACGAGACCGTATTCATGGATCTTCCGGTCACCCAATGGCCGGAGTCGGCCCGTCAACTCATCGTTGAGAGCACCATCGAACTCGTGGAACCGGGGCTAATCGACCGAACACATGTCCTTGACGGACAACTCGAATTCGAACTCTCTGTTGAGGGTGAAGCTAACGGGTGAGTCGATGAAACGCCAGATTTGTCGGGGTAGGGCCATTGAGAAAGGGCATCGGCGAACGGCGTTAGATTGATCCGGACCACGTCCGCGCAGTCTCGTTATATAATACTCGAACCCTCTCTGCTGTGAAATCTCTCGAACACACGCTATCCCTGATAAGATGTCCGGCACTCAATACGTATCCTTCAGTGACCAGCTGTTTCAGACAAAGCATCTCTGAAGAAGAGGATTTCAACAGAGCCAATTTAGAGTTTTGATCACAACCTTCCTCGTGTTCGGATAGGGATTGAAAGGTGAGGCGTAGCGTTTTCTGAGTGATCTATGCCCGAAAACGCTAGCCTCATCGGTTGTGTCGACCGAATCGAGTTAGGGGTTTTGTGGAACGAGAGGCAACACCGCGGCTGTTTATGAAGCTCAGTATTCAGCTCCATCTTGCTGGACTATCACTTTCGAATACTGTCTCTATTCTTGAGGTATTCGGTGTTGAACGGGCACGCTCCACCGTCCACAACTGGGTCCACAAAGCCGATTTACAGCCCGAAGAGGATCGAAGTCCGGGTCACGTTGCGGTTGACGAAACGGTGATCCGACTCAACGACGAGCAGTATTGGCTGTACGCCGCGGTCGATCCAGAGACGAGCGAATTACCCTATACAACGTGTGAACCGACGAAAATGAACGTTATCGCTTACTCGTTCTTTCGTGAATTACGCGAGAAACACGACGTTGACGACGCCGTGTTGCTCGTCGATGGCGTGACACCACTGAACGACGCCTGCCGTCGCCACGGCCTCGATTTCAGATACGAACGTCACGGAAATCGGAACAGCGTCGAACGTATCTTTCGTGAGGTAAAACGCAGAACTACCAGTTTCTCGAATTGTTTTAGCAACGACGAAGCAGAAACTGCAAACGAGTGGCTTCGATCGTTCGCCGTCGCATGGAATCAACTACTCTGAACAGCACCGCTGACGGGGAGCCTAGACTGAAGACATGCGATAGGTCAATCGACCGATTGAGCGCATCAAGATCGGATTGTCTGGGGCGACGGCCAAGCCGTCTCCCTCAAGATGCCGTTCGATGACTACAAGCACGGTGGCCACGGCCGCGAGAACGGCGCCGAGGCGCTCAGCGAGTACATCCAGACCAACAAGCCAATCTGAGACGGCCAGTCGAGCGACGTCCCGGTTCCGTTCAGTCTGGGCTGGGCCTCCTCGTCGTCACTCGCCCGCGAGATCCGCGTTGTCAAGCACGTCTCTCGTCCGCTCGCGGAGCGAGAGGATGTCAACGCCGACTATCTGCCAGTCGAATCTAAGCCCCTCGTAGTACTCAGTGTCGACCTCGCTGATGGCGAGCGTCCTGACCGGTTTGTTCGCCGCCTCAGCGGCGTTGTCGACGGCCCGCTATTCCCGATCTGGACGATCCGGGCAGTCACTCATCGGCCGAGCCGGCGTACTCGGTCATGCCGGCGCCGTAGGACTAGGTGCGAGCCGCCCCGATGCCGCGACTCTTCTCCGGCGGAGACTTGGTCGCGTCCATCACCCCTTCGGCCTGAGCCACCGTCTCAATCAGCACTATTACGCAGTCGACTCCCTGTCAAGGATTCGCTTCAGATAGGTCGAACCGCCCGAGAGTACTCGCGCGACCGCATCGGAGTCACCCCCGTTTCGAGAGCCTGCATCATCGCCTTGACGTCGGGGCCGACCGCGGTACCATTTGAGGATGTCTCTGGGTAAGAGCAACGTGTCAAGTCTCAACCGACCGGTGGGCTGTTGAAAGTTATGATCTATGACATTTCATAATCGACTGCCGCCCAGACGTAGTACCGCTCGCCGCCAACGGGATAGAGATCGAAATCGACGGCGACCTGCTCACGATCTCGGCAGTCGGACTCAAAGAGGTTTTCAGCCGACGGAACCACCATCTGATTACCTCATACTGCAGATCAGCGACCGATTCTATTTCCGTTACGAGAGGCCAGCATGATACAGAATGGCCGCGAGCACACGCCGCTCCGTCGGAGTGCCCTCGTGGGAAAGCATTCGCTGCTGGCGTGCCTTCTCCACTAGGTAGTCGAGCATTCGTCGAATACCCGACAGATTTCTTGACTACGGCCTCATTCAGACTGAGGTGAACACCCTTCTGGAACATATAGCTTTATTCGATTCCTCGTCTTTGGCCAGTGTATGAGTACCGTAGCGGAGTTCCAGCAGTCACTCTCACGGTCCGACACCGAATCGACGGTGACCACGCCCGAGACGTTCGCCTCGACGCTCACGGACGTCGTCGACCGACCCGCGGTCGGGGCCGCGCTCCCGTTCGATTCCGTGGATCTCGAGGATGCGCCCGTGACGCTGAACCCGACGCCTGCACAGCTCCACGAGGCCAAGACCGGCGTGACCGCGGCGCGACTCGGCGTCGCGTCGCTCGGGACCGTCGCCATCCAGTCGCGAGCGGCGGGGGACGAACTCGTCTCGCTTCACCCCAAGACCCACGTGGTCGTTGTCCGGGAGTGTGACCTACGGCCTGACCTCGAAGCCGCCTTCGACTGGCTCAACGACCGGTTCGACGACGGGGAGCGGTCGTTCATCCTCGCCACCGGTGCGAGCGCAACCGGCGATATGGGCGCTCTCGTCGAGGGCGTGCACGGCCCGGAAAACGTCCACGTCCTCGTGCTCGCCGACGATGAGTAAGACCGACGAACTCGACGCCGACGCCATCCGCGAACTCCTGCGGTCCGAGGGCGACGGCATCAAGGAGAACACGCGACACCTCAACGAGGAACGTTACGACCGGATCGAGGAGGTGGGTGCGGAGACCCACGAGCGGTACCGATCCGAGGCGCGGCAGATCAAGGAGGACGCCATCGAGCGACTGCCGGAACTCGTCGAGCGGACGACGGCCGCCGTCGAGGACAACGGGGGGACAGTGTACGTCGCCGACGACGCCGCCGACGCGAGACGGTACGTCAGGGACGTCGTGAACGAGGACGACGCCGAGAGTGTCGTGAAGTCGAAGTCCATGACCACCGAGGAGATCGAGCTGAACGAGGCGCTCGAAGCCTCGGATGTCGACGTCTGGGAGACCGACCTCGGCGAGTTCGTCGTTCAGATCGCGGAGGAGGGCCCGTCGCATATCGTCGGGCCGTCGCTCCACCGGACCCGCGAGGACGTCACGGAGTTGTTCGAGCGCGAGTTCGACACCGACGAACCGCTCGACACGGCCGGGAAGTTGACCGCGTTCGCCCGGGACTACCTCGGCGAGCGGATCGAGGACGCCGACGTCGGGATCACGGGGGCGAACTTCGTGCTGGCCGACAGCGGCTCCATCGCACTCGTCACCAACGAGGGTAACGCCCGGAAGTGCGCGTCGGTCCCCGATACGCACGTCGCGGTAGCGGGCCTCGAGAAGATCATCCCGAGCGTCGGCGACCTCCACCCCTTCGCGGAACTCATTTCCCGAGCGGCGACCGGACAGCATATCCCGCAGTACCTATCGATCCTGACACCCCCCGTCGACACGCCGCCGGTCGACTTCGGCGCTCCCGACGAACCCGGTTTTGGCGGGAGCGATGTCGACCGTGAGTTCCACCTCGTCCTCGTCGACAACGGCCGCCGCGAGATGCGCGCAGACGACGACCTGCGGGAGACGCTGTACTGCATCCGGTGTGGCGCCTGTGCGAACTCTTGTGCCAACTTCCAGTCTGTCGGCGGCCACGCCTTTGGCGGCGAAACCTACACCGGTGGTATCGCCACCGGCTGGGAGGCTGGCATCGAGGGACTCGACACCGCGGCCGAATTTAACGATCTCTGCACCGGCTGTTCCCGGTGTGTCAACGCCTGTCCGGTGAAGATCGACATCCCGTGGATCAACACGGTCGTCCGAGACCGCATCAACCGGGGCAAAGATCCCGGATTCGAGGATTTGCTGGTCGAAGGCCTCGTGCCCGACGAGGAGACAGCGGGGACACCGCTACGCAAGCGCTTCTTCGGAAATTTCGAGACGGCCGCCAAACTGGGGAGCCTCACCGCACCCTTCTCGAACGCCATCGCCTCGGCTGGCCCGATCAGGACCGCCATGGAGTCGCTTCTCGGCATCGACGCCCGGCGGGACCTCCCCTCCTTCGAGCGGACCACGCTTCGCGACTGGGCGAGCGACCGGGAGGCCGCGGTCACCGATCCGCGTCGGCGGGTCGCACTGTATCCCGACGTGTACACCAACCACGTCCAAACGAGTCGCGGCAAGGCGGCGGTCCGCGTCCTCGAAGCCCTCGGCTGTGAGGTTGTCGTGCCGGACGTCGGCGGCTCCGGACGCGCCCCGCTGTCACAGGGGATGATTGAGACAGCCGAACGGAAGGCTGAGTCCGTCTGCGAGACGCTCGGTCAGTACGTCGACCGTGGGTACGATGTCGTTGTTATCGAGCCCAGCGACCTCGCGATGTTCGACCGGGAGTACGAACGTCTCGTCGATGACGACCACTACCGGACGCTATCGGACAACAGCTTCGAACTGTTCGAGTACGTCTACGGCCTGCTGGAGAACGGCGCTGACGAGTCCGTTCTGACCCCCGGTGACGGCGACGGCGTCGCCTACCACAGCCACTGCCAGCAACGGACACTCGGCCTCGAACCGTACACCGAATCCGTCCTCGACCGACTCGACTACGATGTTCTGACTTCGGACGTGGAGTGTTGCGGCATGGCGGGAAGCTTCGGGTACAAGACGGAGTTCTACGAACTCAGCATGGACGTCGGTGAAACGCTCGCCGAGCAGTTCGGGGACGTAGTCGACGAACGAGCCGTCGTCGCCAGCGGAACCTCCTGTCTGGAACAACTTGACTCACTGCTGGCACCGGCGCCGCGTCACCCGGTCGAACTGGTCGATCCGAAGGACTGAGGCTCAGGCAGTCTTGTCCCAGAACCGGCAGACAGGCTTCAGCGTCCGCCCCGTGATTGGAAAGCGGAAGTAGGATGCCGTAGAACTCTTCTCACGTCGTGATCACGGCGCTTCCGCGACCGTCTCCACGTTGGTCACGATAGCAGCGACGAGAGGCGGACAGAGTGCAAGGAGTCGGAGTCGACTGTTTTCGACGAGAAGTGTCACGAAAACGGCAGTCAGCACGCTGGTTCTGACCGCTCTCAACGTTCGACCGTCTCCGCGGAAAGATCGGGGCGATGGAACGTGGAGGCACGTTCTCAGGAGAGACCCGTCGTCGGCCCGCGTCGCGCGCCGACATCCACCCCCAGAACTGTTTGCGAGCGGCAACTTTTTTCGAGGATCACTGCGCCGTTGATGACGCGCATGTCGTCGAGACGTGTGGAAACGCGTGGATCTTCCGGGATTCAGTCGTGTGATGCGGGAGACCGCTCACGACAGAATCGCGTCGCCCCCGGACTGCAAACAGTCGCTCTCGCCCCGACGACACCCGTCGTGTCAAGTCTCGGCCGGGTCCGGGGTGACCGTGACGGGGACCGTGGCGTTGAGGATGATCGACTGTACGTCACTTCCGAACAGGGCTTTCCCCGTCGGTGACCGTCGCCGGCCGGCGACGACGACGTGGTCGGCGTCTCGTTCGTCCACGAGGGAGTGGACGGTGTCTGCGAGGTTTCCCTCCGCGACGACCGCGTCGACGTTGATTCCGGCATCCTCCAAGACGTCTGTGGTGGCTCGGACGCTATCCGGAATCTCCTCGGTCTGTGCCGGGGATAGCGTCCCACCGACCTCGGATGTGAGCGTCTCGTCGACGTGTAGCATGGTCACTGAAACCTCGTCAGGCGCCATAGGCATCTCCATGATCACCTCTGCCTGTCGCCTGGCCCCTGCTTCGGCCCGACTGATCGGGAGTAGTATCTCGCACATATCCGAGGGGAGTTTTCCCATGTGTTTAGTCCTTGCGTCAGAACCACCCGACCTTCCGTTCGGTCGGCCATACTTCGTAGCCCGGACTCCCGTGGAGGCGGATCTACGGGCCCCGCTGCTCCGGTGAGACGTGGACGGAGTAGTAGAGAAAACGTTATGTGCTACCCGTCCAACCGGCGGCTTGTGCCGTTACAATACTCTCATCATCCGGTAACAGTCGCTGGGAAGACCGCCGTCGTCATCGGTGGGACGAGCGGGATCGGTCGTGCCATCGCCCTCGGGTTCGCGGAGGAAGGCGCCGACGTGGTCGCAACGTCCCGCACACCCGAGAAGGTGGAGCGAACCGCCGAGGAGCTCCGTGAGCGGGGCGCGGAGACCCTCGAGATCACCTGTGACGTCACCGAACGAAACTCGGTCGAGCAACTCCGCGACGAGACGTTCGAGTCGCTTGGCCACGTCGATATCCTCGTCAACTCACCGAGTTACATCGCTAGGACGACCGTCGAGGGCGCGACCGAGACGGAATGGACCGACGTCTTCGACGTCCAGCTACGCGGGACCTTCCGGGCGACGCAACTGTTCGCTAGGCGCATGGACAGCGGATCGATTCTCAACATCTCGTCAGCGTCGACCGTCTCGGCGATTCCCAACCTCGCAGCCTACTCCACGGCGAAAGGTGGTATCGACGCCTTCACACGCGTAGCCGCCGAGGAATTCGGTCCGGAGATCCGTGTCAACGCTATCCGCCCGGGGTTCGTGGTGACGGAACAGACGAAGGGTACCTACACCGAGGGTGAACCGCGTTACGAGACGATCAAGACCCGGACGACGAATGAGCGGCTCGCGAAACCGGAAGAGATGACCGGCGCTGCCGTCTACCTCGCCAGCGATGCCGCCTCGTATACGACCGGCGAGATCGTCACCGTCGACGACGGGTTCCTGAGTGCTACCTTCGAGGAGTGAGCGGTCCTCCCGTTTCGCCCCGTCTCGGTGCTGACGTCTGTCGAAACGTGCGGCCCCCGCTGAGCGGCAGACGAGACACTCGCCGGCGCGGAGAGGCCTCCGAAACACTCGGCTCGCGCTCACGGAGCGTAGGCGGGCGCTCGGTACCACTGACTCTCGAGTAGGTTGCTGGATCCGGAGACCGCTGGAAAACGGTAGGCCATGTAGCCTCCCGGACGGACGTGTCGGTCTCCGATTCCGAAGAGCTTTTTTACATCTATTATGATGGAGCAAGGTGATGCGATCTAACGATCGACCAATCGGTACCGACGGATCACCAGAGAAGACGACGAGCCGGCGCCGCATTCTCGCCGGACTCGGTGCGATGGGCGTTGCCGGGCTTGCTGGATGTAGCGGCGGCGGCGACGGCGGCGACGGCGGCGACGGTGGCGACGGCACGACGACCGGAACCAGCGAAAGCGGTGGAGAAAGCTACAGTATGACCATTGGTAGTACCTACGAACCGGAACACATCCTGGTTCGCGCTGCCAAACGGTTCAAAGAGAACATCGAAGAGGAGACCAGCGGCCGCATCTCCGTCCAGATCACGCCCGGTGGCTCTCTCGGCTCCGAGGAAGACATCATCCAAGCCGTCCAGAGCGACTCCATCGAGGGACAGGTCGGCGGTGGTATTCCGGTGTCGATGTACGCACCGAACTACTACTTCGTCGACACGCCGTTTATTATCCAGGACTGGGAGCACTTCCAGCGCGTCTGGGAGAGCGACGCGTTCCAGCCGGCCCTCGAGAAGATCAGCGAGGAGGGGAACCAGCGTAACCTCGGCCTCATTTACCGTGGGATCCGACATTACACGTCGAACAAGCCCGTCAAGTCTCCCGACGACGTGCAAGGGCAGAACCTCCGTCTCCCGCAGCTCGACGACTGGGTCAAAATTTGGGAGAACATCGGTCCGAGCCCGACGCCCGTCGCGCTCGACGAACTCTACTCTGCGCTCCAACAGGGGGTCGTCGACGCCTCCGAGGGTCCGGCCCAACAGGTCTCCAGTTTCAGCCTCTCCGAGGTCCAGAGCCACTACAGTCTCACCTCGCACATGGTCCAGACCGGTGGGATGTACGTGAACGAGAACTTCCTCAGCGAGCTCTCGGACAGCGACGAGGAACTCGTCGAGACCGTCGCCGCCGACGCGACGGAGTGGGCGAGCCAGAAAGCCATCGACGAGGAAGAGAGCCTCATCGAAGAGCTCAGCGAGAACGGCATGACCATCGTTCGCGACGTCGACACCGAGGCGTTCCGCGAAGCCGGTCTCCCCGCCGTCAAGGAACTCTTCGAGAACAAGTACGCGGCGTCCTGGGAAGAGATCCGGGACGCATGATGGCGACGGGAACCGAGAGCCAGCCACACGAGCCATACAACGATGCCCCCGAGCACAATTGAGGACGAGGAACACTCGATCGCCGACGAGGTGACGTTCGTCTCGAAGCGGCCGGATTCCCGTCTCTCGCGCCTGCTCGATTACATCGGGGTCGGCCTCTTCCTCCTGTTGCTCGTTCTGGGAACTCTCCAGGTGTTCGTCCGTTTTATCGCGTCGCCGTACTTCGGGTATAACATCGCCTGGACCGGTGAAGCAGCGCGCTTCGTACTCATCTACACGACGATGCTCGGGTCACTGATTGCGGCCAAAGACAACGACCACATCCGGATCGAGGTCATCGTCGACCGCGTTCCGGGACGCCTGCAGAAGGCCTTCGGGTTCGTCGTCCACGTCGCTGCACTTCTCTTCTTGGCCTTCGCAGCCTACGGCTCGTACCTAGCGACCCTCGCCAACCTGAACGTCTCACCGGGGGCAGTTCCCTATATCTCGACCGGCCACGTGTACGCTGCACTCGTCGTCGGGTTCGTCGGTATGGCTGCCTACGAGCTGCGGTGGCTCGTCGTCGACCTCGGGTTCGGGGACGATCCCAAGGAGGATATCGATGAGTGACCTGCTCCTCATAGGGGCGTTCATCGCGACGCTGTTCGTCTACTTCCTGATCGGGATCCCGGTCGCGTACGCGCTCGGGCTCTCCTCACTGACGATCATGGTTCTCCCGATCGGGCCGTCGCTGAACTTCGCCGTCATCGGCTCGCGGTTCTTCTCCGGGATAAACAGCTTCGTGCTCCTGGCCATCCCGTTCTTCATGCTGGCTGGCCGGCTACTGAACGAGGGCGGGGCGACTGAACCCCTGTTCGACTTCGCCAGAGCGATCGTCGGCGACGTGCGCGCGGCGACGGGGCACGTCAACATCGTCGCGAGCATGATCTTCTCGGGCATGACGGGCGTCGCCGTCGCCGACGCGGCGGGCCTCGGCACTATCGAGTACAAGTCGATGAAATCGGAGGGGTACGACGACGGTTTTAGCGTCGCGATCACCGGATCGTCGTCGATTATCGGCCCGATCATTCCTCCGAGTCTCCCGCTTATCATCTACGGGATCCTCGCGGGCGTCTCCATCGGCCAGCTGTTTATCGCCGGTATCGTCCCGGGGCTACTCATCGGCCTCAGCCTGATGGTCATCGTCGCTCTCTACGCCCGCCGGTACAACTACCCCGGGGGCGAGAGCCGGAACGTCTCGCGGCTCGTGGAGACGTTCCTGACCGCCGCACCGGCGTTGCTCACGCCGATCATCATCATCGGTGGGATCATGTTCGGCATCTTCACGCCAACCGAGTCGGCCATCGTGGCGTCGTTGTACGGGTTGCTCATCGGCCACTTCTGGTACGAAGGTCTGAGCCTGGCAAAGACGTACTACATCCTCCGTTCGACGGTCATCGACACCGCAGCGATCGTGTTGATCGTCGCCACCGCGAACCTGTACGGCTACCTGCTCATCGTCGCCGGAATCCCTCAGCAATTTGCGCTCGCGGTCACCGGGTTCAGTTCGGACCCGCTCGTGATCACACTCATCCTGGTCGGACTGTTGCTCCTGATCGGGACGATGCTTGAGACGATCGCCGCACTGACGGTGTTCGTGCCGGTCCTGTTGCCGGTCGTCGAGGCCGCCGGTATCGATCCCGTCTACTTCGGCATCGTGATGGTGTTCACCCTCATGATCGGGCTTCTCACGCCGCCGTTCGGGATCATCCTGTTCGTTCTCGAACGGATCACCGACGTGAGCGTCGAAAAGATCGTCAGGGCGATGGGACCGTTCTACGTCCCACTGTTCCTAAGCCTGCTCGTCATCGTGTTCTTCCCGAAACTGGTGATGGTGCTGCCGCGGATGTTCCTCTAGCCGACCTCTCTTTTTCCGCGTCCTGCCGTGTGTCGGTACTCAGTCCCGATTCGAGCCTGTGGCGTCGGTTTCGCCGTCAGCCTGCGGCCGGTTCACTGGGACGTGCCAGAACCAGCGGGGATTCCTGATCGATGAATGAGGATCCGACCGTTCTCACAGGCGATAGGATTTCACCGGCTCACGATGCTGTCTGGAGACGACTCGAACAGATAGAGCAGTTAACCCTTCGACCTACTCCTTGTCGTACTGTGCCAGACCGTCGAAGGCGATTCCGAGGCCAGGGTCCGACGGCGGGACGAACCCGCCGTCCTCGAGTTCGAGCGGGGACTCGACGACCTTGTTGAGGACGGTCGAGTGATGCTCGATGTAGGGGACGTTGTCGAACGGCGCGACTAAGTGCACGTGCACCGGTTCGACGTAGTGCGGCGAGACCGGCGTGTTCCACAGGTCGGCCGTCTCCGCGACGGTGATCCAGGGGGTGATGCCACCGACGCGGCTGACGTCGGGCTGGAGGAAGTCGGCGGCGCCCTCGGCCAACACCTGCTTGAACTGAGTGGTGTTGTAGACGTTCTCACCGAGCGCGATGGGGACGTCGACCTTCTTCCGGAGGTCGGCGTAGGCGGCGTAGTCGCCCTTCTGGAGGGGTTCCTCCAGCCAGGTAATCCCGACGTCGAGTTCGTTTGCGAAGCGCCGGGCCTCCGCGACGGTGAACGAGCAGTTGGCGTCGATCATGAGTTCGACGTCGTCGGGGAGTTCCTCCCGTACGGCGCGGATGCGGTCGGCGTCCTCTACGGGGCCGCGACCGATCTTCATCTTCATGCCGGCGAATCCCTCCTCGCCGATTCGGCGGGCGTTTTCGCGGAGTCGGTCCTTGCTGAACTGGATCCAGCCGCCGTTGGTCTCGTAGGCGGGGACGTGCTTCTGCGCGCCGCCGAGCAGGTCGTACAGCGGCCGGCCGGTCTCCTTCCCCTTGGCGTCCCACAGCGCCGTGTCGACGGCGGCGATGGCGAATTCGCTGATCCCTTCGCGGCCGACGAACGTCGTCTCGGCGCGTAGGTCATGATACACTTGGCGGGGCGCGACATCGGTGCCCTCCAAGTGGGGGACAAGCACGTCGTCGAGGAACTGTTTCGTGGCACGGCCGCCGCGACCGATGGTGTACGTAAATCCGATCCCGGTCGCTCCTTCGGACGTCTCGATGATAGCGGTGACGAGTTCGAGTTCGTTGAAGGTCTGGGTCGCATCCTCGAGCGCTTCCTCGTTGGGAATGCCGTACAGCCCGGTTTCGACGCTGGTGATGGTAGACATCTGTGGTATCGCTCGCGTTGGATCCGACATTTCTGTGGTCGCCGATAAGTGTTTTCATCGCCGGTTCGTCGGGGATTCAGGTCCTCTCCTCGTCAGTCTCGGTCACGACCACAACGTAGAGACCGCGACGTTCGTGTTCGTCAGGGTCGTCCGGACGACACCGCAGCGATCCGCGAGGTAAGTCGTCGCGCCGTTGTTCGCGAGCACTTCCCGAGCCCACGGTGCTCTGCGACCATCTTGGCAACGACGATGCCGCTGGCTGCGTCGGACTTGCCGTCGGTGTCGTCCGTATCGAGGCTGGCCAGTGTGACACGCTCGCTCTCGAGCTCCAGCGTCCTGTGAAGCGCAAACACTTGGTTGGGGCCGCCAGTGCTGTCTCTCGTACTCTGAACGGTGTTTCGCCCCCGCCGACGAGCACTGCGGGTGGCTCGACCGAGCGACCAGTCGGGGCACAAGAATGGGCCTCCCGGCGAACGCGGTGCCGACCTCCGTTGCGAGTCACTGGGAACGCGCGCCGAGGACGAGTGGGGTGAACCTCGCGTCGTGGGCCATCTCCGCGGTGGCGTGGAGAACCGTTTCGTTGTTCCCGACGAGCGTCGTCGACACCGAGTCGAAGCAGTCGTCGGGAAGCGATGTCCTGGACCGGAGCGCGACGGTGGGCAACAGGAGATCCGACTCCGTTCCGGGCGACAGCGTTCCAGCGCGCGGGATCAGGACAAAGCGGCCGAAGGCGGCGAACGTGCCGCTGATCCGGAAGGTATGCATCTCGCACTTCCAGACGCTGAGTCCCAGCCGACGAGGACCACGGCGGCCGGCGACGCAGAGGACATCCCGGATAGGACAGATCAACCCGTGTATGGAAGAAGATATAGCCGAGGGCGACGACGCATGCGAGCAGACCGGCGGGAGCAGAACACACCCGAATCCGCGGACATCAGGGATTCGACACCAGAACCGAGGTCCTCGAGCGTGGATATAGCTGACCCCATGGGTTCGAATTGTACGCACATCGTATATTTTCTGCAGATAAGCAAAGAATAAACTAACAACCGGATTTTACATGTGTGAGTGACCGAAAGTAGATCCGATCAGGGTGTCCAATAATCTTGAACAACAATCCGTTCCGTGACTGGGTCAAACAAAGTATATGTGCTGTTAACAGGATAGACAGAATATGACCTCAAATCCCCCGTCGGATTCCGGACGAAATCGCATACAGGCGGTCGACAACGCCTTCGAAATTATCCTCGCACTCCGGGAGAAAGAGTGGACAGGCGTTTCGGAACTCGCCAACGAACTCGAACTCCCAAAGAGCACCGTCCACGTCTATCTCAGTACTCTCCACGACATTGGATTCCTCACTAAAAAGGAGGGTAAGTATCGGCTCAGTCTTCGCTTTCTCGAACTGGGTGGCAACATCAGGCAGCAGATCGACATATTCCGAACCGCCCGCCATCAGATCGACGAGCTCTCGAACAGGACGGGCGAAGTCGCGAATCTAGGCGTTGAGGAGAACGGTTGGCGAGTTCTACTCTACTCTGCGGAACCTCCAGAAGGTCTCTTCGACAACGCACCGACCGGCGAGTTCAAACCGATGCACTGGACTGCACTGGGAAAAGCGCTACTCGCTCAATGTTCGGACGAGAGGATCGAGGAAATCGTCGAACGTGAGGGGTTGCCCGCGGCTACTGATCACACTATCACCGACCCTAACCGCCTGTTTGAAGAAATCGAGCGGATTCGAGAACGGGGATATTCAATCGAAGACGAGGAACACCACGAGAGCATCAAGGCGATCGGAGTACCGGTCAAACACGTGAGCGATCCGCCACTGCGGACCGCTGTCTCCATCTCGGGACCGAAGAGTCGGATCGGTGAAGGCGACAAGGTCGAAGACCTTCTTCAAGAGATTCAAAGTACGGTTAACGTCATCGAACTTGAATACGAGTACTACTGAGAGTCCAACATTAATGAATAATTCTCGGGGGAGAAAACCGGATTTCGTACAGTTCTAAGCGCAGGAGCCTACGAGTCGGTAGCGCTCTGGAGATCGGTTCAAATGTCAGAAAGAGATTGCACTGCCGAGATAGAAGCATGGATCGGTTCCTCGATTAAGAGCAATGATGCTATTGACTGGCTATCGAAGAGTTGAAACGAGTCTCTGTTACGGCCCCCGAGGCAGTAATAGACTTACAAGGATATAGTTGTAATGGATATGTTTGCTGTCGAGGTTCGGAAAATCTGGCAGCGTTCAATATTTCTGGATGTGGGTGTGTTTGATTTTATCACGAGCTATTTTCCGCCACACTGGCGTTTTCGAAATCCCACAGATAGTGGACAGAAATCTTCTACCGTCTATTTTCGACTGAATAGCCGAAACCGGTCGCAATACGAGATCGCATGACTGCAAGAGGATTTCAACAAGGCTTTTTATCCGCAGCGTGGTCACGGTGTGACAAAGCCGTTGAATCGTTGCTAACCGAGACCTGATACCCACTACAAATCACGCTATAAAACGACTACTTATCAAGATGTAATCCAACCAGACCAGATTTCAGACTGAACAATCCTATAGTCGGCTCCAACCTATCTGAAAATAGATGTGATTGTTGGATAGGATATTTGGACTGTGATTCCCGCTTATTTTTATTTCCCCTCTCCCACTAGGAATTACAAACATATGGTTGTAATTCTCTTGTGGGGCGATCAAATTTCGATTATGCCGAAAGAGGACGTCAGTTGATCTGCTTGACGTAGTTGTAGTCGCCAGAGGGAGCGCGGGCGTCTTCGGGAAGCAACGCGACTACGAGGTAGTCTGCATACTCGTGGAAATAATCGACGAGTTTCGCGATCCGGTCAGAGTCAATTGCCTCTAGTGAGTCCAAAAGCATGAACGGTACTTTTTCGTAGACATCGTGAACAAGGTAACCTGCAAGCGCGAATACCAGCCCCGTTACTTCGCGTTCGCTCTCGCTCAGATGCGAGAACTCGTCCTCGTACGTGACCCCGTCGTCGGAACTCCGGATAACATGTAGAGTGAACTCGGACTTTGTGACCTTTCGGCGTCCCTCACGAACCTCACGTTCTGTGCGCTCAACCCAGATACGGTCGATATTCGCGTACTCAAGAATGTTGAGGACGGTGTCCATATGATCGTTGAACTCATCGACCGCCTGCTGTTCGACCTGTTCCACGCGTGTCCGAAGATCCGCTAACTCTCGTTGAATCTCGCTTTTCCGTTCCTCTAGTTCGTCAATCCGGTCGACTCGTGATTCAATGTCTTCGATTTCTTCTTCAACGTTAGTACGTTCAGTCTCCAATCGCTCAAGTTGGACCTCAAGTCGATTGACTTCACGGTGGACCTCCAGAACCTCCGACTGGTTCTCCCGTTCGAGTTCCTCGATTTCCGCGTTCAGGGCGTCGACCTCGCTAGTCAGCTCTTCACGTTCGCTCTCAAGATCTTCTATTCGCGTCTTTCGCTCGTCTATCTCGGCGCGAACCTCGCCAAGGCGTTCCTCGACACGCTCTCGTTCCTCGCGGTTGGATTGGATACTATCTCGGCGAGATTTGAGTTCGTCAATCCGCGATTTGATGCCGTTCTGTTCGCTGTATTTCGACTGTCGGAGTTCTCGGAGCTGATCAAGCGTGTCCTCAATGGCCTCCCTCTTTACCTCCGTACCGCACGTCCAGCAGACCACTGTCTCCTCCGAATCGAGAAGTTGGTCGGTGACGTCACTCTCCGTCGAACGTGATTCATCGCGGAGGGCAACAGCGATATCCTCGCTCGCACCTTCCAGCATCTCTTCGTTGAACTGGATAACGTTCTGGAGCTTGCTTATTTCACTGTTGAGCGCCTGTTTACGGTTCCGAAGCGACCGGAGATCCGACTCGATCGTTTCAAGATCGACGTGGTCGTCACCACCGAATTCGGCCTGCTTGGCTTCGAGTGATTCACGCTCCTCTTCGAGTGTTTCGAGGCTCTTCTGCTGAGTTTCGAGCTGGAATTCGGCTCGATCGAGTTCGGACTCCTTCTGCCGGAGTTCCTCCATCTTGTCGTCGAGTGCGGAGCGCTGTTCGCGCGCTTCGGCCGCTTCAGTAGCCTTTGAATCGAGAATATCCCGTTTTTCGTCGAGGTCCAATTGGGTGTCTTCGATGTCGGACTCGAGTCGTGTCCGTTTTTTTTCGAGGCTGGGAAGCTTCGATTTCAGGTTCTGTAGTTCTTCGATCTGCTTCTCTACGTCTCGTTGCTCGGCCTTCTTCGACTTTATATTCGCTTGTATTGCCGCCGTGTCGACAGGACCCATGATGATTTCGCGGAGGTCACCTTCGAGAGCGACCGTTCGTCGTGCCTCGTTCGACTCCAAGAGAAATGCGAAGAGATCTGCAAGTTCCGGGTCGTCAAGGAAGGGTTCCCCACCGAAATGGACGTTTCCATTCTGTCGCGTGAGTGTCCGCGTGTAAACGTTGTCGCCGAGCTCTAACCGTACCGAGCCTTCATCTGCGTCGCCCTTGAGCGAGGATTGTTCACTTCCGAGAGCAGCCATAATAGCTTGTAGGAACGAGGTTCGGTGAGTTGCGTTCCGGCCGACGAGTAACGTTACGCCCGGATCGAATTGCACGGAAGTCCGTTTGATGCCACCAATATTCTCCGCTGTGAGCTTGATCGGTGTTGTTTGCTCAATTGATCCCATTAAGGACACGTAGGCACCCACGTTCTAAAATTTTGTCCATTATGAATGAAATTACAACCATGAGTCAGCGAGCCTAGTTCGTGCAGTCACACCCCCTCTGTGCCAGTAGAGACGAAAGTGGATACTGTCTATTGCACTGGTGGCAGTACACTTGAATATTCACTGAGATTTCTGGATCGACGACCTCAAGATCGCCATCGGCTACCAGTGAATCAATTGAATTATTAGCTACGGCCTCGGTGCGGCTGCGAAGTCGATTAATTCGTTCAGAATGTTTTTCGATAGGATCCCGATTCTCTTGGTCCTGTTTCGAAACATCTAGAACGTCCGTCAGATATGTGTATATTGCTTGGTGCGTAACGAAGTCATCCTCCACTGATTCAACGTCAATGCCCTCACGTTCGAGCTGGTTCCGCTTGGCGGTCCGCATTCCTGAACTAACTTCCTCTTCAGTTAGTAGCCGATACGTATTTTCTACCTCACCATCTAGAGGTTCGAGGTTGGCAGATTCCATTGCTTTTCGAAGAATGGCAACGTTGAGTTCATCAGCTAGGTCGCGTAAGCTCTGTGCGTCACGTCCTTCTCCGAGCCAACGATCCGGTAGTTCCGCGTGGAATTCCTGTAGGTCGTACTTCGAAATGATTTTTCCAACTTTGTAACGTTCGTTTGGATCGAATGCTGTATCAGTCATACCTGATGAATTGGAGACTCACATATACGCGTTACGGGAGTCGATCGAGTTAGTTAGCGGACGTGACAAACCTATTCTGGATGTCTGTGATATCATTCGGCCGCCTCGGTATAGTACGAATCCCTCGTATAGGAGTGTGAATATAGCTCTCAGGCAACAAATTTTGAATACATGAAAATATAAATATAAAATAATAGTAAATTAACCGATGGTAGTAGGAAAGTGGAATCAGGCGAAGCTCACGGAGACATCATGATCGATCCGTCTCGATAGTAGGTGAAGATCAGTTCATACGACGGGAGAGTAAGTAATAGCGGCTAATTGGCTACAAGATAGCGTCAATTCTGAACGAGCGAAAGACCCATCACAGTATTCTAACAATAATAAAGATATTCAGTGAATTATCCCCAATAGATCCCTATATTGACACAATAATATCGGATTTCTTGTCTATATTTCTATGTGAGTTATCGATCGTCCCCAAACGAAGAACGGTGTCAATTCCGGATTCATTACTATAAAATAAAATTGATATCGAACATATTCTATGAATAGTAAAATATCGTATATTAAATCTCGGTGGATAATACACAGCTACAAGCTTCAGTTAGCGTTCGATCGCCGCGACAGCCGGAAGGATGGGATCGGAACCCCACCGATTGGACCGTGAGTCGTGTACGTCCACCACTAACCGCCCGTACCACCTACCGGGGAGTTAGGTACCACCTACCGGGGAGTTAGTACAGTATTTCGCGGACGAGAGAGTCCGACTTCGTCTGCGTCGCTGGGCACCTACTTTAGCCGACGGTCGATCTGCGACGGATGGATCGGATCCGAATCAGTCGGAACCAGCTGCCTCAACGCTCGTTTCGTTGAGATCGACTCTTGCTTCGGTCAGGTCACTCTCGTGCCACGTTCCCCGGCGGTACCACGCGTAAGCGATGAGCGCTCCAGTAACGTTCGAGATGGCGAACGACAGCCAGATGCCGGGTTCCCCGAGCGGATCGGCAGCGACCCACGCAATCGGGAAGCGGATGACACCGAGCATCAACACGGAGATGGCCGCGGCAGTGAGCGTCTTACCGGCACCTCGGAAACTCCCCGTGTAGGCCCGCGTGATGCCGATGAACCCGAAAGTCAGCGCAACGTACCGGATGAACTGGGCGGTGATCCCGACGACCTCGGGGTTCGTCGTGAACAGATCGGCGATCGGTTCAGCGGTCACCCAGACGAGGATGCCCGCGACAGTCAGCACGCCGAACAGCACCGTCGCTGCGAGGTTCGCTGCGTGTTCTGCCCGGTCCGGTTTGTCGGCCCCCATGTTCTGGCCAGTCATCGTTTCCACACCGCGAGCGACGGCGATAGCCGGCAGGAAGATAACCGAGAACACGCGCGTCCCGATCCCGTAGGCGGCGACCACCGTGTCCGGAAAGAGCGCAACGATGACCAACAGCAGGTTCATCGACAGCGCCCGCCCCGTACCCTCGATCGATGCTGGCAGGCCGATGCGGACAAGCCGCCGGAGGTACGAGAGATCCGGCACCATGTCCCGGAGATGGATCTGGACTCCACGGTTCCCCCGAAACATGATCGCAAGCCCGACGAAGAGGGCAAGGGCACGCGAGAACACGGTCGCGATGGCAGCACCCTGGATCCCCAGTTCAGGAAAGGAGAGCGTGCCGACGAGCGGTGCGTTTTCGACGACTGTCCACCCGAAGATGAGAAACGGATCGATGATGATGTTGAGCACAACCGAGCCGAACATGACAAGCATCGGCGTGATCGTATCGCCGTACCCTCGCATGAGCGCGACGAAGACGAAGAAGCCGAACATGAACAGCAGGCCCAGCGAGATGACTTCCATGTAGCTAGTCGCCATCGGCAGAACGTCCTGCGACGCACCCAACAGGGCGAGAAACGTATCGACGCCGAAGTAGCCCACGATGCCGAGAATCACTGACACAATAATGGCGAATGTTACCGTTTGCGAGGCGGCGTACTCGGCTTCGCGGTCCTCGTTCGCACCAGTAAACTGGGCGACGAGCACGCTGCCAGCGACGGAGATACCCATCCCGAGTGAGATGAGCAGGAACACCATCGGGAACGCAAAGCTGATCGCCGCCAGTGCGTCTGTGCTATACTGGCCGAGCCAGAACGTGTCCGCGAGGTTGTAGGCGGTCTGGAAGAGGTTCGTTACGACGATCGGCATCGACAGGAAAAACAGAGGCTTCCCGATACTACCCGATGTCAGGTCGAACTCTTCAGGGCCCTTGAACAGGGAGGAAATGCGACTTCGAACCTCCATTAGTGGGCCACCTCCGATTGTTCGGGTGCGAGCAGATCTCTCTCGGCGTACCGCGTAATCGCCTCGTACAGCTGCTCATATGAATACTCCATGGCGACTCGCCGCGTATGGGCACCCGTGATGGCCGTCACGAGGAAGTCAGCAGCGGGGGCCGGTTCTACCGTTGTGTCGAAGTCGTCGCTCTCGACGCCAGCTGCGATGACGTCTCGTAGCCGTTCGAAGAGTATCTCATCGAAGTTGGAGAGTTGCGTCTGGATGGCGTCGCTGTACGGCGCTTGCGCCTTCACTTCGAGTAGGGCGATTCGGATCTCTTGACCGGGCGCGGCTTCCTCGTCAGTGAGGACCGTCTCGAGGAGCGCATAGAGTTGTTCACGCGGTGTCCCCCCGTCGGCGGACGGAAGCCGCGCAGTGTATCGTTCGTACAGAACTTTGAGAAATTCGATGAAGAGGTTCTCTTTGGTGTCGTAGTAGTAATGAATGGATGCCTTACTCCGGTCTGCCTCGTCCGCGATGTCTTCGAGAGTGAGGTCGGCGTACCCGTGCTGGCAGAGCGCCCAGTACGTCGCCTCAAGAATTTCAGTGGCTGTATCATCGTGGCTGCTACACTAACTTACTAACTAATTAGTCAAAAAGCCTTCGAGAGGAACGTTAGTCCATCACATGTTGTTGTTAGGGACTTTCTCCGGAATTCGCACTAACTAATCAATCAGTTATCCCTCTGGGTTCGTCGCGTGAGTCACAATCGTTATCCAACCATAGGTCAAACCAATTTCTAATGGCCGAACCAACGGACCGGACCTTCTCGGGACCTGACGAGGCGATCATGGAGGCAACGTACCAGGCCCTTCGCAAACACGGGTACGCCGATCTCACGATACAGCGGATTGCGGACGAATACGGAAAATCCACGGCTGCAGTACACTACTATTACGACACGAAGGATGAACTCCTCGCGGCCTTTCTCGATTATCTCCTAGAACGATTCGTCGATTCGATACACGACGTTGAGACGACCGATCCGGAGGAGCGATTGGAATTGCTGCTCGATGAACTTCTCGTCAAGCCCCAGGAGAACCCCGATCTCTCGGTTGCACTGTTGGAAATGCGGAGTCAGGCTCCGTACAAGGACGCGTTCAGTAAGCGCTTCGAGCAGAACGACGAGTATATCCGGTATATGCTCAAAGCAGTCGTCAATCACGGGATCGACGAAGGCGTGTTCAATGACGTCGATGCCGATCATATAACTCGCTCACTGATGACTATCGTCGACGGGGGCCGGACACGGGCAGTGGTGTTAGACGATCTCGAATCACTCGAAACAGCCCGGCAAACGGCGAGTGAGTACGTCGATGCGATGTTGCGGTAGACGGTGTCAGACTGGCGGTTGGAACTGACTTTCCTAGAGATACTGGATCTCACCTGCATTTTCCTGGTAGTATGGTGGACGTACGTCCGAATACTGGTCGAACCGGCTCGTTCGCCGTCGGCCTTGCTAATCATATATTTAGTTGTGAGATCACCTTCAAGCACGAATATTCACGCATAGAGGAAAGCTCCCTCCATAAATACTTATTAAACGGTTAGTTTTTGGTGAAAGAGAAGATAGTGGTCTGTGTGACGAGATCGGTAAATCGCTCCCGAACGGACCAGTCAAACACACAAATGAGTGTACTTGGATATCTAATCGCTGCTCCGGTAGTTATCATGATTCTGCCCGTTCTCCCGCACTAGAGCTCCTCTGGATCGGAGACAAACTCTCGTCGGAATGAACTATCTATGCGGGTGCGGCCTGCCAGTCGACGTATCTCACGTCTGATTGAGTCAATCGGTTTGAAGGGTCCCTATTGGGCAAGATAAATAGAGTGAGGAGGAGTATCTCTGACACTAGCTAATTGCTTGATAAGTCGGGAAAAGGTTTTCAATTAGAGCGCTTTCTAAGCCGTATACCGGGAAATATTGGTGGTCACTCTTAGAGACGTCTCGTAGAAGGAACATCAAAACCGCATCGAAAGGGGGATAGACTAACCAAACAGTTAACTCGCAGCGTCGTCGTGCTCGAGTATGGATCTCTCCGTCGTCGACCTGTCGCCCGTGCCAAACGACGGGACGGCGAGTACTGGTACGCCAACACCGTCGAGGCCGCCAAACAGGCTGAGCAGCCCGGCTACTCACGGCTCTGGGTGCCGAGCACCACGGCATGGCAGACTCCATCGCAGGGGTGGCTCCCGGGGTGTTGCTCGGACATCTCGCCGCCGAGACGGACTCGATCCGACTCGGGTCGGGGGCAATATTACTCAACCACTACAGCCCATTCAAAGTCGCCGAACAGTTCGGCGTCCTCGGTGCACTCGCTCCGGATCGTATCGACGCGGGGCTCGGACGGGCGAACGGATCGCCCGCTGCAGACCGCGTGCGATTTCTGGAAGCCCCGAGACACTCGCCGGGCTCTTGGAGCAACTTACTGAGCGTGTCGGCGTCGACGAGGTGATGATCCAACACACCGTCTCGAATCACGAGGACGCTCCGTTCGCATGAATTGCTCGCCGATGGAGTCATATAGACATGACAACGACCGAAGAAACGAGTGGAGAGGCGGAGAAATCCGATATAATGGCCGATAGCATCCTCGTTGCGACCGCCGGTCGGGATCGAACGGCGATCTCGTCACCCCCCAGCGTCGTGCGCCAGCGTTCGTCCCCCGTGATCCGATCGAGCGCGGCCACGATTCCTGCGTGACTTCCAGCGAAGACGCTCTCTTCCGTCACTGCGACCGAATTGACGTACTCGTCGAGGTACGACTGCCATGCGACCTCGCGTGCATCGAGGCCGAACGCAACGACAGGTCCGGTCGTCGTTCCACCGTATACGTACGTCCCACGACCGGTCAAGTAGCCGTATATCGCGGACGTCTCGCTAGAAATACGATACGAAGTCTGACCCGTCGAAGCGTCTAGGGCGTGCAACACCGCACCTTCGGTATATCCGTCTTCATCGTTCGTTCGGTGACGATGAGCACCTTCGTTCCCTGCGTGTCGACGTCGAGAAGCAACGGCTCACCTGTCACGTTGGACAATCGGCGAGTCCATAGCTCGCGCCCCGAATCGAACCCGAGACAGTACACTGCACCTTTGGTAGCGACGTACACCCGCCCATCACGAATCGTCGGAGCCCCGCCGCCGATCCCTACTTGCCACCGGCGTTCGCCGCTGCGGGCGTCAAGCGCGCGAAGCCCTTGTGAGGTCGCTGACAGCACCGTTCCGTCTACGACTGCGACCTCAGACTGACGATGTGCGACTTCGGTCCCGAGCACCAGCGACGAGAAATCGGTGCTCGTGGTCGGGATTCGTCCGTGTCGTAGCCGGTTCGTGCTGGTGCGACACCACTCGTATGGTGGTTTCCGATCGGAGGCTGTGTCCGCTGGTCCGTCTCGGTTGCTGTGACTCCGACAGTTTCGGACTGGTCTTCGGGCGTCCCTGCGGCAACCCTGCTCGAGGAAACTGTCGCACCGAACAGGGAGAGCAACTGTCGTCGGGAGTGGAGGGCTGGCACAGAAGTGAGTGATATACCGCCATCAAAAGTGATGCCGGTCTCGCTTGCTGTTGGTCTGTGAGATCTCCGTTGACTGGATGGCTGGAATGCGAAGTCGATGGAACGTGAATCGATAGACTACGACGAACGTTATAGTCATCCAATCTTTGATAGGTGGATCACCTCAATGTCGACTATGCAGATAGAATTCGATGGAACCACCGCCCGCAATTGGCTACGAGCGATCTATCGCTACCTGTTCGCCCTGTTTGGCTGGGTATACAGCGGTTGCTCGTGGGTAGCGGGGCAGACCAGAAACATAACTCGGAAGGTGCGACGCTGGGCTGGCTCAGTAACGAGCACTCTGTCTGACTCCTTCAGCGCTGTTTTCGGGGCCGAGAGAACGAGACGTGTGCTGGAACGCGTGACGAATGGTCTCCTCGGGATTCGCCAGGAGATCTCGGTCGTGGCCTTCCTGAGCGCACCGTTCCTCGCCTTTGGAACCGAGTGGTGGGTCGTGACCAGCTCCAGTTACCGCCATATCGAGTCGATGGCAGTCGGTACGTGGACGGGAGCGAATCCGGAACCGCTCGTCTTCGTAGGCGTCGCCGCAATCGTTGCTGTTGCTACTCTGTTCACGGTCTTCAATTCAGGATTGATCCCAGCCACCGTCCTCGCGATGGCGCCGACGTTCGGTATCGGATTCGCGCGCTATGGACTCACGACCGAGTACTATGGCACAGTCGGAATCCCCGACGCGACAGCCATCGGTCTGATGGTTGCTGTGGTGATCGGTCTCCCACTGGGAGTGATGGGCTTCTTGATAGGCTCCGTACTTCGACGAATCAGGGGGGACTTCGAGGACCAGTCGGGAGCTGGCGAGGCGTCGATGCAGGCCTGGCCCTGAACAGGAACCCGATACACGCCGGAGAACTGCGGAAGACGTAACGAACGCTTCTGCTCACCAGCGTGGGTACCAGACCGCGCGCCTTGGCGTGTTGGTGGTGCCACAGGTCATCGTCGAACAGCCCCGACTTTCGCCACCTGAAGCGTCCATTTGCGGTGTAACTGAACTGTTTTTCGACGGTGTCGGTGGTGATGACGGCACGCTGGCACCGTCGGCGTGTCTCATTGCGCGAACGCGATCCCAGCGATCGAACCCGCCGACGTCGTTCACGCCGCGGATGCGCGAGATGCTGACCGGCTGTGTGTCCTCCGTGAATCGTTCTGAGTGCTCCGAACTGTTCTGCCGAAGCGTGCATTCCGGTCCAGTAGTCACGAGAGCGTCGTCGAGTTCCCAGAGCAGATCGTCCGGGAGGTCGACACCGACGAACAGGTGGGTGTCGATACGGTCGCCGCTCGGGGTGGCAGCGACGACGGACGTTTCCGGACCCCAACTGTTGCGGGCGAAGCCGTACGAACGGCCATCGGCCGCGCACGCCTCCATCAGGGCTGCCTGTGCGTCGGCTCCAACGACTGCCGTGGCAGTCTCAGCCTGAAGAAGAGTCGGTGATGGAATCGACGCTCGCATCGGCCGGATAGACCGCAACGTCGGCATTCGATGGATTGGCGGTTCTGTCGAGGCTCTCGGCTCGTGGCAGGGTGACTCCTTCAGCAGCGAATACGGTGCGGTTTGCAAGCTCAGATGGAGCGTTCCCATTCGTCGATGAGTCGTCTATCCATCCAGAACAGCCAGCAGACGTGCCAGCAGTTCCGGCGGCCATAGTCGCGAGGAGGGCGCGACGCGATAGCGGGGGCATTCGACTGCGAAAGTCGAGTAGACGACACGAAAGCGTTCGGCTTTCGGAGCAGGCCCCGTATCGAAGTGCCCCTCCTACATCGGCAATCGTCGTTTTTCTTCGATACTGAGACGGATCTGGGACTCGAGCGTTTCCCAGTCGTCATCCCTCGAATACCGTGAGGCTCGTCCATCGAACTTCTCCACGATGTAGTGCGTCCCCGCGCTTGGGAGGTCGTCGCCGTGAAGTTCATATCGTCTGCTGATACTCTCACCGGAATTGAGCGGTCGGGTTATCGGCGTCCCATCCAACGACATCGACGACCCGCCACGGTCGACTTCTACGCGGGTGGATGCCTCGTACGATGGGGAGTACAGCGTCGTCTTCCACGTGTCTTCACCGGGTGTCGGCGACGGAGCGAGTGCGAGGACGCCGAATGGCCAGACGCCGTAGCTCCGGATTCGAATCGGGTCGTCGACCGTGTTCTCCAGCGTGAGCGTGAGTGCGGCCGGATGTTCGACCGTCGCGCCAGCGACTGCGATGCGTACTGACAGCGAGAGCGAGTCCGGAGACGTCTCCGTAGCCGTGTTGGTAATTCGATATTCGGTATCACCGAGACATCCGGAGAGACCAGCGACGGACAGCGTACTCGCCGTCAAGAACGTTCGGCGCTTCATCGCGGCTCACCCCCGTCGTCGACACGAGCGTCAGTGAGTTCGACGAACACGTCTTCCATCGTCGCGTCCTCGGGAGATGCAGTCCGATTTCGGAGTTCATCGAGCGTTCCCTCGGCAACGAACTGCCCCTCGTGGAGGACACCGATCCGGTCACAGACCAGTTCGACCTGCCCGAGAACGTGACTGGAAAAGAACACCGTTGCACCACGCTGGGTCTCCTCGTGGACGATTTCCCGCACTCGCCGGACGCCGTGTGGGTCGAGGCCGCTGAACGGTTCGTCCAGGATGAGTAGTTCGGGGTCGCCGACGAGCGCCATCGCGAGCGCCAACCGTTGCTCCATTCCACTGGAGAACTCGCCCGCATCGTCGTCGACGGCATCTCCGAGTCCAACGCGTTCGAGGAGTGCTGCCGGATCGTCGTCGACGCGTTTCGTCTCTGCGACGAACGCGACGTGCTGACGGGCGGATCGGTCCTCGTAGAGACCGAATCGATCCGGAAGCACCCCGACCCGGTCGTGAACCTCGACGATGTCACGTCGTGGATCGCGACCGAGGACGCGAACCGTTCCTGCAGTCGGTCGCAGATAATCGAGCAACAGTCCGATCGTCGTCGATTTGCCCGCACCGTTCGGGCCGAGAAATCCGTACGTTTCGCCGCGCTCGACTGTCAGATCGAGGCTATCGACGGCGCGAACGTCGCCGTACTCCTTGGTCACCGCGTTGGCTTCGATTGCGGGCTCTGACGAACTCATACTGCGTCACCTCTGGTGAAGACACGGCGAGCGAGAGCTACCGGCACCACCACCCAGACGAGGAGGACGACCAGACTCAGTGCGGGATGGAGGTACCATGGACCGCCGCCGTCGAATGCCGCCTCAACGACGAAGGCGTTCACAGAGACACCTGGAGCGAGTTTGGTGTAGACGATGTGGAACAGTTCCGTCGAGTTGCCGACGTCAAGAAACCAGTTCGTCAGGACGTTATACGCGCCATCGGGGGTCAGTCTGAGCGCGAGAAAAAGCGGCCCACTCGCCGGCGCATCGTATGGGTCGACCGGAATGCCGGTGACGGCCGTATAGAGCGACGTGACGATCTGACTCCAGAACAGCGTCACGAGAAAGTACGCGAATACCCCTGTCGCGGCGGTCACGGTTCGTCGGGTGACCGTCGAGACGAACACGCCGACGGCGACCATCGCGCTGGTGAGTAACAGCGTCACGACGAGCGTTCCGAGGAAGGGAAGCAGACCGAACGTGCCGTGTTCGACGAGGCCGATTCCTGCCAGAACGAGCGTTGCCGCGACGATCGCCGTCCCGATGCCCACGAATCGCCCAGTCGTCTTCCCGAAGAGGATCTGCGTCCGCGTCAGTGGCAACCCGAGGAGGAATTTGATGCTACCAGTGGTTCGTTCACCGATGAGTGACTGATACGACAGGAGGAGGGCACCGATCGGAAGGAACAGGTCGACGCCGATCTGGATGTATCCGATGGTGATATTTCGTCCGACCGCGTCCCACCCGGCGTAGGTCGGTCGGAACCCCCAAAGGACGACGAGGAGAGCGAGTATCCACGCTCCCTTGGAGGTGAGGACTGTCCGGTATTCGCTGCGTGCAAGCGGGGACCACCGCATGGCTGGAGAGACAGCAAGCCGTCACAAAAGCTCTGCTCTTGTCTGCGGTGTCCGCTTTCGTCCTGTCAATCGCTCGCTTGTGAGGCCTCCTGCCGTGCCGGAGTGACGGAGATTCCGGCGGATTCAGTCAGGGACACGATCACGAGCACGAAAAGGACGATTGCAGCGTACTCGACGAGACCTACGAGGAAGTGTAGATTCGACGGGATCTGAATCGTCAGGAGGAACGGTGGCTGGTTCATCGTCGCGTGGAAGAGGGCGACGAGCCAGAGATTCCTCGTCACTGCGTACACAAGCCCGTAGGCGAGGCCCGCAAGGGTCAGCCCGAGGAGATGACCGGCCAGTGCGGGGCCGATTCCGTGATTCGACATGAGAAACCACCTTGGTAAATGGAAGAAGGCAAACAGGAATGCTCCAACCGCGACGCCGATAGCGACCGCACGTCGGACATTCCCCTCCGTGAGTGCGACTGCTTTCGACTGGAGATATGCGCGAAACACGAGTTCCTCTGGAATGGCAGTGAAGACGAGGGAGCTCCCGAGTGCTGCCAGATACGGCAAGGGGTGGGCAACAACCCTTGACGAGGCGATGTCGAATCCGGTGACTCCGGAGAGGGCGAGACCGTACGCAACGAGATTGTAGAGCGCCCAGAACGTGATGAGAACGCCCAACACTGGCACGAGAGACCGAGTGGACGGGAGGTGTGTGCGAGGGGAGACGCCCTCGACTGTGAGTGCGGCGAGTCCGACTAGGATGAGGAACACGCCCCACGCCATTCCCAGAATGGGTGACGGAGACTCACCTGTCGAGATGAGCGTGAGTCCAGATAGCACACCGAGTATCAAGAGGTACGTTACGACGGGGACCAGATGCCCGCTCTCGAACACGGGCGAGTCGCTCACAACACGCGACATTCGGGTGGATTTCAAATAGTCCGGTTAAACTATCTTCTATTCATCAGTTCCCTCCCTCAATCCTCCGGTGTCGAGAGCTGCTGTCGACGGGGACGATCGTAGCTATTCGATCGGGGATGCGGTTGCTTCAATTCTGGATACAGGGAGGAAGTCAATCACGACCTGTTCAGAGAGAATCAAGGGACGCCAATCTTATTGATTCTCCGACTGAACGTGGAGATATGAACTCTGCTGTACTAACGGCTATTTCCATTTTTGCAGCTCTTTTCCTCGGATTTACCGTCTCCTTTGTCGTTAGCCCCGACCCAACAGGTATTCTCCCAGTCGTTCTGACTGGTGTATTGATTCCTGCCCTTTACTTGGGAATCCAGCGGCTATTCGATCCAAACGAGCGTTCGACGTGACTGATACACCCTCCGTATTCAGCACGCCAGTTCTATCTGCTGTGTTGAATAGCGATCTTAGTTACCGATTTTACCGGTTTAGAAGGGTGATACCGAGGGATCGAACATGCCATGGAAATCGACACCCTCGGCTTCATTGAGCAGTCCACGACAACTCCTTTGATTTAGTCCCCTACCTCCCTGATGTATGGCGATTAAACACGGGTGTCGGCCTCACCCAACAACTTTTATTCACTACTTATAGATGATGAATCGATGGAGCCACCATCAAACGATTCGTCTGCCGTGTTTCTGGTGGCAGTCGCGGCGAACGTCGTCCCGCTGGTCGGCGTGTTCCACCTCGGGTGGAGCGCACAGATGTTCGCGGTCGTCTACGCGATGGAACTGGTCGTCGCTGTCCCGTTCGCCGGGTTGAAGGCATTGTTCGCGCGCCGCCCGCCGAACTACGACCAGCTGGAGCGCCCACAGGAGGGTAACCCGCTCAAACCCGACGAGTGGGGCGGGGTCTCCGTCGGACCGAGCGACCTCAACCGCCGGCGTGGGAGCGTCACGGTCGTCGACTCGCTCCCGCCGATCTACCCCCGGAACTTCCCGTTCGTCTTGCGAGCGTTCGGGGCTGCCGTGGCGCTCGTCGGGATGTTCCTCTTCGTACTGAGCCGTTTCATCGACGTGGCGGCGACGCTCGCCGATCCGATTGTGGCGGCCAGCGCCGTCTCCCTGATCGTCTCTCAAGTCGGCGTCATCAACCGCGAGTACTTCCGGAAGCGGCGCTATGAGACGAGCACCCCCCGGGACGTGATCGGAAGCGCGAAGAACGAGGCCGGGGTAGCCGTGGTGGTGCTCTGGTTCGCGGCCGCCGGTGGTCCGACCGGCGCGCTGGTCGCGTTCGTCACGGTGAAGCTATTCGCGGAGTGGCGGGGCTACCGCGGCGGGCGGGCGTTCGACCCCGACGAGGCGGCGGGGACGCTCCCGCCCGTGGCGGCTCCGGACGCGGCGCCGACGGCCGAGATCAGTCCGGACCGGCGCGCCGTCCTCGCTGCCGCGCTCTGGCGGGGCGCGACGTCCGCGGTCGGCGGCGGCCCGGCGTACCTCCTCGCGTGGGTTGGGCTCACCGGCGGATCTACAGGGTTGGTCGCTGCCACAGTGGTCTGTTTCGGCCTCCTGCCGGCTGGCATCGGCGGGCTGAAGGCCGTCGAGTACGCTCTCACTCACGGTACGCTGGCGTACCAGCGCCGCGACGACGCGGTAGTCGCGTACGACGACCTCACCGGGACGGTCCAATGGGCGACCCCCGTCGATGGCCTCCGGGACGCCGAGCTGGGCGAGGGAGAGCTCCTCGACCGCGCCTGCGACACCCGAACGTTCTCGCTTACGCCGTCCTCGGGGGAGTACGAACTCAGCCTCGCGCACCTCCGGGAGTATGGCCGGGCCGTCGAGGCGTTCGATCTTCCGGTCGAGACGACGGCGTTCGGCCCACTCGACCGACGCGTGGTCGGGGTGGCGGCCGCAGTCGGTGCTTGTGGCATCGCCGTCGTGGCTGGTCTCGCCTACTACGCCCCCTCCGTCGCGGCGGTCACCGCCGGGTTCGGCGGCCCGTTCGGCGTCGTCGCTCTCAGATCGGCGTGGCGGTGGGCGCTCCCGGCGACGCCGTGAGAGCGCTCGGCTGGTATCGGCAGTTCTATGAGATCTTTTTGATGTTTGCCCTCATCAACATAGAATCGCTGCGAGAATCGCTGTAACCGTAACTCAGCATCTATTCAACACCGTAATTCTGTCAGGTTCCAAGGATTCCAACAGAGCCACTGAACCATAACGTTACATCTCCTGGACATATGTAGGTATGGGGGCACTCCCAGTGCTGGGGAAGCACCATCGCCGTTGGTTTGACAATCTCTCGACTTGCGAACTGCAATGCAAGGGTCCCCAACTCGCAGACAAATCCTCCGCAGCACCGCTCTCGCTGGTATCGTGGCGATAGCTGGGTGTAGCACAACAAATCGGACAGCAGACACTCCGCGCACCACGTCGCCGACAAGTACGAACACCCCCGAAAAAACGGCGACGACTACCACAGAGGCTACTCTGACGCCACCCGATTCGACCGACGATTGGCTGACGAATGCCAACGGGTACCGAGAAGAGACGCCTCGATACGGGCCTGGCGCTCAACCGACGATCGACGTCGGCCACCCGGTCGAGGACGGGTTGTCGTTCGATCCTCCAGTGATCGAAGTCGCTCCCATGACGAACGTGACCTGGGACTGGACTGGTCACGGCGGCCTCCACAACGTCGTCGCGCTTGATGGTACCTTCGACAGCGGCCGACCGAACGCCCAACCGGGGACGGCCTATCACTACATCTTCGAGGAACCGGGAACGCACCCGTTCGTCTCGGAACCGCACCGAGAGGAGGGAATGCGCGGCGCCGTGATCGTTAGAGAGCCTCCGTCGACGGGGAATCAGACCGTCGATATGTGGGTCGTCGACAGCAGTAACTTCGACGGCACGGTGGTCGATCGAACCGGTTCCGACGTGGCGAGCGTCACCGTCGGGTCACGAGGCAACAGGGGTCATTTGGCCTTCGACCCGCCAGTCCTGAAGATCTCGACGGGCACGACGGTCGAGTGGAAGTGGACCGGAAGCGGCGGCGGGCACAACGTGGTGTTCCAGAACGCCGACATCCACTCCGGGCAGGTTACTCACGAATCCGGCGTCCACTTCCAGCACACGTTCGAGCAGTCCGGAACGTATCGCTACGCCTGTCAACCCCACAGAGCACTCGGTCAGAAAGGAGCGATTATCGTCGAATGACTGTTGCCATCTAATTGAGACAGTGACGAGTGAGACAGCACGGGATTTTTCAACTGATGCGGTAGCACGGAATCTCCTTCCTCGAGCGCGAGCGCAGCGAGCGTCAGAGCGGGGTCGTTGGCCAAGGTGGTCTCAGGCTACTCGTCGATAGAGCTCCCAGCCCACAGCGATACTGACACAGATGACCCCGAGAGCGAACGCCATCGTGCTGTCAGTTTCCCCGAATCGCCAGTCGAATACGACGTATCCGATCACACCAACGAGTGCGGCGATGACTCCGACATACTGGAGAACGTTCGACGACGAGGTGCGCCCTGGCATCGGTTTCTAGTGAGACGGGTCTCGGACAAATACCTCCGGAGAGACTGCTACGTCCGTTGGCGGAAGGAGAGCCAGGCAAGATTTCCGAGGTCTGTGACGAGAAACGCCCCGGCCGAGGCGTAGAGCGGTGTGAGATCGAGGTACTCAGTCCCGACGATGTAGAGACCAATGAACTCGATGGTAACGACGGCACAGGCGAGGAGTATCCAGCCGATGGCTTTCCACGTCTGGTCGTACTGGGGCCAGTACTCGTCGTAGGCTGTCGGCACACCGACCGCGAGCGTGACCAACAGGAGGAAGCTCCCCGCTGATGCACTCTCGGAAACTATTGATTGGAATGCGTACGACAGTGGAAATGCGGCGAATATCGAGACGAAGATCGTGAGGTTTCGTTGGCTCGTTGCCCAATTCGTCACTCTGGACACGACACTCGTGGAGGGCATATGCGTGAGTGATGCTACCGAAACGTGAAATAGGTCAGGTTGAACGTGTCCCGAGACGTGCTATCGCAACCGACCGCTACCGACGTATGCGAGACCGAGGCCGCCGAGAAGAATCACTCCGCCAAATACGACCTCTGGGAGTGAGAGGATTCGGTCTCCGAATACTCCGGCAAGTCCGAGAGCTATCGCACCCAGTGTCGGAAGCGGGTTCGAAGCGAGTTGCTGTATGAAGACTCGAATCGACCAGTATCCCATCTCCAAGTTCGATGTGAGGATCTCTCCGACTGGCCGAGTCCCGTCGGGATTGTTCATCTTCGAGATTGGGTTCCATCAGTGGCAGGTGAGTCTACTGCCACCCTCGGATGTTCTCAGGTACGGAGTACGAGTCATGTCGTATTGGCTGGGGTGTACGTCCGAAGACGGTAGATCATCCGCACGACGGCAAGGACGATGATTCCGCCGAAGACGCCGGGAAGATACGGCGGAACGTCCGTACTGACGATGAGGACACCGAGCACGATTGCGGCCAATCCGATCCGGAGAATGCTGTTTCCTGCGACGTCAGCGACGACTTCGTCGGGAACTGGTGACGTCTCGTCGTATCCTGCCAAGAGGAAAGTCCATCCCCGGAACTTGATCAATACACCGGCGATCAAGAGTACCAAACCGGCACTGAGCCACTGGAGGGCTGTGGAGGGCAACCCGAACATATCCGAGCAATAATCTCTGACAGCAGTTTAATTTCTCTGATCGCTTGTAGATTTTCGATTATTCATGGCTTTCGCACTATACTCGATAACGGAGTTAACTAAACTGTTCCATCATTCGGGAATCGTCCTATAGAGAGACACGTATTCGCTTCGTGTATCGGGATATGAGAGCAGAAAACGAGTGGTTCAAACCCGAGAAACTGACGGTGTATTACTTTCTCTACGAGGTGCTGGCCCTCGTGATTCTTGCTTTCGTGGGTTGTTTTCTGGCCTCACTCGGGGTCTTAGCGGATGCACCGACATGGGTGGTCGTTCCACCCGTGGCCGTGTTCGCGTTCCTGACGTGGTGGATTCCGGCGTTCTATCGGACTGCAGCCTATCGGTTCACCGACGACGAGATCGAATACCGTCGTGGCGTGTTCTTCCAGCAGAAAACGACGGTTCCGTACAACCGAATCACGAACGTCAACGCGTCCCAGGGACCGATTCAGCGACTCGTCGATGCGGGCTCGGTCGGCATCCACACCGCCGGATACGGCGGCCAGATGGGGGCCGAACTCTCGATCAGTGGCGTCAGCGATTACGAAGAGATCAAAGACCAGGTTCTGACGAAGGTTCGACGTCGTCCGCCGGCGGCCACAGAGAGTACTCCCGAGGTCGAATCGGGCGACGAGAAGGCTGTTTCGGAGAGGGACGTTCGAACGAATGAAGAACTCGTGGAACTCCGTCGCATTCGGGAACTCCTCGAACGGGAATTCGCAGGCTGACCGTCTCGAGTCTGAGCGTGAGAACACTCGGTACGTCCTCGAGACGGAAGTGAGAATCTTGATGTCGTTCTCGGCACGTTATCCACCGTCAGAATGGTTCAGGGCACCTCGCTCACCACCCCTTCCCTCCGAACGATTGCGCTACTTGGACTACTCGTCGTCGGTCTGGGCGGCAGTTTCGCGTTCCACGCCGCGATGACCGACATGCAGGTGACATACACCGCGACGGCGGTCCAGCCCGGGGACGACCCTAAACGGGTTGCCGAGGCATCTCCGTCCGTCACCGATCTCGATGGTCGTCTCGAAGACGAGTCGAGTGAGGTTCGTCGGCCGGTCGAAGACGCGGTCCAGAGCGGGTCGTATAGCGGGAACGTCACTCCGGAGCTACACATTATTCTTGATGGAATGGATGCGGAGTTCGTCGTCTACGAGGAGTCGTACTACCGGTGGAACGCGACCGTGGACGAGGACACGACGTTCGTCAGGGTGCAGATGACCCCTGCGGATCCGAGGTCCGTTCTCGAAGCCGTCTCGACGCCGTCTCAAAGCGCATCAGCCAACGTACGGGAGGCGATCGATACTGGATCCGTGACCGGCAGTAACGTCGTCGAACGAGGGATCTACCGCCAGGACGACACCTATTACGCTGTCGCCCCGGAGAACACTGGCGCAATCGCGGCGAACCTGTTCGAGGCGTTCCTCGGCTATGTTCTCACGCCAGTCGGTCGCGGTTACGTTGCTGTTGGACTCGGACTCGTAGCCTATCAGTATCGGGAGTCGTTCGCTGATCGTGTCCTAACCGTCCGTCGGGCGCTGGTCGTCGCCGCACTCGGCATTCCAGTCGCGCTCGTCGGAACCACCCTTTTTGAAAGCGGGAGCCTCACACGGTTTCTCACGTCGCCGGCGAGTACGTTCGTCGTGTCCGCTGGGGTCGTCGCGGGCGTTCTCACCCACCAGCAGCGCTGGGGACGACTGGCAGGATGGACCGTGCTGGTCTGTGTCTTGAGTGTCGGTGCGTCTGTACTCGCTCTCGGCGCCGTCGGTGTGGTCTTTGGTGGATTCAGACTTCTGGTCGGGTTGGGAGCTGGCGCTGTGTCGCTCGTTTTCGGCGTATGGTTCGGGCTCGATCGATAATTCTCACACAGCTCGTACGACCCGGGTAACCGTCTGCGTTCGATCTATAACAGCCCTCAATCAGTCAACAACTCGTCTCCTTGGCGTCCGAATGAAGGAGTTGAAACAATATGTTCGTTTGCTGCTGGCAGTAAACGCGTAATCTGGGGTGATATCTATTACTCTTCGAGCAGTCGAATAGCGAGGAGACCAAGGATTGTAACGGGAATGATGTAGGCGAGGAGAATCGACAGAATCCCGATTGCGTTGAGTAGCGCCCCTGAGCCACCAGATCCGGTTTGTATGAATATCAGAATGACGAACCAGAGAGTCGTTAACTGAATGATGGTGGAATTATCCATATTGCGTACCTACGGTGCTGTGGATGTCTGCAAATTCCTTTGGATTACTCACAACCGCTCTCTGCGCAGTGAATCCAGACTAGATGCTGCCGTACCCTGGATTTATCTTCATTTCTGCCCACGCTCTCGAACATGGCCCTCCATCCGATACTCTTGTCACCGCCAATCGTGCTTCTTACGATGGCTGTTGTCTTCGGTGATGCGCATCGCCGAGAGCTCCCGGTTCGAACGAAAGCGGTGTGGACTCTCGGGGTTGGAATCCTGAGTCTCACGGGGTTCGTCGTGGTATTCGCGTTCGATAGTGCGTTGTATCGTCAGTATCTGCTGCTATTGGGCAAGCCACTGGTCGTTCGGACTCCGTACGAACTACTGGTGTGGCTGTTGACCATCGGAACCGCGTTCAGCGCGCTGGGTTGTTTCATCTATGCGATTGGAACCCGGGCTAGAGCCGGTCGTACAACGTAGTTTTATCCAACAAGAGCGGTGGCCGCATTCAGATACAGATAACAGCTCGTTCCTCCGTGATCGGGGCTGTGTATCGACCGTCACGTTACGGCAGTCACCTCTTTGGGCGTTTCCAACAGATATTCTATCTCAGCGAGACTCTCTCGAACCGATGCAACGTCGCACGCTTCTCGGACTAGCCGCCAGCGCGGGGGCCGTTGGCGTTCTAGGAGGTGCGAGTGGGCTCTCAGACGAACCCCCCGCTCCACCAGCCAAGTATGCCGAGGAGCCGGTATCCCAAGCGCGGGACTGGCCCCGTCTCACCGTGGCCACCGACACGACGACAGCGGGAAACGAACGGTACGGTACCGTCAGACAGCACGCGTCGATTCTCGATTTCGAATCGACTGGTCGGTACGCCCTCATCACACGGTATCGACTCATCCCTGGTTCGAACTACGATGCGACGAGCCGGTGGAAAACGAAGTCGCTGACAGTCGAACACGCCTGGCGTTCCGGATCGCTCGTCTCCCACGTCGGAGACGTCGTTCCCGCTGACGACGGTGATGTCGATTCGAATCTCTATTTAGGTACTACTCGGTCGACCGGACGGCACCGGTGGCATCTAACGTTCGATGCCGCGACGGGAGACGCTCACACCCCTCGCTTCGTCACCATCGTGGACCGTGACGAGCCACTCAAGACGAGCGATTCCCCCGTTGACGCAACGTTCGGAGCAGGGTTCACGAAAGGAGTTCTCAGGGGCCTCAGAACGAGACGTAGCAACGGCTCGACTCGTTATACGAGAAACGAGCAAGCAGTCGAACTGAAGGCATTCACACAGGAACTGAGTCGTTCGCTTTGGCGTCTAAACGAGCTTCGAAAATTCCCTTCGAGGAGTGTTGTGTTCGCTCAGGCAGGAGTGGGGGATTGTACAGTCGGGCGACCGAGCAACCACCATGCCACCCCGAGAAACACGATTCCCGTCGCACCAGTAATCGCCAGCGGTGTCGGATTATCTGTCGGGGAGACGAGAGGGCCGCCGACGAACGCGCCGAACCCGAGTGAGATGACTCCGACGACGAGACAGACCCCACCGAGTGTCTGCAGCCATGCTGACTGTTGACCATCGGTGGCACGAAATATTCGAGTGAGACTTGCCCCACTAACGGCCAGTACGTACAGGAACAGTGGGAATACGATCGGGTAGTACGGAGTGAGAACTGGAAGCGCTACTTCGACCAAGTCGTAGGCAACGATCAAGAGATAGGGTGGAATCTGTGTGGGTTGGAACGGAATAAATTTCAGAAAATACAGGGCGACGATGATCGCGTAGGCGATGGCGACGTCACGGCCGAGGAGGGCGTTTCGGAGTGTTCGTCGAGAGACCATGAGTGACTGTAGGCGGGGAGAGGTGGTAAACATCAGCCGTCTCTCGAAGCGAAAATCCCCGATAACTAGTCCGCGTCGTTGATGTACAGGCCGTATCGGTACAGCGTGTCGTCGTACCAGAGGTGATGGCCGTTCGAGGCAGTCTCGACGTGTTCGAGATCAAGCGCGTCGATCAGGTTCGTGTACTCCGTGGAGAGTGGGGTGGTTTCTCGGTACCTATCCCGGGCGACACTTTGCTCTAGTAACTGTCGGACCGGCTTGTCGAGTTCGGTTGGGTCGAGTCGGGTATCGATTCTGGCGGCGAATGCAATGTCGCGGAACGCGTCCTCAGTATCTGCGACTTCGATTGCGAGTGTCGTGTAGGCGGGTTCGGCGAGGTGCTCGGTAGCGACATCGATTCGGTAGGCCCAGTGGCCGTCGGCGTCCATCGCGACGATTTCTCCGTCGAGATCGTCGGTCAGCCGACTGTTCAGTTCGTACGGTCGCCGGAGGACGTACGCGTCGTCGTGGAGTAGGTCAGCACTCCCGCTTTCCCCGTCAGAAACGGTGTGGCTGTGGAGAATCTTGATTACGCGGCCCACTGGTTGGGCGAGTGAGTCGACCGCGGGGACATCCGCAGGGACCTGCTCTTCAGGGGTCGGAGTCACCCGGACGAACGGCCGTTCCATCCGCTGTTCGCCAGTGACGACGATTTTCGTCTGATAGTACCGGCCATCGTGAGCGACGTATGCGTCCTCTGGAAGTGGCTTGTAGCCAGACGTCGTGTGTCTGCCGTCGGGGAGAATCTCGGACAAGGCACGGTGAGCGGGTTGATCGTACACTGAATCGCCTGGTTGATAGCGGACGTACTCGACGAGCGATTGCTCGATACGGTCGAGCGTGAGCGTGTACTCGTTCTTCTCAGTCGTGGACGTGCCCGACGTGAATGAGGCACAACCTGCGAGAGCTGTGGCTATCGTCGTTCCGGCGAGTTGGAGGGCTGTTCGCCGATGGAGGGCCATACCGGTCCTTTCAGAGAGTGCGGTGTTAATCTGTCGCCTGCTCTGTTCTCGGCTCGCATCGATCGATAATTGAATTACCGATACAGAAGCGCCAGTAGCACGGCACAGAGGCCAGTCACGGTTACGATCCCACGTGCTATCAGAATACCTCCCGTGTCAGCTCCTGCGACGTTCGCGACTGTAACTGTCAGGAATACTCCTGTCGTCAGAAGTCCGATCCCGAGGGCGAGTAAGCGCATCTTCGGGGCGTCATTTCGTTTGAAGCCGCGATACGCCAGCAGTGCGACGAACAGACCGATGAGAGCGGTCAATCCTCGCGAGAGCCACGCAATACTGCCGGGCGAGAGAACCTCTGTACTCAGAGGCACAGGTATCACTGGGACCCACCTCCGTAGACCACCCAGAGGATGACTCCTAACCCAGTAAGCTCGCTCCCGCTCACGAGTACAGACCGGCCGACTGTACCCACGCCCGTGAGAGTCGGCAGTCCGACTCGAAGGAGTTCCGGAACGGTCGTGAGCAGAATCAGGCCGAGCGCGAGATACAGCATTCCGGGGTGTCCTGGCCCCCGACGATAGCCGCGAAGGAGTACGAGGGCGATTCCGACAGAGAGACTGATCGACAACAGCGTCAGGAGAACGACGGTGAGTGCGATCACCGGGTCCGACGATGGCGAACGTAGTTGTAACAACACGTCCAGCATTCAGGACAACCCCTCGAACAGGTCCGTGAATCGGTCGGCCGGATTCGTCGCGGATCTCGTCACGGCCACTTCGTACGCACCATCTTCGAACGTGACCGACACTTCGTCTACGGTCGCCACGTATCGCTTGTAGTGGTGGCCCTCGGGATCGATCGTCTGTTGTTCGGCCACGAGATCGGCCTCCTGTAACCGTTCGAGGCGCCGGTACGCTGTCGGATCGGACATGTCACAGGCTGTGCAGAGTTCGGAGGCGGACATCGGTTCTGTGGTGAGTTCGGCGAGGATGGCTCGCGCGTACTCGTCGTCGAGCAACGCGAGGAGTTCATCGTCGCCATCCCCGTCCATACTGTCTCCCTGAGAGTGGTTGCAAATAAAAAGCCCTCCCGACTTCTGGATCGGAAGCCGATGCTGGGGTGCTACTGTGATGCCCGCTCTCCAGTTGCGTATGCCCTCCACAGAGACCCAAGGCAGGCCTACGTGGCGCGTCCGTTACTGGCTTACCTGGCCTGTTTGGAACCACGACGATCGACGACTTCGGGCCCCGATTCGGGCGCTGTTACCTCTCGTCCTGACGTTTCTGGCTCTCGCGGTCATCCAGACGGCGGTTCGAGCTCGGTTCGAGCATCCAATCCGCGAGTTGCTCGAGCTGATCGGCTTGATAGTCGTTCTCGTTGGGGGGCTCCTCGTCGCCGCGAGGCTTCTCGATCGACGTCCGGTCGTCGACTACGGTCTGTCGTTCGACCGTGAGTGGTGGAAAGCGGTCGCCGTTGGGAGCGGGACGGGCCTCGCAGTCAACGCCGGGGCTCTCGTGATGTCCCTTCAGGCTGGCTGGGTTTCCGTGACCGGATTCGCCGAAACCCCCGGTGTTCTCCCGTTCGTTCCGGCGGTGATCGTCACGTTCGCGTATATCGCTGTCGCGGCAATCTGGGAGGAATTCATCTTCCGAGCGACCATGTTGAAGAACCTCGCAGAAGGCGGAGCAGGATATGTGGGTCGGAAGCCAGCCGTACTTCTGGCCGTCCTCCTCAGCACGCTCGTCTTCGCGACACTACACGGCGGGAAGGTAACTCACGTCAGTCAGTATGGGTACTACGCGATTGCTGGTCTCGTGCTCGGGAGCGTGTACGCACTCTCCGGTAATCTCGCACTTCCCATCGGCTTTCACGTGTTCTACAACTTCTCACAGGGCCTTCTCGGACTCGGAGTCTCTCAAGTCACGCCCGAACTCGTCGTTCTCGAGCTCGTCGGGCCGGATACATGGATCGGCGAGGAGGGACTCGTCCACGTCATCTTTGCCCTTCTCGGTGGCCTATTACTTCTCGCGTACGTCCGCTGGCGGGACGGACAGTTACAAATCGACGAACGTGTGACACAGTGGAATCCAATCACTGAGCAGTAGGACGACAGTAGGCTTCGATTCTTCGCCTTGCTTGAGAGGCAATCGGATTCACGAATCGGACTCCCAACAGAGCATTTGTTTTTTCACAGGCCCTGTTGAAACCCTCATCGTCAGATAGTATCGATGTGCGAGATACAGAGGATGTAGTCAGCACGGGAACGGTGTCTACAAGTGATTTCTGAATAAGCCGTTAGAGGGGATATACTTGTCAACCGCATATTCTAAGTTGTGTCGTACGATTCGACGCGATATGGAAGAAAAACGGGCGAAAGACATTCTTTTGATGGCTATCGCTATCCAGCTCTCCATCATTGGCACAGAACCCACGGATGGCTCGCTATTACCTCTCTTTTTCATAGGCGTTCTAATAACTGTTGTCGTCGTTCTTAACGAAGCCATCCGCCGCATGTCGGAGTATTCGAATTGATAGGTGAGCAATCTGTACTAACCACATCCCATTCATTCTGGCCGCCAATTTGGACTGCTTAATGCGTGCACTGTATTCAGCACGGCTACTGAAACCGATCACTGTGTGAGGATTTCGACAATTCCTCCTCCGGATTATCTCGGGATTAGGACGCGTTCGTCCCCATCGTTTTTCGTGAGCCAACAGTGGTTGCCACCCACCCACCAATACGACCGCATACCAGACCGAACACGGGAGCGATACACAGGACTAGCCCACTGGCGAAGATCCAGAATACGACTCTAGACAGGGGCCATGCCGCCATTGAACCACTAGCCGCTGTACCGACTACCGCTACAATCAACGAGAGCACGGCGAGGACACCCCCGAGGAATCCAGTACGGAGTCCAGCGGCATCCGGATCTGTCGAGCGGGTTGTAGCGACGACCCCAGCGATGAACGCTCCAAGTATCATGACACCGCCGCCAATGGTCGCTTCCGAGTTTGGCAGCCAGTTTAGTACGCCAGCGACGGGTAGCGAGGCGACTGCCCCGATAATCGCAATCCGCCACGATTCGGGGAGTCTGTGACGAAGAGATGACGAGTCCATTCGTTTCTAGGGGGTGTTCCAGAAACAGTATATAAGTTGCGTAGACTCAAACGACGATCAGATCTCTGTGGGGATCGACCGTCTCGGCTAGGTAGTATACGCTTCGGTGAGGCTCTCTCCCCACGCGCGTTCTTGACCCACGACGCCGTCAGGATGGTGTTTGTCGGCCTAGTTGCCATCGCGGTACTGGTGTATCTCCTCGTGGCGTTCTTCGTCCAATTTTACGGCCAGGCTATCGTTATCGATGGCGCGTCCGCGATCGCTTCGTTCAAACGAAGTTATCGCGTTGTCCGCACGAACCTCTTAGCAACGGTTGGGTATACGCTGCTCGCGATGGTCATTGGCGCTCTCGGCGGTGGCGTCTCGCTACTTGCGCGTCCCGAATCTACATCGGTTTCTGGCCTGCCGACGCTGTCGGTGCCTCTTCTGATCGTCGTTGGGCTACTCGCGGCAGTCATCGGTAGCGTCGTGTCGACGTTCATGCTAACGTTCCCTGTCGCAGTCTATGACGAATTCACCACCACCTGAGCGACTAACCAAGGTGATTCATACCCGTGGCGTCTCTCGACATCGTACCAAGAGGCTGCGACGATGGAACGAATCGACGGGAGTACTGGAGTACGCGTGGCGTTGGCCACCGTGCTGGTGGGTCTCCTCCTACTGTCCGTAGCTGGCGTATCTGTCAGTGCCCGACCGCCGCCACAGGCAGTCTGTGGCGTCTGTAGCGACACGCTCGTCGAGACTGCCGCCGACAGCGGCGTCGACGTCAGCATCGCAGCGAGTTCGATCTCCATTCGAATCGCCGAATCCGGAACCGGGCACTGGACGGCACGAGTCAGACTCACCGGTGACGGTGTCGAAACGCTTCGCGAGAATCACTCTCTCCGCGACCGTATCGTCCAACAGGTGCCTGACCGCGGATACGTCGCAGCCGAAGAGCCCCAGTCGCTCACCACGTCGATGAACGGGGAAACCCTGATCGTAGAATACGACGTCCCCGGGATGGCCCACGAGAGTGTGGGTGGTGTGTACGTGGTTGATTTCTTCTACTGGCACGGAGGTGACGCGCGGTGGTTCTACCTCGCTGCGGATTCGATGACGATGCAGGGCCCACCAGGAACGGTCGTATCGCACGCACCTGCCGACGCGACAACCGCCGATCACGTCGTCACGTGGGAAGGCAGCGACGAGCAGTACGACCCCCTCGGCGTTCGGAGTCACGTCGTGTTCGCACCGGACGACGGTGTCGTCAGCAGTGTTTCGACGACGCTGGGCATCGGCATCGACGTCGCCCAGCTGAAAGCGCAGGACTTCGTCGCCGTCGTTGCTCCCCTGACAATCCTCGCCGTCGTTGTCGCGATGCTGCGGCGGTTCGAGAGCCAGCTGACTGAACTTTCACGGTTAGAGTTAATCGGGCTCGTGACCGGACCGCTGACCGTTGTCGGCCTTACAGCAGCGACCGTCGAGACACTCGTCGGGGTCTCTGGTCCGGTGACCGACCAACTGGGAGACTTCTTGTTCTATCTACTCTTCATCGTCGCGGGGACGGGTGCCGGACCGGCACTCCTTCTGGGGGGTCTCCTCGTCGCTGGTCAACTCTTGCTGGCAAAACATCTCCTCGGAAGGGAGAGTGGCGCAACGGGTTCGATGGAAGCAGTGACGCGTCTGCTCCTCTGGCCGACAGCGGCAGTTCTCGCAGGCCAGTGGCTGCTCTTCCCTGCTGCTGCCGCAGGTGCAGCCGGGTACGACGCGATGTACGGGCTGGTGAGCCTCGTGGTTCCGACGTTGTACTTCGTCCCGCTCGCGATCACCCGGCAGAGGGAGACGTCGCTTCACCTCGCATTTGTCACCGGCCTCCTGTTTTCCCCGATTCCAGTGGTCGTCGCACTTGCACCACACACGGCGGCGAATCTCGTGATCGGGTCGCTCGCGCTACGATACGTTCCGTGGGGCCTCGTGATTGTTGCGATAGGAGTCTTCGCATACGTGGCAGGATACCGAGTGGCTGCCACCGAACGACTCGACTGACTGCCCGCTTCACGACGGTCGACCGGACTCAGGGGGGCAATCCCCGAATCCGATCTCAAGACATCTTCTCGGGATAACAAAGAAGCCAGAAGAGCCCGAAATCGAACGTATGCCCTCCAGACGAGCCGCCGGTTTCAGCCTCGCCATCGGCGTTGTCCATGCGACCGGACTACTCCTCGTCGCTGATAGCCTCGGATATTCGATCGGTCCCTCGCAGTATTCGCCCGCCGGTCTCCTGTGGCGCTACGGGGGGCTAGTCGTTGTCGGGACCGTCCCCGTCTGGCTCGCGGCTCGATTCCGCCTCGTTACCCCCGTGGTTGCGCTCACGCTCACGACGGCCTACGTCCTCGGGATGGAACTCACACCTCCCGGACCGACGTTTCGCGACGTTGCCGAACTGGAACGCCTCGCCGAGCCGACCGGCATTACGGTCGTCGAGAACGGACTCTACATCGTTCGCTACATGATCAACGCCTCGGTCTGGACGGTCGGATTTCTCTTCGTCGGACTCGTCGAGTACGTGATTCGGCACGCGTGGACACGTCTGCCGTCGGTTCCGGAATCGATTCCGTGGCTGTCGACCCCGGCGCCACGACGACGAGCCATCGCCATCGCTTCTTCGGGCGGACTGCTCCACGCCGCCGTCATGGTCTGGTACGCTTCCCGCCTCGGAGTGACGATGTCCGGCGGACTCGAGTGGTTGTTGTATCTGTTCGGTGCGGTCGGGATGTGGATACTCGCGGCGATTCCACTCTATTTCCTCGTCCGGCATCGACTGGTCGCGCCCGCGACGCTACTGACGATGTTCGTTCTGATCGACGTCCACGCAGCCTTCACGGCGAGTGTCGAGGATCCCCACGCACTCTACTTCGGCGGCTGGTTCCTCTACCTGGGAATCCTCCTCGTCGTAGCCGGTATCGAGTATGGCCTGCGTCGCCTCGACGTATTTCGACGGTTCGCATCCGAGACGTGAACTTGGATGGGTGGCTCGGTGCTATTGAAACTATCATCTGCGACATGAGGAGCATGCGAATAGCGCAAGTCTAGCAAGCAGTCAGAGTGTCATAGAACGGTTGCCACAGCTGTGTTGCATCTTTCAGTCGGTCAATACAACTGACGTAGTGAAGGGCCCTCACAGGGAAAAACATATTCAGCGGCGTTACGTCCTCAGACGTATACTCTCGCACCAATCAAGCCATTCTTTTTGGATAGCAGGTCTACGGACGGATGATTGTTGCTCTCACCACTTCTCTTCCAGAACGTTAGCAATGGTTCTCCCAAACGCTGGTGACAGGACTTCAGTCCCTCGACCGAGGACGAGATCGGTTTCCTTTGCATTGTCGAAAACAAACCGATAGACAGTATGCTCGTCAAGATGGGTGACTATCCAGATAGGTAATTCTTGACCCAACACTTGTTTTATCCCTTGATTATCGAAGGGAGTAATGCTGTGAATTGTTAGAAGATCCATCTCCCCGAGAATAGCCTCATCTCCAGCAATTGTCGTAATCGTAGCACCATCACGATGGGCTACCAGTTCGTATTGCTCGTTTGTTTCGGCGTCGAGAACACTGAGTAGGAGATCGTCAGAGTAGCCTGCGGCATCTGCAAATGCCTCTGCCGCGGATTCACTCGTCAGGATGCCATCAGCAATCTCGTGGTCACCAGTTGATGCGTGAACCGTCTGCACTTTCTCCGTGGGCACTGATTTCATCTCACGGGTGAACTCACGCATAAACTCCTCGGCAACACTCAACGCTTCCTCTCCCGTATCTACTTTCACCGCCATCTTCCGGTCGCCAAGTGTCCCCTTCGAAAACCAGTCTTGTTTCAATTGCACGGTGTAGTGAGTCGGCTCTTGGCCGTGCTTACGCGCTTTTGAACCACGGTACACAGCACGAACCTCTACTTCAATACCCCGATGGTCGTTTCGAAACGTAGCAATCTTTTTGCCGAAAGACTCTGTTTCCCAGTCTGATGGGACAGAGATTAGGTTTCTGTCCATAGTGGTAGAAAGAGAGTATCCCATTAAATAGTAGGGGATACCCTCGAAAACGATTCGTACACCAAAGTGCAGGGTGAACGCTGAGGTGGAATGAGTTCAGCGACCCTGCAAGATGATCCTTCGGTAGAGACGTTCTTCAATGTCGTGGAGACAGAGACACTAGCGCTGTTTGAGTACCTCTCTTTCGAGTTTCTCACAGAGTTCGACGTGTTCGCCCCGGCGCAGACGGGGCGAACACGAGACCACGAACCACCAGAGCTGATGCGTGGCTTTCTCCACTGCTACTACAAGGACATCTACGGTATTCGTCCCGTTGAACGAGAGCTTCGGAACACGATTGTCTGGCTGAGCTGTGGCTTCGATCGACCGCCGTCGAGAGACGCGGTCGATCGCTTTCTCACCGATCTCGAACACGTCGTTGACGATGTTTTCACCAGGCTCGTCGAGCAGGCCGCCCGCTGCGGCCTGCTCGACTTGACCTACTGCATCGATTCAACCGACGTGAGGGCGATGCCCGCCGATCCAGATGCGTCGAAATGCTACGATCCAACCGCCGAAGAATACTACTACGGCTACGGTTGCACGATCGTCTCGACCGGGCAAAAGATCCCGATTGCGGCGGAGTTCACAGAGAGTAAGCAAGCGCCAGAGGAGACGGCGATGCGCGTCACGCGTGACGCGCTCGCCGTCGCCCAGCCGATGTGGATGGTCGGTGACAGCGCCTACGACACACTCGACTGGCACGACCACCTGCTGGCCGCAGGGGTCGTGCCAGTCGCTCCGTACAACGCACGAAACACCGACGACCCAAAAGACATCGAGTACAGGGTCGAAGATCGCATCACCAAACACAGCGAGGACGTTCAGCTGAAGCAGTCCACGCTGGATGAGACATACAACCGCCGGACTGGCGTCGAACGAACCAACGAATCAGTAAAAGACTGCGGCCTCGGGCGAACACACGCCCGAGGCCGGGTCCACGCACGAGCGCAGGTGTTCCTCGCGCTGTGCCTTCGTCTCGTCGTCGCAATCACAAACTACGAACGCGGAGACAATCCGGGAAGCACGATCATCACAGTGTGACAAGAGTTCTATGACACCCTCAGCAGTAGCTATCGTTTGTTTCAGTCGCTGAGTAGCGTGACAGGCATTAGATGATTGTGCAAAGAAGCGGGGACTCAGAACGCGTTTTTGAGTTCGACAAGCGCGTATATGATGGCAAGAGTTCCTAATACTATTCCGATTGAGCCCAAGAGTTGATTTCGCGGAACGACAGTCGTTTGTGATACGACGAACAGGGCCATCAATATCACGTGGAGGGCAAGCAGGCGGTCAGTCCGGTCTGACATACCGCATCTCCTCATCAATTTCATATGAACGTTCGGTTGCTCAACTCTATTCAGCATGAATGCTGAAACCAATCAACCGAGAAGGGTTTCACCAAAACCGAGATTCAGTAAATCTCTTCAGGAAACTCAAGCGGTATATGCGTACCAGAGCAACAGCACACCAAACAGACCGAACATCGCACCTGCATACAGTGCAATTGCTTGCCCATCCCCTGGTGGGAGAACGAACCAGAGAAGTGGCCCGATAGCGACCATCCCGAGTCCGAAGAGTCCAGCGACGATTCGTTCCGCCCGATCGATCGTCGAGCGTTCCTCGTTGGACGACTCTGGAACCGCGTCGATCAGATTTGCAACTGCATCGACGTAGTCGGATGGCAGTACGACGATGCGAGGTACGGTCGGGGACCCCCGGGTATACGAGAGCCAGCACACGGCGAACGCACCCATCGAAATAACCCGGAACGCCCTCACTTCTTGGAGGGGAACCTTGGTCTCGTCGACGACGAGAGTTTTCGCCGCCAAGTCCGCGTGCCCGCTCGTCGGGAACGCTGCGGTGAGTACTAGCGGAATCCAGCTGGCGATGAACACTGCGAACGGAGCGGAGGGATACACCTGAGTGCTCCCGAGGAGGGTGAGTGCACCGAGGAGGCTTCCGACGAGCAGTCCGCGACGTGAGAACCGCTCGGAGAACGGCGTCCCCAAGTTTGTATCTAGCAAGGCGGGGAAATAGCGGCGGGAGAGCAGCGCCAGTACTGCGACGACGATCAAGCCGATGGCTCGGCCAAGATCACCGGCCCAGACTGCCGCTGCGACAAGCCACAGCAACAATCCGAAGGCTAGCACGATGACGCCACCGAGGATACTCGGAAAGACGTACGCGAGGCCGAGCAAGAGCGAGGAATCAGCGACGTCGAGTTCCCAGTCGACCGTTTTGGCTTTGCTTCGAGCGGACGGATTTGCAGTCATTCTGTTACGTCTGGCACCGAGTCGCGTTCGAGTTGCTCGTAGAAATAGTACGAGTATACGACCGTGATGCCTGCGGTGAGGAGAGCCGGTCCCACGAGGAAATAGATCGCGTACTCGCCAAAGAAGAGCCCGACGAGTGCAACGAGTGCGGTCAGTTTGAACAGGCGGCTCCCGAGACGATGCGTTCGGTCCCAGACGTCGCCGTTCGAGAGCGTCCAAGGTGTCCGAATACCGACGAACCAGTTGCGTTCTGCGTGCTCGAGAAGCACCCCGACGTAGTAGAACAAGCCCGCGACGGCCGCGAGGACGAGAAGCGTGACGTCGAGTTCGTAGCCGAGATTGAACGCGATGACATCCCCGTGGATGACGGCCATGAGCACCGTGAACACGACGACGAACCAGTCGTATACGGGTCGGAACGCTGCGATGTTCTCTCGAAGCGGATCGATACGTGGGACGAGTGCGAAGACGACGAGCAAAACGGCGGCCATCGCGGGGAGAAGTACGAGTGCTACGGGCTTCGACATCGTGCCATCGGGCAGTCCCGCTGCGTTCCAGTGTGTCGCCATCCGCGTCGGCAACGCCGGCGCAGTGAGTATACTCATCACTCCGGAGACGACGACGAATTCCGCCGCAATGAGAAAGCGATGGCGAGAATTCATGATATCCGGTACGCTTCGCTCTCTGATGAACCAGGGGGTCAGATACAGGCCAACGCAACCGCACTCCGGACATTTCTCCGTTATCAGCCGCGACCGTCAACGAACCGTTCGCTACTCACGGAGCGTAATCACTAAGCCAGTGACAGTTCGTTCAAATGTATGGCGGATTGGTCCCCACCATCAATTTCACGCAACTGGATCATCGCGATAGGAGTGTTCTACGTACTCCTTCTAGCGTATTCGATAGTAATCGCAGGGCAGTTGTTACTTGGAATCTTACCCGGGTTCTTGATCGTAGTCTTATACTTCCTTTGGAGAGGTCTCGTCGCCGTGGAAGCGATAGCCGACGCTCAACAGCAGATGGCATCTCGACGAGAAGAACGTCGATAGATACCTATCTCTGCTACTCACATGAGCCATTTCTGCTCGGCAACCGTGACACCGTATGGGGACTCGTCATCTGGACCGCTCTCGGCTATCCAGCGGAGTTCTCGGTCTCGTTTCAAGGATTGGACGGACGCGACCGATGGCTCGCCGGGATGAGTCTCCTCCTCGTTGCCTGTGCCTTCGCGACGGTCGAGGGGGTTTCCCCACCTGACGGAACAGAACTGGTTCTCTACGCCGAAATGCCGGGTCGAGTGTCGGACTAGCGACGCTTGGAGCACTAATTGAGATCCACAATTAAATCCAGTCGAACCTCGACTACTCGGACTCCACAGTCGTCTCGGCAGGACGCTTACCTCGGAGATAACTTCGGAGAAGCGCATAGCCAAGTCCAACTGTTGCGCCAAGACTCAGAACACCAAGCCCGACTCCGAACGAGATCTCCTCGGGTGTGTTCGTGAACGAGAAGACGTACGTGATCGTACCCGGCGTGCCGACCGTGAGTGACTCGATACCGAGGATCGACAACAGGATTGGACCGCCGACTGCTAATAGAATCAAGACGCCGAATGTCGCGACGGCGGCCCCTGAAAGTGCCTCCCAGACCAATTTCGTTATCGACAGTGATCGCGGACGATCGGCCTCTCGTCCGAGAATACGAACGCCGCCTTCGTGATCGACGATTCGGATGTGAGCGGGATAGCTCAGTACCATCAGCGTCATCCAGATGTCGGCGATCGCGCCCGCGGCATTCAACGTGAGCGGGACGATCAGCCACCCCCACTCGAATACGATCATGAGCGGGACACCGAGAACCGTCAAGACGACGAGCGGCGTCAAGAGCACGACGATAAACTGGTTCCGGGAAAACTCGTGATCTGTCGTCGCGTACGCGTAGGGGAGGATGAAGTGGGCGATGCCGACACCGTAGCGTGCTTCACCGCCGTAGTATCGGATCGCGAGCCCGTGGAGCCATTCGTGCGGAACGATGAAAGCGGTCCCCAGAATCACGATCACTACCACGTTCAGCGCGTCGGTCCACCATCCAATACCAGGGGGTGCGAACTGAAAACGCGCAACGTGTCCAGTTGCCATCTGATAGAGGGTACTGAACACCGCCCAGCCGACGATCATCCCGAGCGTTCCGATCGCAGTCATCCGGATCGTGAGCCCCCGCGTCAATTCGAGGTCCGCGAGAATTGTCTCGGTGTCGTCGACGTTACGGCTGGCCATCATCGACGGCCACGTTCGGTGTACTCTTGAATTGTTTCGTACCCCTTCAACGCTAGCGACTCAGATGCCCTGAATCCCACGCGAATAGAAGCGTGAATACGGTGAAGAAGATAATAACCCAGACCAACCTCGGGAAACTCCCCGGTTCGGGACTCCCTTCGAGAGGAGTACTCGCGATAGTGGCGATGAACAGCGAAAGTACTAGAAACAAGATGTACTTGAGAAAAGCTCGAATCATGCTTGTGTGCCTATCCTCGATGCATTGGATTCGAGTGGCGTGACTCGCCTCGAGGTCGGAGCCACGCGGAGATATCCAGTACCGTGACGAGAACGCCACCACAGAGAAAAATAGCGAGTCGGAACGGCGAACTGTCGACCACCGGCCACTGTGAGAGGACGATCACGACCAGTGCGAGTGCCGCACTGGCAGTTTTCCGATCAAGTACCATCGGTGGCTCCGGGATTGATCGTCCGATAGAACGCAACCGAATAGACGCCGAAGAAGCCACCGAACAGTGCTCCAAAGACAAGAACGAGAAGGGAAACACCAACAGCACCAGCTAGAGAAACCTGCGGAAGGGGTAACGTGCTGGGGGACTGGGGTGACGTGAGGAGCGAACCAATAGCAAACACCCCACCAGCAATACCGCCGAGTATCCCAACGAGTACCGAGTATCCAAGTGTACTCACGAGATGATGGCGGACGACGGAGACGCTGTGTTTGAGCCCACCGACAGCACCGAGATCGTCGATAACGATAGCCTGACTGTAGAACTGGACGAAGAAGAGTACCAGTAAATACGCGAGTACCACGAGAGCGACGATCAGGCCGATAATGACGAGGACTCCGATGCCGACGCCACCGGTGTCGCTGTACGCTGCGAAGCCACCGAAGATTGCCACGAAGAACGCGACGAACCCGAGTGCGAAGTTGACGGCAACGAGTACGAGCGATACGACGAGAATCGACACGTAGTTCGATTTGCCTTCGCGAACGAAGCTTTCGAGCGACGTCTGTCCGTCGAGTGCTTCGTCAGCCATGCCGACGATGCCGGCCTGGAAGAACGGCATGATGAAAATAAATACGAGCGAGATCACCATCGAGACGACGCTGGCGACGAGTGGATTGATCGCTTGGAGAACTAACTGCGGGATTTGGAACAGTAGTATTACGAATACCGGGGCGAACAGTATCGGATTGCGCTGGAGGGCGCTCGGCGTTTGGCGGAGGGCTTTCAGGACAGCCATAACCGTGGTTCATTTAGTAATCTGATAAGTATTTCCTCTCCGATGGCCGATTCGCGTCAGGTCCGCCCCGCGAACGCAGTCAGTTCCCCATCTGCGCGGATCTCGACGAAGACGTCTCGTATCCCCGTCCCCGGCCCGACTCGTATCTCGGTTTGCGTTCTCTCGGCGGTGTCGAGCTCGGCTTCGAGGAGGGCCGATCCCGTATATCGTGGATTCTCGAACGTCGTGGTCGATGATTCGTCTGCTGCTAGTGTGACTGTTTCGTCCACGAGCACCGAGTTCTCGAACGAGATAGTGACCGACAGTCGGTGCGTGGTCCCATCGTTGTTTGTCATAGTGACGTCGATCTCGTCGCTCGTTCCGCCGAATCCGAACGTGCAACCACTCAGTATCGTTATCCCGAGACCGGACAGCTGAAGGGCTTTTCTTCGACGCAGGGGCATATGCTTCGGCCTCAATGAGACGACGTCTCTCTGACTACCCGTGTGAGTTGTGGTTTTTCGGAAGTCACGGTGAGATGTAAGGGACATTAGACCCATACCGAAGACCCATCTGGTTGGAACATCGCCATCGGAATATGGTTCATTCCACGCTCCGTAGCGCCCTTTGTGTCTTACTCGGAGCCTTGGTTGGTGACCTCCTCGGTCCGCTGTTTGTGCCTGATCCTACGGGGGTACTTGCTGTGGCTCACACTTGACATCACAGTCGTAAGCAGCGTGTTTTTCTATCGCTCCAACTGGCTGCACAGCCGATAGAAACGTGGAACTAACTGCTGTATGGACGAATTCGGCTGTATGCCCTCCCTCTCAGAACTCAGAGGTCACTCCGCGAAATACACTCTCCCGATTGTCGGTGGCGTCGTGTACGCGATTACAGTCCTCGGGTGGATATTCGCGTCAGGAGTTTCGATCTCAAGCAGGGGAATCACGACAGTCATCGCACTGGGATATACGTGGATCGGGATGTTTCTGACGACTGCTGTTCCTCTATTTTTGTTTGGACGCTTCTCACTCGTCACTCCTCCGCTCGTGACGCTCTGGATACTCGGGAATACCGTGTATCAGTGGTTGTACGTAACGCACCCCCATCCGCTTTCGTCGTATCTTACCGTCTGGCCGCTTCTCGTGGGCTTCACACTGACGCTCACACTCGGTGAGGCACTGTTGAGAGTAGGCGTCGACCAACTTACCGGACGGTTCGGATTACGTCCAGTTTTCTGACGGTGTCGCTATTCGCCCCGACTATATAGATAGCATATCTATTGGCTTTCTCGGTATGTTTAACCTCCCAAGTTGTAGAACTGTTACTCACTACAGTGCGCTTCTGCCAAAGAGACGCGGGGCGGTAGCTTTTTAACTAAGTCCTCGTGCGGACACTGACTCTCGAATTCATGGCTCAGGATCCACGAACGGAGACGTTCTCAAGGGTACATCCCCACTACGTAGCTACGCTAACGCTACTTCTCGCTCCGGTCGGAGCTGCCCTCGGAGAGAGCTTCACCTCACACCTTGTTCAAGATGAATTGATGGCGGTCTGGCTCACGGTCGCTGGACTGCTGGTCTGCAGAACGTACGCTCTCTCACTCCTCTCGTGAACGCGTCTGGACTGAACTAGAGAGCCAGATATTTGTCTCGGTCAACCTCCACAATCAATGGATGGGCCCGCTCGAAAAAGTGCGGCACGATAGTCCTTCGCCCGAGACGATCGCCGTCATCGTCGCAAACGCGCTTCCACTCGTCGGCGTCGTCGCCCTCGGGTGGGATCTCGCCGCACTCGTGTTCCTGTACTGGTTCGAACTCGGGATTATCTCGTTTTGGGCACTCGTTCGAGCGGTGTTCGCAGGCCGGCCCTCGGAATTCGATTCCGAGCCGTTGATTGCAGGGGCGCTGGCGAGCAAGCGAACAGAGATCTCGATCCCGTGCACCGAACTCGGAATCAGGATCTCGACGCTGCCCGTGCTCGCCGTTGCGATCCCCATCCTCACACTCGTATGGTTTTTTGCGGGGGTCACGACCGTCGGTGTGGTCGGTCCCGAAACGCTCGATCCGAGCGCGCTGGAGATGGTGACGCTCGCCTCACTCAGCATCTTCCTCAGTGAGGGTGCCTCGACGCTGATCGAGTATTTTTATCGCCACGGGTACCGTGAACATAGTGCCCAGACCGCAATTCAGGGCAGTTTCATGCGCGGAGCAGTGATCGGTATCGGTGGGCTAGTCACAGCAACATTCGTCGGACTCGGTACGGACTCCGTATCCTCCGACGCTCCGATCACGGCTGTCGACCCGACTGTCGTCGGCCCTCCACTCTTGGTCGGAATCGTGCTCGTGAAGTTCAGCTTCGATCTCGGAGGGTTGTATCGCGAGCGACTGGTTGCCTTCGATGAGGCATCGTACTTCGAACTCGGGTGGGCATACGAACCACCATCCGACGAAACGATCGAACCGGTTGAGCCTGTGACCGACCGACTGCGTCCTTCCATCTCGGCAAGGCTGTTCGGTGGTGTTTCGGCCTCAAACGTACGGCGTCATCCCGGCGCGTTGGCCATCGGTGGATTCCTCCTTCTCATTTCGCTTCTCTTCGTGATGGGACGAGCCTGGGATATTGTCTTCATCTTTGTGGTGGCTAGTCTGGTCGTTCCGATAGGGGTACTCACGATCGACCACTGGCTGCGGTACGGCTGCGTCGAGTTCCGAGTCTCAGAGGGCGGGATAGTCGCCTATGATCGGCTGTTTCGGACGCGCCTCTGGCGGATCGATCCGTGGGACGAAAGTGGATTACGCGTCGAGCGTGATCGAATCCACAGGTGGCTTGATACCTCGACAGTCGTCGTGGAGTGTTCTGATCGGGAACTCCGGCTCCCACACTTGCCAAATTCCGCACCGATTCTCGACGTGTTCGATCGGCGGCCCAGCGGTGCCTAAGGGGAGCCGTTTTTCACTGTCTTGAGTTCAACGTTCTTCCAGAGTACGATGTCTTCCCTCTCAAGGAGCGGGAGCGAATCAAACGTTAGATTGCTTGACTTCTGCCGAAGAAGCGCTGAACGGGATAGGGCTCAAGAGGAGCCATTTAATGTGCGGACATATCGGAGATAATGTTGAGACAGTATACACCGGCGATGATGAGGCCAATACCTACGATCCCTGCAAAATCGACCTGCTCGTCGAACGCGACGACACCGATAGCTGCGATTGCGACGATCCCGAGGGCAGCCCACGTCCCATAGACGACACCAACCGGAAGATCCTCCAACGCGAGCGAAAGAAAGTAGAAAGCAGCACCGTATCCAACGAGTACACCCAGACTCGGTAGTGGGCGTGAAAATCCCTGAGAAAATTTCAGTGCTGTCGTTCCGAGAACCTCGGAGAAAATCGCGGTGCCGAGTAACACGTACGGGTTCATGAGTGCCGTTCCTCTCCCCAATCTGATGATTATTTCGACTGAATCGGCATTTTGAGGCGCTCGGGTCGGACTCCGCTATCTACAGGGGAACATCGTGTATTGAAGCTAAATCAATGTATACTTGAGATAAGCGTTCGGAGCGCGTTGTCGGCGCACTCGATATCGAATTCAATCACTCTCGCCGCCGAGCGAGCGTGAGGTAGCCTGGGAGCGCAAGATGAAGACCTGATACGCTCAGTACGGAAAAGATAAATTCCGTATCTCCGTTGTTTCACCGAAGCGAGAGGCATAGCACTCATGAACCTGCTCTCTCCGACCCGCGTTCGAGCTTGTACTGTTCCTAGCGTGCTCTTCCTGTGTATGGCTACCGCAGTCACGTACTCGGCTCTTCGGATCGGCTACGCAGGTGGACTGATCAGTGTCGAGATATATAGTCTGGGTTCCAGTGTCGTTGTGTTCGGTAGTATCCTCGGTGGTGGAGCAATCGCTGGGGGATTCGGCTACAGTAACGCGAGCGTGCCAACCGCTATGCTGTCTGGACTTTCCTTGCCTATCGGCACATGTTTCGGTTCGCTGAGTACGGTCACTCTCGGTATTGGATACTACGACTCGCCGCCGGCCATCCTTTTCGCCGGGTTCCTTCTGGTATGTTGTGTGGTGAACGGGGTGGCTTGGGGTATTGGATCGAACGTTCTGTGAGCAGGCTTGCCCCACCGGAGGGGGGCTATGCCAGGGGTGAAACTACGGTCACGTGAACCGTCCGCTGCGTCCTCGCCTCCGATGTGATCTATTCCCCAACGACGAATTCGGGAGCGAAGACCGTGGTAGCGAGAAGACCCGTCAGGAGGAGAAACGCCGTTACGCGGAAGATACCCGCTGTCTGTCGTCGATCTTTCGGCAGGGACTCGGCGATGCCCGACAGGGCTGTTCCGATCGTCATTGGAACGAGCCAACTGCTCGAGGAAGAGTCGCCTATAACTCCAGAATATACGTAGAGACCCAAGAAGACGAGTGATCCGGCGAACATAACTAGTGCATGGGTTCGGCCAGATGGCTGACTGAATATCACTGCACTGAGTTTGGAGGGCATCGAGAGCGCATTCCTCGCGCGCGTATGTAGAACTATCGTGCCTTCCGTCACATACAGCGACAGTATCTGCTAAATCGAGACGTCAGCGAATCTCTTGACGGTCAGCAGTGTCCCGTGTGGTGTCGTATCCCAGCTGTCCACGGGTAGCGACCATAAGCACGATGGCAACGACCCAGACCGCGACATCAACCGCAATTAGAACCGTCACGAAGCTCTCGCCAGTGATCGCCTCGATCGGGAGCGGGACGAGCGTACTATTGGCCGTGTTGATGCCCGCATGGAGCAACAGTGCGAGTAGCACGCTCTCTGTCCCGTTGTAGATCCACGTCAAGAGGAATGCAAAGCCCACGATGTTGACGACTCGACGGAAGATCCCCGGAATCTCCTCGACGAGCCACGCGAAGCTGTAGACTGCGTTCGGGTCCGCGACCAGCTGGGGGAGGTGCCAGAACGCCCAGACCACACCCAGAATGAGCGTGGCCGGGACCGGCGGGAGCGTCCTGCTGACGATGGTGCTCCACGCGTCGGTGAATACTGGCGGTATCCTCTACCTTGCTGGTGGCGGCGCTGCGCTGCAGACCGAACTACCGAACGCGCTCTACGCCGCCGTCTTCGCCCTCGCCGCAGTGGCCGTCGTCGCGGCCTACGGCCCCGAGCGTCTCGCCGACGTGGAGGTCCCGACCAGTCCGTCCGGAAGCCAGCGGTAACGTCGTTCCCCAACCGGTAACGTCCCGTGCGGTCCCCCGCGGGCACCGTCGTTCGACAGTGGTAGCGAACTCGAGGATGCGGTAGAGTTCTCCCGCTAGGCCGACGAATAGCGGGCTAGGACGGGAATGTACGGCCCCGTCGAGATCAGATTTTCACGACGACGGTTCGGAACGCGGTTCTTCGGCCCCGACCCACGTCATCAATGACGGCCAGGTCACGAGGATGGCGAGGACGACGAGCAGGAGTGGCACCAACACGATCCCACCCGCGTCCACGAGGAGGACGGGATCGTTGACGAGTGCGTGGAGGCCGATCGTGACGAACAGGTTTCCGGTTCGAGCGTAGATGAGTGCGAACAACACACCGAGTACGAACGGCGCTACGAGGAACGTCGGAAGGTTCCCAATCTCGACACCGGCTGCGAACCGCCCCGGGACGTGAACGAGTGTGAAGACTGTCTGAGAGGCCAGGAGTGCGAAGAGGAACGCGGTTCGCGGCGACTCAATCTTTGCCATTCGTGCGAACTTCTTCGCGAGCTGTGGCAGGAGAAACGCCCGATACACGGTCTCCTCGTAGAGCGCGTTTCCGAGGATCTGTCCGACGAAACCACCGAGAACGGGAAGTATTCCGAACCGGGTCAGCGAGTCGGCGAGCGCGAGCGACTCATCTTGGAGTATCAGTGCCGCGACACCGGTCACTTGCATGAGTATCCACGTTCCAGCGGTGATCCCGATGCCGACGGGAATATTCTCCCAGACGAGTCCGATGTCCCGTGGTCGAAGATCGCCGAACTGGAGGACGATTCCACCGACGATAACGACGACGAACGCGAGGTTGGCGAGGAGTGTCATCCCCACGAGACCCCCCGTCGCGTCGAACACCGGGGCGAGTACATCCGAAATCGTCGGCAGGATCAGATGGAACAGCGTCACTGCTGCCCCACCGGCGATCACGACAGCAGCGATCGTGGCCCAGGACGTTTCCCGTACAGCGTCTAGGTCAAGCACTATCCGGTCCAACACTAACGGGTCGCCGCCCGTGGAATCGCGTTCTGCTACCGTGTCCGGATCGTGGCTCACAGGGACAGTTCCACGATCACCGACAAGAAACGATTGGCCCGATCCCACGAGCAGTGGGATAGGACACCGATGGATGTGGCAGTGTGAGTCCGGCTAGCATCATGTGACCGATCTACGCGTCGGACGGAAGCGGCGGGTGAGGCACTTCGTCGGCGGTCGTCACAGTCTCCGCCCCCCAGATCGCGCATTCAAGGATCGCGAAATCGCCTCGCAGATCGGCATCGACAAGGGCGCAGTATTTATTGGTTAACCGACAGAATGTCGAACGAATATGTGGCATCGACGACCAGGGGTAATCGTTCTGGTAGTGTGTGCCGTCGCTCTCGCCGGAATCGCTCCCGCGATGCTGACGACTGGAGTCGCAGCACGGCACGGGAATGGAGGGCCGGATGGAGGCGGCCCGCATGGCGGAGACGACGGCCACAGGGGCGGCCACAACGTCTCCGTTGGTCCGGGTTCGAGCGGCCACCACTCAGTTCACGTCCAGAACGTCGGCGCACACGAGCAAATTCACGTCCGCTTCCAGTACGGTTCGGGAGCGTTCGATACGGGAGTCCGTATGCACGAGATGACGATAACCACCAATCGAGGTGGGGACTACCAGTTCACGGTACGGGCGATGGCTAATGTGAGCTCCGGAATCCACCGATTTTCCGGACCAGCGCCGTTCGGATACTTCAACGTCACACACGCATTTCCACGCCAGAACGTCTCCAATACCTCGATGGTGTTCGCTCTCAACCGGACCCAGTTGCAACAGCGAGACGTCGCCGCCGAACGGATTGCTCTTCACCGATACGACACCGGGAATCGGACGTGGAGGCGTCTCGGGACTCGTGTCGTCGACCGGAACGCCACACACGTGACCTTCCGCGCGGAGTCACCCGGGCTCTCGGTCTTCGCCGTCGCCCCGACAGCCGAAGCGGCGGCCACGCCGACCACGACGGCGACTCGAGAACCGACGGCATCCTCGACGCCGGCTCCGACCACGACAGAGACTCGAACCCTGACGGCATCCTCTACGTCGACCCCGACACCGACGACGGGTGACGGACCCGGATTCGGCCCCGTTCTCGGCGTCATTGCCCTCCTGATCGTCGTCGTCCACCTGCGGGATTCGAATGGCCGGTGAACGTTCACCCCGTTCGGTCAGATCGTGTCGCTCGGACGTCCACTCCCGTACTGCGTCACTTCGGTCTCTGAAGCGGTGTCGGCCAACTGGTCTTTTGACCGACGACGACGTATTTCATGTATGCGCTCGCTAACGAAAGCTGTCCTCGGGATTCTCGGCGGACTGTTCACGCTCTGGGTTGGGTGGGGGGTGTACGTCAGTCGGACGACCGAACGCGTCCCGTACGAACCCCTCGACCAGTTCGACGGCGTCGAACTTCGACGATACCCACGGACGGTACTCGTCGAGACGACGGCGACCGATTCGGGGACTGCCTTCCGGCGACTCTTCGGGTACATCACGGGAGCGAACGAAGTGAGCGAAACGGTCGCGATGACGGCACCCGTCACCACCCGAAGCGAGACGATATCGATGACTGCGCCCGTCCGGACGCTTCGTCGTGAAGGTGCAACCGTCCCCATGACGGCTCCCGTGCGCACGGATCGGGGAGCGGAGGCGGTCACCATGGCGTTTTACCTCCCACCGGAGTACACGGCCGAGACGGCCCCCGTCCCCACCGATACGGACGTTCGACTCGTCGTCGAACCGTCGCGGACGGTCGCAGTGCGGCGGTTCTCGTGGTACGCGACCGACGACCGCTTCGAACGGGAACGCCAGCGACTCTTCGCCGCCCTCGACGAACGAGGTATCGAGGGACGCGGTCAGGGGGCATTGCTCCAGTACAACGATCCTTGGACGCCGCCGTTCATGCGACGGAACGAGGTTGCCGTGCCCGTCGAAGAGTCTGCAAGCGTCGCGTGACGGGACTACGCTGGCGACGAGTCGTCTCCAGTTCGTCCAGTCCGTTCGGCACGTGCTTTGATTCCGCGCATCATCCCTCGTTCCATGACGAAATGGGGGAGTTCGTAGGCCAGATATCGAAGGGCACGACCGAGAAGCGACTGCTGTGGCGTCCGTCCGCGCACGACGAACCGGGTCGTCTCGTCGTCAATCGGTTCGAGGTGGAACGTCCACGTCCCGCCGTCGTGACCCCGAAGAACGAGCGTTCGACTGGGGTCGACTTTTACGACCGTCATCGAGGTCATCGGACTCCGGAGCCAGTAGTCCTCTTTCACCAGCCGTATCGAATCCCCCTCCGCCAGTCGTTGGAACTCCGGAACGATCCGGTCGACGTTGTGGATGTCGGCACCAACCAGATTTTCGAGCCAACTGTAACTGTAGAACCCACCGCGGCCCTGGCCGAGTTGTACGATCCACGGCCACACATCGTCGCTCGGTGCCTCGACGGTGACCGCGCGCGTCGTCTCGCCACTCGGGGCTGGAACCAGTTCGTCACCGGGCAGTTCTCGGTCGATTTCGTCGGCGGTTGCGCCCCAGTCGAGATACCAGGGACGGACGAACAGATGGTACGCCACCAGCAGACCGCCCGCGACGAGGACGGACAGTCGGACGCGGCGTCGGGTGACGGGTGATTCAGTCGAGACGGCCGTGTTCGTCGGCTCGGTCATTCACTCATCCTGCTCCTCACATCGCTTCTACATGAAGCTAGACCGCTCACGGTGCCGAGTGCCGTCATTCAGTCGGTCGAGGCAGTATCCTACTCGGCAGCACCTACGACTATCATGACAGCCATACTATTGGTCCGTGACCAACGATGGCATCCATCCTCGTCTGCTACGGCACCGGTGAGGGACAGACCGAGAAAGTGGCCGACCGCCTCGCCGACGAACTCACGGCGCGGGGGCACGACCCGACGACGGTGAACGTGAATGCGGTCGGGAGTCCCCTCGATGTCGACGGCTTCGACGCCGTACTCGTGGGCGCGTCGATTCACTTCGGTCGACACCAGAAGGGCGTCCGCAAGTTCGTCACCGCCAACCGCGACGTACTGGTGACGAAGCCGACCGGCTTCTTCCAAGTGTCCGGAGCGTCCGCGAACGAGGACGGCGCGGCCGAAGCGACGACGTACGTCGAGAAGTTCGTCGAAGCGACGAACTGGCGGCCCGACCGCATCGGTCTCTTCGGCGGGGCGATACGCTTCTCGGAGTACGGCTTCCTGCTGGGAGCGCTGATGAAACGCGTCGTCAAGAGCGGATTCCCGGACGTGGACGCGTCCGATGACGTGGAGTTCACCGACTGGGAGTCGGTCGACGCGTTCGCCGACGCGTTCGCCACGTTCGTCGAGGAACGGACTGGCGACGCGAGGAGTACGGAGTGATTCGATGTCGATAGACGGGGCACGGCCCGACCTCGCCGGCGCGACCGGCCTCTCCATCGGGAGTCCGTGGACGTTCTTCGCGGCTACCTACGCCATCACGTGGGCGTTCTGGCTTCCGGCTATCGTCTTCGATGTGTCGTTCAGCACCGTCGAAGGCGTCGCGTTGCTCGTCGCGGGACTCGCCGGCCCCGGTCTCGGTGGGATCGGGTTCACGTACCTCGTCTACGACGACCGAGGCCGCGCGGACTTTTGGAAGCGTCTCCGGAGCGTTCGTCGGATCGGTCTGCGGTGGGTGCTCGTCATCGTCACCGTTCCACTCGCGTTGAGCCTCCTCGCCGCGGGCGTCGACCGTTTGTTCGGTGGCGTCGGGGCGACGTGGGCCGAGGGCGTCATCGGCTTCGCCGCGAACCCGCTCACGATCCTGCCGACCCTCTTTTTCGTGACGCTCCCGCCGGTTCTGGAGGAACTCGGCTGGCGCGGCTACGTGCTCGACCGACTCCAGTTGCGCTGGTCGGCTCTCGTCTCGGGCGTGATCCTCGGCGTGGCCTGGTCGCTCTGGCACCTCCCGCTGTTTTTCGTCGCCGACACGTACCAGTCCGGACTCGGGGTCGGGACGCCCGAATTCTGGCTGTTCTTCGTCAGTGTCGTCCCACTCTCGATAGCGCTATCGTGGGTCTACAACAACACGTCGCGAAGCACCCTCGCTGCGATCCTCTTGCACTCCTCGGCCAACTTCTCGGGTGAAATCGTCGCGATAACCCCGAGAGCGGACGTCTACAACGTCTGGCTCTGGGTGCTGTTCGCCGTCGTGATCGTGGCGATCTGGGGTGCGAAAACCCTCGCCGGCGCCGACGAGGTACCGAAGCCGCCACTTCCGAAACGGCGATAGGTCGGCATCGAACCGCTCTCGATGTGACTCGATGCGTTGTCCGAGAGAGCGTGCTGAACACCGGAGCGTTCTCAACCGACGATCACTCACGAGCGGCAGTGACCGTCCGAGGAGACGTTTCGACGACTGTACGAACATTCGACTGTTGGACGCGAACGGCTTACTTGACCCACTGGCTACTCGCTGTCGTGATGGCTCGCACACACAGTCGATTGGTGCCCAGAACGGACGATATCGAGGAGGCGTGGTAGTATGCGACTCCCTATTCCGAAGAACAAGCTCGTGGCGTTCACACTTGCCGGAGCCCTACTGACCGCGGTTATCGCCGGTGGCCTCGCGTTCCCGATTCCGGGTGTGACGGCACCGGGGGATACTGCGGGTGACTCCGGGACGCAATCGACGGGCGCACCACAGTCCGCTGCCGATGCACCGACGCCGAATCAGGACTTCACGCCGGCGGTGCAGACGCAGACTGGTTACGAGGGCGAGGAGCACGAAGCGTACGAAGAAGACGACGAAGACGAACACGAAGAGTACGAAGACGACGAGGACGAACACGAAGAGTACGAAGACGACGAGGACGAACACGAAGAGCGGGAGGATGAACACGACGACGAGGATGAAGATGAAGCGGAGTGAGATGATCGGATGAGTGTGTTGTCGTCGGTGTACGAACGAGCGGGTGAGACACACCGTGAATTCGAGTGTTGTGACACGCAGTTCGTGATTCGGGCGACCGGCGTTCGGGCGACGGCTGGCGTCGATGCTGCACAGCAGACGGTTCGGCGGCTCGAAGCAGTCTTGAACGCGTTCGACGAGAAGAGTGCCGTCAGTCAGCTCAATCGGACGGGATTCGTCGAGAACGAACACGTGGCTCGCATCGTGCGCCGTGGACTGGAGTACTACGAACGGGCGAACGGCGTGTTCGACATCCATCAGGGGCGTGTCGAGCACGACCTCAAGGCGTTCCTCCGGAGTGACCGACAGTCGCTCCCGGAGTCGTTCGACACGGGCGATATCGAACTCGATGGGGCGCAGGTTAGAACCGACCATCCGCTCGACCTCAACGGACTGGCGAAAGGCTACATCGTCGATCGGGCGGCGTCGGCGCTCTCTGGCGTCGGTCGACGTGGGTTCGTGAGCGGCGGTGGTGACATGTCTCCACCGCCCGGTCCGGTCGCCGTGGAGAGTCCCTACGGCGACGAGACACCGCTGAAGGTACTGGAGACGGATTGGTTCGTCGCGTCCTCAGGTGGCTACCGTCGCACCAGGAACGGGACGGATCACATCTACGACCCGACGAGCGAGCGGATCGGCTCACGTCACGAGTCGGTCACCGTCGTCGCCGAGCGTGACTGCATGGAAGCGGATGCCCTCGCGACGACGCTGGCAGCCCTGCCGCTCGACGACGCGCTCTCGCTGGCCGAGTCGTGGGCGAATGCGGAAGCGCTCGTCGTGCACGGCGGCGTATTCCACACCACCGAGGGGTTCGAGACACATGTCATGGACTGAGAAACAACGCATCACGATCGTCGCGATAGTCGTCCTCGTCGTCGCGGTACCGTTGCTCTGGGGGATCGGAGACGTCCGTGCCGCCCAGGCGACCGAAGAGAAACGACACGACCTCGTGAACCAGACGGTCACGACGCGTCACGCGCCGACCGATTACGACGGTGATGGGCTCGACGACAGTACTGACCAGTGCCCGACGCGTCCGGAGACGACGAACGGCTTCCAAGATTCGGACGGCTGTCCGGACGTCGTCGCGACGACGGGGGCGTCCTGATGTCGGCGACCGTCTGGTATCTGGACCGTGGTGCGGCCCTCCTCACGTATCCGGCCCTGTATCTCGCCGTCCTCACCGGAGTTCTGTACAACACGGAGTCGTTTGGCGTCTTGCACGAGGCGGCCCGTCGTGTCCACGTCGAACTGTCGGTCTTCGCGATGCTGGTGACGCTTCTCCACGCAAGCCTCGGTGTCGTCGATGCGTGGTTCGTCCTCACCGGGCAGGTCCCAGAGCCGGCGTACTCGATGCCGTACTTCGTGGGCGGTCTCGCCGTCGGTGTCGGGTCGCTGGCGTTGCTCGTCGTCGCCGTCCTGGGATTCACCGATCCGAAACGGTTCGAGCGACCGTGGGGTCCCCGCGTCGTGCATTCGTTCGCGTACGCTGGGTTCGCGTTCGGCACGATCCACGCAGCGGCCATCGGCACCGACATGACGGGGTTGATTCGGCCGTTGCTGGGCCCCTCGCTCATGTTCGTCGTGTACGTCCTCCTGTTGCGCGTGCTCGTGCTTCGGGGAACGGTCTCCAGTGCGCCGGCGCGTCAGTAACTGTCCCAGAGTCCAAGGAGGCGGTCGACGATTCGGTCGGTGAACGATTGACGATGGATCGTGTACAGATACCTAACGCGGTCCGAATCCGAGACACGGTACAGCACGCGTTGGCCGTCCCGTTCTTTGGTGACGAGTCCGGCGTCGGCAAGTTTCGAGAGATGCCACGAGACGGTCGACTGGGCCTTCTCCAGTCGGTCGCTCAACTCGGTCGTCGAGAGCGGGCCGTCGACGAGGAGGTGCGCGAGAATGCGACGACTGTACTCCCGCCGGAGGGCGTTCATCACGGTCCGGTCGGCGTCGTCGAACGCCGCAGCAGGGTAGTACCGCGTGTACTTGCCGTCCTCGGAGACGTCGATCAACTCTTCGTCGGCCAGCCAGCGGAGCTGGTACTGGAGCGTTCCCTGTGCGTAGTCGAGTGCGTCGAGTAGGGCACGGAAGTGAATGCCGGGGGTGTCGGCGATCTCCTGATAGATCGCTCGTCGAGATTCTAATTCGAGATCGGGCTCCGGCATTGCTCAGTCCCGTGTGAGCGCGAGGAAGAACGCGATGAGGCCCCCGAGGATGAGGACTGCACTCCCATGTTCGAGTAACTCGAGCGTCGCATACGGAACGTACGGAAGCAGGGGGTATTCGAGAAATACGATGAGGCCGTAGAGAGCGAACATCGCGTAGCCGGCGGTGACGATACCCATTCGGCGGTCGCGTTCGCGACGCCACGCCAGATAGCTGAGCGTACTGAGCGCCGCGGCCACGAGGAAGATACCGAGGCTGACGTACTGTTCGAGGAGTTGTGCGAGTGGCATACGAGTCGAACGGACCGCGATCGATCGCGGTCGATTTGTGGTGTACGAGGGGGCAGTCGGGTAAAACGGTTGGCGTACAAATGTCGAATTGGACGCCGATCCCTCGGCCGAGGCGCATCGAAACCGGTCGAGCCGATGGGGAGTTCCGTCGTGACCCTCCATTGGGGCCTGTGTCAAGACGCCTCCGCACTCACGACGTCGACTCACCGTCGGCTGGTACGTAGCTTGCAGGCTTCCAAACCGACACTGACAATGCATCCAGTAGCCGGTGTCCCAGTTACCCGATCGTGATCCCCGTCACCAGTCGTTACCACAATTCGAGTGGTTCCCCCGCCGACACTCGAACGGCCGCCACGTATCGGTCGTGGACGACGCAGGTGGTGGTGGCGAGTACGCCGGCACCGATCCCGGCGACCCCGACCGGCCCGACGAGGAGAGTGCCCGCACCGGTGAGGTAGACGAGCGAGAGCGACGCCACGGCGTTGAACGAACCGTGGAGGAGCGTCGCGGCGAGGACGGACTTCGCACGGACGGTCAGGTAGGTGAACAGCGGGGAGGCGGCGACCGTCCAGCCGGTCATCACGACGATCCCGGCGACCGGTGCGTCGGGAAAGTTGTGCCCCTGGACGATCAGTGGGGCGTGCCAGATCCCCCAGACGACGCCCGTCAGAAGCGACAGCCGCCAGAAGCCGAGCGGCGAGAGTTCTCGCAGGAGCAGTCCCCGCCACCCGAGTTCCTCACCGAGGGCCGCGACGGCGTTGATCGTCAGGCCCGCCACCAGCCCCTGACCGACGAGGAAGACGACCGGCGGCACCGGAAGGCCCTCGAGAACCGCGAGCGAGGCGTCTATCTGTTCCGCTGGGAGACCGAGATCTCTGAGGAACGCCCCGTAGTCCGTGGTAAACGAGACCTCCGGCAACAGGGCACCGAACCCAATCGTCAGCGCGAGAAGTCCGACCGGTGTCACCCAAGCGAGGCCGATCCATCGGAGTCGTCCCCGACGGAGTCCACAGCCAATCCGGATCGAGTCGCCCACCCACCGCTGAGTCAGTATCGCGGCGACGGCTGGCGCCCACATGTAGACGGCGACCACGAGAACCGTGCCACGGAGACTCCCCAAGTCGACGCCGAGGACGGCGAACGCGATGGCTCCCACCCACGAGATACCGAACGTAAGTGCGAGAAACGCGAGGACCTTACGCGTCCTGACTCTCTCGGGTTGTCTCGTCGTCGACATCTGCGGGTTGTCAACTATCCGAACGAACGTATCAGCGTGCCGATTTCGTGCCGACCGGTGACGGAACTGTTCAGCGAAGCACCGTTTCGCACCCTCGTCCGAACGCGGCCTTCCCGAAGACCAGTGCAACGAAAAGCATCACTGCCGGGCCGACGATGAACCCGGCCCACGTCACCAGACTCGCCACGCCTGCGACCGCAAGACTGCTCCGCGTCCGGACTCCCAACACGAGATCGTCGCGGAGCGCACATCGTAGCACCCAGGCGCCACACACCGCAGGGACGGCGACGAAGGCTGCCGTGACGAGCATTCCCGCCGTAGGTCCGATCGAAGACAGCGCAATCCCCATCTGGACGAGCGCACTCACACCCGTCCCGAGAACTAACGTGCCCGCGCCGATCAACCCGTAGCGAATTACTGGACGGGTCCAGCCATCGCGTCGTCGAACGCGAAGCAGTGCGGCACCCCCGACAAGCGTGACGAGCCAGGGACCGGCGACGACGAGTGGATGCTGGCCCTCCCAGAGGTGGACTCGAACGAGGTCGAACGGGACGGTTAGGTACTCGGTCGGCGAAAACTCCTCCTCGTAACCGATGGTTACGCCGACCGGACCGCTCGCGTTCCGGGGCGCGTAGACGGCCAGCAGGTACACTCCGTCCTCCTCGACGGCCCGATCGACGCTGACCGTGTGATAGTTCGCGGACGGGGTGAACGGCTCGTAAGTCGCTGCGTCGGGGCGTTCGCCCTCGAACACCACCGCACCCATCCCTTCCGGAACGGACACCCCGCTCGGCACCCGATCGGTCCGGTTCAACGACTCGCTCATCAAGACTACCGAGGGAGTGAACTCACCGCCCGACGGCGTGAAGGCCCCGAATCGCAACCGCTGGCCATCCTCGAGGGTCACTCTGTAGTACTTGGCCTGTCCGCGCTCCAGGCGGTCGTAGAACGACCACGACTTGGCCGCGTCCGGAACCACGAGTGCTCGCTCGGGGCTCGTGTTGTCGCCGGGAAACGCCGGAACGTGTGCGAGCGCTGGCGTCGCCACGAAGGCCAGCGCGAGCACGACGATTGCAATCCGGGTGGCGTCCATCTCCAACGGCGCACTATTGGTCGCCCGGGGGTATAGGTTCAGCGAGGACGGGTTCACGACTACGTCGTCAGCGCGACTATACTGAGTCAGAGGGAAATCGTATGACCACCGCTCCGGAGAATGACCAGCTCGCATCGGACAACATGGCCTCGACGACGATGCGACGGTGGCGGCGACGAATCGGATGGACGACGGGTGTCGCACTTCTCGTGGCAGCGTACTGGAAGTTCCTTCGTCCGCGGATGCTGAACTGGGGCGTGACGCCGACAGAGGTCGCGCGACCATTCCCGGGTGACGATCTGCTCCCAGACCCTGGCGCTGAGTCAACCATGGCGGTCGACATCGCTGCGTCACCCGACACCGTCTGGCCGTGGCTCGTCCAGTTCGGGCAAGAACAGGCCGGGTTCTACAGCTACGAGTGGGCCGAGAACCTCGTAGGGCTCGGCATCCACAACGCCGACGAGATCCGGCCGGAGTGGCAGGACCTCGAGGTGGGAGACACGGTCCGGCTCGGCCGCGCCGATCGGTTCCCCGACGCGACACTCGAGGTGGCCGAGTTCGACTCCGAGGAGTCGCTCGTCCTCCGAACGCCAGACGATCCGACCTGGTGGGTCTGGTCGTTCGTGCTCGATCCGATCGACGAGACGACGACACGGCTACTGGTGCGCTCGCGCATCCGCCTCCCCGAGAACCCGGTGGTCCGAATCACCTCCCTCACGGCTCTCGACCCGGTTTCGTCGCTGATGACGTACGGAATGCTCCAGGGGATACGGGACCGGGCCGAACGACTCGCCCGGACGGGGAGGACCGAGACAGGGGGCGGTCACAACCGGGCGGGGTGACCGCGACGCCCGGCTCCTCGACCGCGGTTTCCGATAGACGGGCGCTTCACCCCACGCTCTCGACGGTCTGCGGTGATACAGACCACCCGGGCAGTGAACCGACAGTATACCTCCCCGAGGCGCGATGTAGTGCTATGGCCTCTCGAATGGGCGACTGGATCCGAAGTCACCGCGTGGCGTCGTTCTTCCTCCTCGCATACGCCATCTCCTGGAGTCTGGACGCCGCAGTCTTGGTACTCGGAATGGAGCCCTCATGGACCCGCTGGATCATCAGTGGCTTTCTCAGTGCCCTCGGACCGGCTATCGCCGCGGGGATCGTTCTCTCCATCAGCGGTGAGAGTCTTCGAGACTGGCTCGGACGGGTCGTCCGCTGGCGCGTGCACCCGAAGTGGTACGCGACGGCCATCGGTATCCCCGTGATCGTCGCGCTGGGTTCCGGTGCCGTTCTCCAACTGGTCGGCGGTCCGGTCGATTTCGCGTCGTTCGCGTTCGACCCGATGACCCTCGGTATCGGGATTCTCCTCGGAACCACGATTGGCGGCGGTCAGGAGGAGCTGGGCTGGCGCGGCTTCGCCCAGCCCGAACTTCAGGAGCAATACGGCGGGCTCCGGGCGGCCGTAATCATCGGGGTGCTCTGGGGTGGCTGGCACTTGCCGCTCTTTTTCGATCCGACAGCGATCCATTCCCAGTGGCCGTTGAGTTCCCAACTCGCTTACTTCGTCGGTATCGTCGCGTTTTCGATCCTGATCGCGTGGGTGTACAACGGCTCCGGCGGGAGTATCCTCCTCGCGATGCTCATGCACGGGACGGAGAACGCCGCCGGAGGACTGGTCCCGCTGGATCTGGAGCGAGCGATCGTCGAAGGCGTCCCGGACTGGGTGGCTCTGGCGCCGATGAACGTCTCCCATGCCGTACTCATGTGGCTGCTCGCCCTCGTGGCCATCAGCGCCACTGGGGCGGGGTTGCTGGCTCAGCGTGAAATGCGGGGGCGTCGTGATTCGTCAACCACACGCGGCGTGTGACCTCCGGGGAACCGACCGGAACGCACAGAGCATCCGAACCAAGCTTCCAAATCAGATGACGAACATCCACGAACTCCTCGATGTCGGGACCATACAAGTCAGTGCCCTCCTCCTACGTGATGCGAAGTTCTTCGGTCGGTCGCTCGACTCACGACCGCTCATCGAGGTGGCGAGTGAATCGGAGGCCAGTGTCGACGACCTCAGTCGTGCTGGCGAGCGGTCTGTGACCGTCGACACGCCGATCGGGGTGTTCGAGACGGCGTATATGCCCTGGCAATGGCGTGGGCCGGACTATCCGACGCTCATCTATCACCACGGGAGTGGCGAGCGGCCGTTCGACTTCGGGCGGTTCAGTTCGAACTCGTTTCGGCGGTTGTTCGTCACGACCGACGAAGCGATCCCGGCCAACGTCATCGCCGTCAGGGCTCCGTTCCACGACGGATCGAACGTGGATTACGCTCGGGCGATGGGCGCCCTTGAGAACTTCGTCGGGATGCTCGCCGCCTCGGTCGGCCTCATCGACGAGCTCGCGACGCAGGCGAGCGATCGAACCAGCAGCCCGGTCCTCGCATCGGGTCTCAGCCTCGGTGGCTGGGCCGTCAACCTCCACCGGGCGTGCTTCGACACCGTCGACCGATACGTCCCGATCTTCGCCGGCGCCGCGCTGGGCGAGATGTTCGTCTCGTCCGTCTATCGGAAGATGACTGCCGAATCGGCTCGGAGACGGCCGGACTACCTCCGCGAGATTCTCGATTTCGAGGAGGAGTTCAGTGCCGTCGGGGCGGATGATTGTTCCCCATTGCTCGCCCGATACGACCGCATCATCGAGTACGACCGACAACGCCCGGCCTACGCGGGACTGTCACTGTCCGTACTGGAGAACGGCCACGTCACTGGATCGCTTGCGACCGATCGGCTCCGCGAGCACGTCCTCTCTGTTCTTTCGACGTGTGGAACCGACCGGATCGGTCGGGAATAGTATCGAGCAGTCGCAAGCTCGACCTTCGACTGCTCGACGTCGGCCACGACAGTCTCCTCAGGCGAGTTTGACAGCCGTCCCATAGGCGATCACTTCCGAAGCGCCTTGGGTAACCTCGGACGTTTCCATCCGGACGTTCACGACGGCGTCCGCACCCATCTCGAGTGCGTCCGCTTCCATCCGCGCGATTGCCTGATCCCGGGCATCGGCGAGCAGCGTCGAGTAGGCCTTGAGTTCTCCGCCAGCGAGATTTCGGAGTCCCTGGGTGATGTCGCGTCCCACATTCCGTGCTCGGACGGTGTTGCCGCGGGCGATACCGAGCACCTCCACGATCTCGTTGCCAGGGATAGTCTCGGTGGTGACGGTGGCGACGAGCGACTGCTCTACATCCGTCGAACTGGCTGTTGTGGACATATCTACCGCTAGGACGGTGGGAGAGATGATAAACCAGTAGTGACCCGTGCGTTCACGTGGTGTGGCTACGGCCGCGATCGAGGCGGACTGGTCACCCGGCGACCTGTGCTATCGCGCCGGCCTCGCGGTAACACGCGACTGCCAGCAGCAGATATCCAGCGCAGGGCGTCCTCGAAGTCCTTGCAGTTCGTCGTTCCGCCACCCTTCGCAAGCCGGAGTTTGTAGGCGATTTGGAGTTCGATCGAGCTGATCGATATCTCGTGCTCGTCGACCTCTGCGGTGATCGCCGTCGAGAGCGCTTCGCGTTCGAGACCGTTTGAGGCAAGCCAGACCTCGAAGTTGGGATACATTTCACCGTCTTCGGCGACGCGGAGACGGTCGCCGTCACTGAGCATCGCAACGAAGTCGTCCAGCGGCATCGCCATCCCCCAGTACCCCCCTCGTTGAGTCGGTCAGCGAGCTCTTCGAGTTCGGGGTCCGAGAGCGGTTCGAGGACGATATCGGTATCGTCCGTTGAGCGCGAGCGCCCCGTGAAAATCGCGACGTACCCGCTCACAGAGGTGCGAGGAAGAAGCCCACGGCTTCAGTCGTGGGTCGATGACTCGTGTCTCCGATAGGGGAGCGCCGTCACGTCGAAGGCGACATAATGCCGGTCGTACGTGAGGATGTGATCAACCTCTAGCTCGGCCATGTGTGACGCGACGATGAAGTCCGTCAAGGATGCATCGAGGTCGGTCCACTCGATGAACGTGTCTGTCGCATCACTGAATACCCCCGGAGTAACTGATTCGAGTTGATAGAGGGCACTCTTATCGAGTGTCGTCAGAAACGTCGCAGCGTTTCGCATCGACGCCTGTTTTTTGAGTCGGGTCGCAGCTTCGTCGACGATATGGTCGTTCACGATCAGTCGCCGATATGGGAGATGGCCGTCGCGGACAAAATCCATGAATGCACGTGAGACGGGGTGCATCTGATCCTGCGGATTGAACAGCGCATAGAGGAACTTCGGGCCACAGACGACCTGATGACGAACCGAACCCGGTCGAAAATGTTCGGGGGTTACCGTCCCAATCGGTGTCTCAACTGGGTCTGCCATCGGAGCTAGGTGTTCGAGGAGGGGTCCTCAGCGAGAACGAATGATTCATCGTTGCCGTGCCACTCGTCAACGAGATCGTCTTCTTCTCTGGCGTCTGTCTGTGCTGTCCGTGGGAGCGACGAATCATCGAGATCATCGAGAACGGTAAAGGCTGCATCGTTCGGATCGGCCTGTTGCTGGCGTTCGACCCACTCAATCAACGCCTCGTGACTGGCTTCTTTGAGCGACAGTCCGTGTTCCTCAGCGAACTCTCGAAATCGCGCGTACTCCTCCTCGTTCAACTCGGTTTGGACGTGTTTGGTATCGTTGCTACTCATTCTGAGCCACCTGATGTTGTGTGGGTGTCGCGTCTCATGAAGCATAAGATGTTCGTATGTGAGATCTCATGAAATAGGGCTTGACCCTCACCCTTCACAGTATAGTTTGTGAGGGAACGTCAGTATCAGTTCGAAGGTGCAGATCCGCTGTGGAAACGAGAAATTGAGTGTGGGACTGATGTGGGGATTCCTTCGAAAACAGCGGCCTTGGACCTCTTCCCCAGCGAGACACCTTAGCGTCGCTAGTCGGTGTAGAGTGTGAGGCTGGACAGAGCCTCAGAAAACGGAATTGGATGAATTCCAATGAATAGTAGCAACCAATCCGATAAGATGTTATCGGGCACGACAGACACGCCGACAGAGCCGAACACGACAGATGCGACCGCGTGCACGCGGCCGACCGACACGCCATTCCAACAGGTCCGGGCCGACCGGACACACGGTGAGCGTGCCGACATCCCAGCAGATCGCTCCGCACTGGTGCGGGCGCTCTTCGGGATTGCTGCACGCGCTCGTCAACGACGACACCGCGTCGTCGACGGGCACCGCAACCGATGGGATGCCAGTTCACGAGTCGACGGCGTACACCGAACGGAACCCGTCGACGGCGTCTACGGTCACACAGCCGGCGGCGACCCAGTGGTTGCCCCGACTGGTCGACTTGCCGCGAGCCGCATCGACGCCAACTGGACGCCCGGCGACACGCTCTACGACCCTGACAGGGGCCGAGATACGCAAATCACGGTTGACACTGGCGATTGCGCTTGCAAACCGCCTCCGTGACGGCGCCGAACCGACACAGGCCCTGCTGAGACAGGCCGACGCCGAGGCGACCGACCCACGGAACGTCCTGACGGTCGACAACGTTCGGTACACGCCCGTCGACGCAACGCGTGGGCGATTCTCGACGCAGGGAACGATCCTCCGGTTGTTCGAGAATACCCATCCTGCGATCAAGCAGGCTGGTCTGCTGGGCGACGACATTGGCGTGATGAAATTCGCCATCTGGGAGAAGAGTGAGTGGGACGAGACGCGACCGATGCCTGACCCGACTGATGACGGCCGGACGCTCATCCGTTCCCACCGCTTCCCCGAACTGTGCGAAGGTGATGTCGTTCGCTGTGAGGATGTCATGAAGCGATGGTACGACGGCAACCCGACGTTCGAGACACGCCGAGACAGTACGCTCACGATCATTGAGCGACCGACCGGCAGCCAGAGCAATCGTATGGACGGTGTTCGGTGATGGTGTGACGATGAAGCCGACGACTGGTAGCGACCCGTAGCACGGCGAGTCTCGCTCCGAGACTCAGAACTCTAGACCCTTTTCATGACGCAGATCAGTCGTCTCCGGTGAAACTGATCTGATGGGGCAGTATTCTAGTCCGTCGACAGTCCCAGGAATTCCTCAATCAAGAAAATCGGAAACAGCAGATCCGAAAGATGACCGTCTTGTTCCAAGGATGACGTTGATACAGCTGTTTATATCTCGTTTCCCTGTGTCGAAGGTCGTGTTAACTTTGGCATCGATTCCACCAGACAGCGAGGGCTTGGAGCCACGATTCTGCTGTCGTCGGCTCCACGTGGCTGAATGTATTTGAAAATGAAGAGGTTCGTCTTTTTACTTCTCTGAATATACGTTCGACGGCATTCCGATTGCCATGGAGTTCGTATCTGCAATCGAGGCCGTGCCGATCGAGGACCGTTTTGAGCCACTGAGCATCGTCAACGAGAAACATGGCGGTTTGGACATCGTGTTTCTCGCGTAACCCGCTCAGGAAGATTTCGGTAAGACCGATCTTATACGTGCTAAAGAGCCAGATATGAAGGAATTTGTTTGTTTCAGAATTGAGGGCAGCGTACAGCCAGTATTGCTGATCGTTGAGTCGAATCACGGTTTCGTCGAGCGCAACGTGATTCGGGCTCGCAGCGCCTTCGGGCTGTAGATCGGCCTTCTGCACCCAGTTGTGGACAGCTGTTCGAGAGCGTTCGACACCCAACCTCTCAAGAATCGAGATGGTATTCGAAAGTGATAGTCCAGCCACATGCATCTGAATACCAAGCCGCATCGCGAACTCGGGTGTCCGCTGACGCTCCACAAAATCTAATTCGATCCAGTCGCTACCATCGCTGAGGCGGCTGATTTCGGGCATGAACAACTTAGAAATCAGCACGCCTCACTCTTCACGCTTAACTTTACGCGACCGCGACGAGAGGCGAAGATACAAGCCGTCCCCAGCACCATCGCTACGTGATGTCGAACAATTCGTCCGGGGACCTCCCAGCCGAGTCGGCGGAAGAACAGACGTGGCTCCATCTCGTCGACGACGTCCTCGACACGGCAATCGACCGGGAGGAGGATCTGGAGTGTACCTTCGAGGACGTGACCGTCGACGTCCCGCTCCGGATGGACTCCGAGTCGGAGTTCGCCCGCTGGCATCTCGACGGAACCGTGCGGGTCCACGTCGACGGGATGCGTGGCCCGCTTGCCGACTGGCTCCGCTGGTGGTCCAGACAGCTCTCGTAGCGACGACCGACCGGACACGGCAAGGCGTTTTTTACCCTCGATCCCGTCGTAGCCCGCATGGCCGGAGCGACGTTTCAGGTGTTCGAAACCGAAACCGGGTCGTTCCGCTGGCGACTCCGTGCCGCGGACGGGACGGTTCTCGCGACCAGCGAGGACGCACTCCCGACGAAGCAAGCGGCGACCCGCCGGCTACAGCGCATCAAGACCGTCGTCCCCGAGGCTGGCGTCGAGTCGATCTGATCACCTCACCACCCGTCGAACTTGTCGCGGCGATAGACGTCGATTTCGTGGACCGTCGAGTGGTCCTGAGCGGCCGCGAAGCCGATGGCGTCCGCGATCTCCTCGGGTTCGCTCACCTCGCCCGGGTCGAACCGCTCGGCGAAGGCGTCGCCGTCGTCGCTGCCGAACTCCGTCCGCACCTCGGTCGGGTTGACTACCGTGACGCCGACGCCGTCCGAACCGACCTGGCCCTCGACGCTGTGGGCGAACCCGCGCACCCACCACTTCGTCGCGGCGTACACCGGGTTCCCCGGCCGGGGGTACTGGCCAGCGAAGCTCCCGACGAAGATCAGGTTGCCGTCCGAAGCCGCCAGCTGCGGCAGGGCCGCCCGCGTCGCGAAGAAGACGCCGTCGACGTTCGTGTCCATCATCGCCCGGTAGTCGCCGGTCGAGAGGTCGGCCACCTCGCCGCCGCGTCCGAGACCCGCGTTGTTCACCAGGACGTCCAGACCGCCGAACGTGTCGACGACCGCGTCGATCAACTCCGCCACGGCCGCCTCGTCGCGGACGTCCGTCGGGACGACGAGCGTCTCCGCGTCGTACTCCTCCTCGAGATCCGCGGCGATGGCGTCCAGTCGGTCCTCGCTCCGCGCGGCGAGGGCGACCCGCGCCCCCCGACTCGCGAACTCGTGGGCGGTCGCCTCACCGATACCGGAACTCGCACCCGTCACGACGGTCGCACTGTCTTCGAGACTCATTGTCGTCGGACCCGTCGTTCCCGAGACCCTTTACTCTCGGCCCCGTCGACCGATATAGTGGAGTTTAAATATCGGCACCCCCTCGATTGGAGTGTGATCGGCGTGCGGTGCGTCGACGGGCTCCGATAGTGTAGTCCGGCCAATCATATTGCCCTCTCACGGCAATGACCAGGGTTCGAATCCCTGTCGGAGCATCCTACGAGCGTCACCCTGTGACGCGCTCGAAACACGCACGAAGGGATTCGATCAAGTGAGTCGCAGCGACCGAGCGTAGCGAGGTCGACCGTCTCGCCGAGTTCGAATCCCTGTCGAAGCACTCCGTTCGCAGTCCGACGATTCCCACCTGTGCAGCACGGCATACTCGCGCAGGCATCGGAGTGATCGAAACCCCGATCCGGAAATCAGCCCGGCGCGGTAGATCCGACGGCTCGTCAGTACCGATAGTAGCGTTTGTGACTGTCGACAGCTCCGAGCGAGCGCAGTGGTGCGGTCGGGACCGTAGGTGTGATGACGGACGGCAGGGACTATACAGTCCCCGGGTCCATTCTCGGGGACCATGGTCAGCAGTCCGTGCGTGGGCGTTTGTGAGACCGAGGATGGGATCTGCGTCGCCTGTAAACGCACCGTGGAGGATATCGCCGAGTGGCCAAGTATGAGCGAACGAGAGCGAATCGAGCGAATGCAAGAACTCGAACGGGAGACCGACGTGGGTGATCGGTCCCCGAACGGCCGTCGCCCGGACTGAGCCCCACGGCCGCCCCGGACGGCTGTGTCGATCCACGCGGCGGCGTCGATGGGACTGCAAGCCACCGTCCGGATCGCGTCACGAACGACACCAATCTCGTGGTATCCACTGTCTCGACGGAATTCCGGGGTCCCGAGCCGCTCTACCCCGGAGTCACGAGTCGGACGAAGCAGCCCGTATCGATCAGTTCGACGGGTCGACGACGGCGGTGTCGACGTCCGTAACGCCCAGGGTGGCTATTTGGTCGGTGATCGCCGACGGGAGCGCCTCTATCGTATCCCACATACGTGGATCGATCGAAACGCCGTCGATGTCGACAGCTACCAGTTTCCCACGGTGTCCGCGTGCAGCAACCTGAAACTCGAACGTTCGGTCTCGTTCGTCGACGGCGTGAATACGGATCTCCGATACCCCGTTCGCGCTCTCCCAGTGAACGTGGTTCACTACCGAAAGGACGCCAGCAGGCGGAACACACGAGGAGCCACACGCCTCGCACCGAGCGGGGTGTGGCGATCGGCCGACGTACTCGTACCCGGTCCCGCACCGATAACACTGTAGTGTCAGAATCATCGTCGACGAATGCGCCATCTGCGTTTCCAGTTGACCCACGCGGTCCCGGACCCCGTGCCCTTCGTGCTGATCGACGACGTCCCGAGTTTCTTCCAATAGTGGTGGATAGCCATTGCCACGTCCTCAGACAGTGTGGTCGGTGGTCAGTCGAGATCGCTCACTATCCGAGACTCCCCTCCATCTCGAGTTCGACGAGACGGTTGAGTTCGACCGCGTACTCGATCGGCAGTTCCTCCGTGATCGGCTCGATGAACCCCGACACGATCATCTGCTTGGCGTCGTCGTCGTCGAGACCGCGACTCTGGAGGTAGAACACGTCCTCGTCGCCAATCTTGCCGACGGTCGCCTCGTGGGCCACGTCCACCGTCGACTCGTTTATCTCCATGTACGGCATGGTGTCGGACGTCGACTCGTTGTCGAACATCAGCGCGTCACACTCGACCGACGTCGACGAGTTCGACGCCCCGTCCGCGATGTGAACCAGCCCCCGGTAGTTCGTCCGACCGCCGTCCTTGCTGATCGATTTCGACTCGATCGTCGACTTCGTGTTCGGCGCGTTGTGGTACACCTTCGCGCCCGTGTCGATGTTCTGGCCCTCGCCCGCGAAGGCGATGGTGATGTGGTTGTCGGAGGCGCCGCGACCTTTGAGCACCGTCGACGGGTACAGCATCGTCGCCTTCGATCCCATCGATCCCGAAATCCACTCCATGCGGCCGTCGCCCTCGACGAGCGCCCGCTTCGTGTTCAGGTTGTAGGTGTTTTTCGACCAGTTCTGCACCGTCGAGTACTGGACGTGAGCGCCGTCGCCGACGAACACTTCCACCCCGCCCGAGTGCAGGTTGAACGCCGAGTACTTCGGCGCCGAACAGCCCTCGATGTAGTGAACTTCCGAGCCCTCCTCGGCGATGATGAGCGTGTGCTCGAACTGGCCCATCCCCTCGGAGTTCATCCGGAAGTACGCCTGCACGGGCATCTCGACGACCGTATCCTCGGGCACGTAGACGAACGATCCCCCCGACCAGATCGCCCCGTGCAGCGCCGCGAACTTGTTGTCGCTCGGCGGCACGCATTTGGTCATGAAGTGCTCGCGAACGAGGTCCTCGTGTTCCCTGACGGCCTCGTCCATGTTACAGAAGACGACGCCTTTCTCCTCCCAGCGCTCCTGCATGTTCTGGTAGACGACTTCGGACTCGTACTGGGCGCCGACACCCGAGAGCGCGTTCTTCTCGGCCTCCGGGATGCCCAGCTTGTCGAAGGTGTCCTTGATGTCGTCGGGCAGGTCCGTCCAGTCGTCGACGCTCTCGCGGGTCTCGACGTCCGGACGGATGTACGGAATGATCTCGTTGACGTCGACTTCCGAGAGATCGGGCTGGCCCGGCCAGTCGGTCGGCATCGGCATCTCCTGGAACTGTTCGAGCGCCCGGAGCCGCCGCTTCAGCATCCACTCGGGTTCGCCCTTGTCCTCGGAGATGACACGAATCGTCTCCTCGGTCAGGCCCTTCTCCGCCTGGAAGGAGGAGCGCTCCTCCTTTTTGAACTCGAAGCGGGCTTCGGTATCCGTCTCTTTGAGGTGATCTTGATCCGAACTCATCGGTCGTGATTCGGGATATCAGAGGATAAAGCTAGGGCAGCAAAATCGGATTTTGTAACTATAATCAGTTTCGTGGCGCCTCGATAGGAATTGTTAGTGGTTGCAAAAATTTACTTTTCGTCAGCCGGTAGTGTCTCGCATGAGCCATCACGAACCAGCTACCCGCCCATGGTGTGACGGGGCACAGCGTCGTCGACCCATCGTAGAGCACGCCGGGAGACCGATCCGCCGGACTGGCGAGACGGAACTGAAAGGCGGCGGACAGTGTCGACTCGATGTGGGGGGGTCGGGATGACCGATCCCGCGACTCGCGAGGGAACGACACCGGCTGCGAGTCTGGAAAAAGAGCGGACGCAGGAACGGCCGGACTGTCCGGAGTGCGATGGAACGGTCCGCGCGGAGAGCGACGGAGCAGAGACGGTCTGTACAGCCTGCGGACTGGTCCTCGACGAACGACGGATCGACCACGGCCCGGAGTGGCGTGCGTTCGACGCCAACAAAAAAGCCAAGAAATCCCGTGTCGGTGCTCCGACGACGCGGTTGATACACGACAAAGGGCTCTCGACGAACATCGGTTGGCAGAACAAGGATGCGCACGGGAACACGGTTTCCTCGCGCAAACGGCAGCAGCTCCACCGACTGCGAACGTGGAACGAGCGCTTTCGCACGCGGGACTCGAAAGAGCGCAACCTCAAGCACGCCCTGGGCGAAATCGACCGCATGGCCTCCGCGGTCGGACTCCACGAGCCGACTCGCGAGTCTGCGAGCGTCATTTATCGCCGTGCGTTAGCTGACGACCTCTTACCCGGACGATCGATCGAGGGGGTCGCGACGGCGGCTCTCTACGCTGCCACTCGGCTCGATGGCGTCGCCCGAACGATCGACGAGATCGCGGCCGTGAGCCGCGTCGAAGCACTGGAAGTCAAACGCGCCTACAGGTACGTCGTAAGCGAACTGGGCCTACAAGTTCCCCCAACCGATCCGATCGAGTACGTCGGCCGCATCGCGTCGGATCTCGGTTGTAGCGACGGGACCGAACGACGTGCCCGTCGACTGATCGAAACGGCGACCGAACACGGGGTTCACAGTGGAAAGCACCCGGCCGGTATAGCTGCGAGTGCTATCTATGCGGCCGGGACACTGCGTGATGCGGAGATTACGCAGGACGAGGTGTCCGAGGCGGCGGATATTAGCAAAGTGACGATCCGAAACCGGTATCGTGAGATCCTCGAAGCGTCCGAAGAGTAAAACCGTCGGCCCGTCGCCCACTCCGAGATTCGGGTCGACACCACCCGGCGACCGTGACCGGACTTCCTGCAGCCACCCGTGAGCGGCGGGCCGACGCCGTTCGACGCCACACTGTGAGGGGCCGATAGTAGCTTCCAACCCGACGGATACGCCGAACGGATTTCGGCGGCGTGGGTGTTCGAGTCGCGTACACGAGGGACGAAGAGCTATTATTCGGGTTGCTGAACGGCGGCGTATGACCGTTCGGGAGCCCGTCCCACACACGACGACCGAAATAGAACTGGCGGTGCGAGACGGGGACTGCTTTTTCGTGCGTCTCTCGGCCGAAACGGGCTGTCTCCTCCGTCTGGAGGAGTTGATCCACCGGGCGGACGGGAGGCTCCTCCAGTACTTTACCGTCAGAGAGGTCGCTCCGGACGACGTCCTCCGGATGGCCAGGGACGAACGCGCAATCGGCGAGGCCCGACTCGTCGGCGAGGGCCCCGACGGGAACCTCTTTCAGTTCGTCGTCGCCGGACCGTGTGTCACGGCAACGCTGGCCGATACGGGGGCGATCACCCGCGACGTGTCGGCCGCCGGTGGCGTCGGCCGTGTCGTCGCTACCGTTCCCGCTCACGCGAGCGTTCGAGCCGTGGTCGAGACGTTCCAGACCCGCCACCCGGAGTCCGACCTCCTCGCGCGCCGGGAGCGCGACCGGTCAACACCCGTCCGAACGAAAGCGGGCGTCCACACGGTTCTCGCCGACCGACTCACCGAGAAGCAGTACGAGGCGCTCCGCACGGCGTATCTGAGCGGGTACTTCGCCTGGCCACGCGAAAGCACCGCCCAGGAGTGTGCCGACGCCCTGGGAATCGCTCAACCGACGTTCAGCCAGCACGTCCGAACGGCCCAGCACAAGGTGTTCACCGCGCTGTTCGATCCGACCGGCGACGACCCGTGAGTCGAACGGCGCTCGGGGTCGGACGCCGATAGCGATACCTATCGCTATAGGCAGCAAGCGTTTGCTGCCGGAATCGGAATCGTTCGGTAGGTGATTCAGGATGCCAAGCTACGCGGAGTGGACTGCCGCCCAGACGTCCGCGACTGTCTCGGTCGACGGACACGAACTCGACGTCGCCTACTACGACGAGGGATCTAGCGATCCCGTCGTGTTCCTCCACGGAATTCCGACGAACTCCTTCCTGTGGCGGGACGTGATTCCACCGATTGCCGCGGAGCGACGGGTCATCGTTCCGGACATGCTCGGCTACGGGAACTCGTCGATGTTCGACGGGTTCGATCGCTCGATCCGTGCACAGGAGGAGATGATAACGGGACTCCTGTCGGCGCTTGACGTTCGGAGTCCGTCACTGGTCGGTCACGACCTCGGTGGCGGCGTGTTACTCCGATACGCGGCCCACAATCCCGGCGCCGTCGACGAACTCGTCCTGTCGAACTCAATCGCGTACGACTCCTGGCCGATCCAGTTGATCACCGATCTTGGACTCCCGGAGACGGCGCGCGAAACCGACGTCGAGGAACTGCAGGCGATGCTCGACGACCTCTTTCGTGAGACGCTCTACGGGAACGAGCACAGTGAGACCTTCCTCGACGGGATGACCGCGCCGTGGAACTCCGAAGCGGGGGTCACGTCGCTCGTCCGGAACGCGGTTTCGACGAACACCAACCACACGACCGAGATCGATCCCCGGTCGATAACGGCTCGAACGCTACTCCTGTGGGGTGCGGCCGATCAGTTCCAGCCCATCGAGTGGGCAGAGCGGCTACAGGAAGACATCGGGACTGCCGACGTGATCGGCCTCGACGGGGCGAATCACTGGGTCATGGAAGACCGTCCGGACGCCTATCGCGACGAACTGGCCGACTTCCTGCTCTGACGCCCCGCGGAGTCTGCCACACCCACCACTCCGGAGGGCACCGACCCCGATCCGCGACGTGCTGACACCGAGACATCCCGTCGTGCCGTCCACGGAGTCCGTGCGAGGCACGCTGATGATATAAATAGGTTACTCGTGTCGGAAGGGCATCGCCACGGCCCCAGAACGATAAGGAGTGTCGCACCGGATTGTCCACCTGTGGCCGATCGCTCGTATCGGGAGGTCAGAGTTCCGGCTTCCGGGAGCGACCACGGGTAGACACTCATGAGTACACACTCCGAATCGGGGGATACGGAACCGACATCGGTCGTCACGCCGAGCCAGTCACAGGAGACCCTGCTCTCCATGGCCGACGTGCTCGGACGCAAGTGGCATCTGGTCATCCTCCATCGACTGACACAAGATGCGATGGGATTCAGCGAACTGAAGGGAGATATCGACCGGATATCGTCGAAAGTGTTGTCGGACAGTCTCGACCGACTCGAGACGGAGCACGGCCTCGTCGAGCGCCGCATCGTGAGCGAAAAACCGGTTCGGGTCGAGTACGCGATGACCGACCGTGGCCGTGACCTCGCACCCATCGTCGACCGGATCCACGAGTGGGGCGTCGAACACGCGGTGACGGAGTAATCGCGGTGAGGGACTGGTTACGTTGCGACCACACGGTAAGCGAGTGATCCACAGGTCACTACCTTACAAATGTGATACAGCTGGAATATAACGTAGGAGGGTGATGTGTTGTCGTGGCCCACGAACGCGGCGTCCCGGGCCACACGGAGAGACCAATGGATCGACGCAACACACTCAAGGCGATCGGAACGATCGGCGTCGCGGGCGCGCTCGGATTCGGCGCGAGCGGAACCGCGGGTGCGGATCGACCCGACGCCGCCGACGGCGGCGACAGTAACAACCCCGGTCGGATCGGGAACTACAACGGAGCCAAGACGCTCACCCCGCCGAACCTCGGCGCGACGGCGGTCGAAACCGACGAGAGCGGGTTCGTCGACACCGACGAGTACCTGCGGACGGCCGCCGAGGGCGTGTGGGCACTGGGCGACATCGTCGGCGAATACCTGCTGAAACACAACGCCAACCACGAGGCCCGCACCGTCGCGCGAAACATCTTCGGGAGCGATCTCGAAGCGGTCGATTACGGCGCGATGCCGTTCGCCGTCTTCGCCTCGCCCGAAGTCGCCGGCGTCGGGGCCAGCGAGAGCGACCTGCGAGCCGCCGACCGGGATTACGCGACCAACACCTACCGATACGAAGGGACTGCGCGCGGCGACGCGATGAAAGCCGAGGGGTTCGTGAAAGTACTCGTCGACCTCGACGGCGAGATACTCGGCTGTCACATCATCGGCCCCGACGCCTCCACGCTCGTACAGGAGGTGGTCGTGGCGATGACGGCCGGCTCCGGAACCGTTCAGGATATCCGCGAGAGCATTCACATCCATCCGGCCCTTCCCGAAGTCGTCCAGCGAGCGTTCTCGGGGCAGTTCACTCGTGGTGGACACGACCACTGAATTACCGTTGTCGGTGAGACTCGCCGTCCGATCGGACTCTCGGACGGGGTGGGGGACCGGGTCCCGGCCGCCGTCGACGACCGCCGGAAACGACCTCCGATCGTCCGACTCACGACTCGTCGGTCGGGATCGAGTAGATGCGCTGTCGCGCGTCGACGAACGAGATCCGGGAGGAAACCAGATCCGCGGCTTCGAGTTTTCGCAGTGCGTATCGAACGGTTCGATCGGGAAGTCGCGTCGATTCGGCGAGCTCCGCTTGCGTGAGACTGCCCTCGTATTCGAGCGTCTTGACGACCAGTTTCGCACTCGGAGGGAGTTCTCGTATCGACGATTCCCCCGGCGACGCGGGGACGGGAGCGTGACCAGCCATTGGGACCAGCGACGGCGGGCACCGTCTTAATCCCGTATCGGCCGTGCATCGCAGCCGCACGCTCGGATTCGACAGTCGTCGGTCGACAACGGAGACGCGAGGAGTAGCGACGGAGTGCGTCCGTTCCGGGCGACCTACGGAAACGTCTCCCACAGCCTGGTTCGGACCGTGCGGCTGGCTACGAGAGCCACACGCTCATCGAGCACCCCCGGATCGGGCGGCGAACGGCAGTATCTGAGGGCCGGCTACGACAGGGGCAGGACGGCGTCCGATTCGAATAGCCATACCGTCTTCCCGCAGAACGGTGAGCGTATTTAATCCAGTCCGCCCGCGACGACGACTCCCCTGAGCGCGAAAACTATATACTGTGTGCGGGGTTCGCCGGCCACGGCCACCCCCGGTTCGCCGCTCGGAACCGTCGCCGACCGTGCCGGGTAGCGGCCCGATCAGTTCGTTACTCGTCAGTTACCGTGACGTTATACGCGACAGGGTCCGACGAACGGGCTGGAATCGGTGAGCTTCCCCACGATCCTGGTCAACCGAAACCGATTCCCTTGCTCTCCCCCCTGTCGTTGGGTCGGGTGTGAGCCGCACACTGCCTGGAGCGGTCCGTCCGAATCGCTCCGGCGGAGCCGGTCATCCCGAGGAATCGTCGGCGTCCTCGGAGAAGAGCAAGTAGAGAAAGACGGCGAGAAGCGCCGCTCCGGAGACGAGCGAGAGGAACTCGACCGGGCCGGCGAAGACGTGAGCGAGCAGATACGAGGCCGTCGATCCGTGGTGGTGTGTCCCCGGGCCGGCGACGAGGAGTGGTCGGTGGCCGCTCAGGTGCCAGCCGAAGTAGCCGACGGTGTACACGAGCATGAGCAGCCTACCACCGACGTACAACGGTCGCTTCGCGGAACCGGAAAACAGCGCGACGAGACCGACGACGAAGCGCCCGACTCGACGGCCACGGCGTGACTCGGAAGGCAGGCGATTCCCGACTGCCGTCGCCGAGCGTGGTGGTGGGTCGGAAGACATCTACGTGCCGATGCCGACAGGGACGTATGCACGAGCCGAACCAAGAGTGGTACTTCGTCGAACGGCCGGAAGGAGAGCCGACGCTCGATTGCTTCGAACTCCGAGAGGGGGACGTGCCGACGCCACGGCGTGGCGAACTCCTCGTCCACGTCCGCTATCTCTCCGTCGATCCGTACATGCGTGGACGGATGCGGGACTCGGCGTCCTACGCCGAGCCGTGGGCGGTCGGCGACGTCCTCCAAGGCGGCGTCGTCGGCGAAGTCGTCGCGAGCGAGAGCCCGGCGTACGAGGCGGGTGACCTCGTCACGGGCCGGGCGACGTGGTCCGAATACGCCGTCCTCGACGCCGACGACGCGGCACCCGTCGATCCGGAAATCGCGGACCTTCCGGCGTATCTCGGCGTGCTCGGGATGCCGGGACGGACGGCGTACTTCGGGCTGCTCGACGTCGGCGAACCGCGTCCCGGTGAGACGGTCGTCGTCTCGGGAGCGGCCGGCGCCGTCGGCTCGACGGTCGGCCAGATTGCGAAATTGAACGGGTGCCGCGTCGTCGGGTTCGCCGGCACGGACGAGAAAACCTCGTGGCTCACCGACGACCTGGGGTTCGACGCGGCGATCAACTACCGCACGACCGACGCGTATCGGGCGGCGCTCGACGAGGTGGCACCGGACGGCGTCGACGTCTACTTCGACAACGTCGGGGGGCCGATCACGGACGCGGTGTTCACGAAGCTGAACGTGGACGCTCGCGTCGCCGTCTGCGGACAGATCGCCCACTACAACGACGAGGAAGTCCCGACTGGACCGCGCAAACTCCCGCTGCTCATCGCCCCGCGGGCGAGGGTGCAGGGACTTCTCGTCTCCGACTACGCGACTCGCTTCGGCGCCGCCCGCGAGCAACTCGAGACGTGGGTGGCGAGTGGCGAACTCGACCACCGCGAGACGGTCGTCGAGGGGATTGCAAAGGCCCCCGACGCGTTCCTCGGGCTCTTTTCCGGAGACAACGTCGGGAAGCAGGTCGTCGAAGTCGCTGGACCGTCCCGCGGGGAGGATCACTCGCCGTGAGGCCACACACCGAGGCGGAGGCCGTCAGATCCGGTCGATAGCGAACAGCCGTTCGTTGGTCGCCACGTAGAGGCGTCCGTCGCCCGCGACGACCGTTCCGGCGACGCTGTTGGTCTCGACCCGCCACTGGAGTTCGCCGTCGCGCGAGAACGCGTACACCCGGTCGTCGTTCGACCCGGCGGACACCCAGCCGTCGGTCACCGCCGGTTCGTAGACGGTGCTGTTCTCGTCCGTGAACGACCACCGTTCGGCGCCGACACCGGTGAGGACGACGCCGACGGACTGGAGGGTGGTTCGACGGGAGACCGAACCCGAAAGGGAGCGTCGTTCGGACGGCGTTCGTGGTGGCGTCATGCCCGGCCGTCGTCGGTGACGGGTCGAACTGACGCCGTTCCGTGGCCCGCCTCGACGTCCTCCTTTGCGACCATCGCGCTGTCCGCGCGGGCACCGGCGTCCCACTCGTCGTCGGAAAGTGCCATAGCCGTCGGTACCTACCGTCACCGGAGCAGTGTATCTCTCCGTCTCACCGGCAGCGAGTCGTAAACGGGCGGCGGACCGACCGCGGGATGACGGGGCCGGACGACGGGCGGCGTCCGCCTACAGGTTCGACGCGCCCTGACCGCCCTCGATGGGCAGGGCGACGCCGTTGATGTAGCTGGCGCGCGGCGAGGAGAGGAAGGCGACGGTGTCGCCGAGTTCGATGGGGTCGCCGATGCGTTCGAGCGGGTTGCCCTCGGCCCAGTCGGCCAGGCCCTCCTCGTAGCTGTCGTAGTCGCCGCGCTCGATGGCCTGTTCGATCAGGTCCTCGATACGGCTGGTCTCGTGCGGCCCGGGCAGGACGGAGTTGGCCCGGACGTCGGGCGCGAGTTCCCGCGAGAGCGTCTTCTCCAGACCGACGACGGACATCCGGACGGCGTTCGAGAGGACCAGCGAGTCGATGGCCTCCTTCACGGACCGTGAGGTGATGCAGGTGATGGTTCCGTTGTCGGACTCCGCGAGGTGCGGGGCGGCGGCGCGAACCGTGCGGACGACGCTCATGACGAGGAGGTCGTAGGCGTCGTACCAGTCCTCGTCCGTCGTCTCCAGGAACGGGCCGGAGGGCGGGCCACCGGCGGACGTGACCAGCGTGTCCAGCCCCCCGAACTCCTCGACCGTTCGCTCGACGAGGTGCTCGATGTCGTCTTTCTCGGTCAGGTCGCCCTGGACGCCGACGACGTCGCCGTCGCCGACGTCCTGCAGTTCGGAGACGGTGTCGGCCAGTCGGTCGGCGTCGCGGCCGTTGACGACGACGTTCGCCCCCTCCCGGGCGAGTGCCGTCGCGGACGCCTTGCCCAGGCCGCTGCTCGATGCGGTGACCAGTGCGCTCGTATCCTCGAGTTCGAGATCCATATCCGTCTCCATCGGCCGGGAACGTATAAATCCGCCCGGACGCGGTAAGCCGCGGGGCGTTCCCGCCTACGACCAGAGTTCGTCGCCTTTCGCGTGTTCGGCCGCCACGTCCTCGTCGAGTTCGATGCCGAGTCCCGGCGACTCCGGCACGGCGATCCGACCGTCCCGGATGAGCGGGTCCGACCGAACCAGCAGGTCGTCCCACCAGTCCACCTCCAGGGCGTGATACTCGAGATAGCCGAAGTTGGCGACGGCGGCGCCGAGGTGGACGCAGGCCATCGTCCCGACGGGACTGCAGACGTTGTGCGGCGAGAACGTGATGTAGTTCTCCTCGGCTCGGTTGGCGATGGCCCGTGACTCCGCGAGGCCGCCACAGGTCGTCGGGTCGGGCGTCACCACGTCGACGGCGAAGTCGTAGAGGAGGTCCGAGAACTCGTGGACGCGGAAGCGGTTCTCGCCCGTCGCGAGCGGCGTCGAGGTGGAGCGAGCCACCTCACGCTGGGCGTCGACGTTCTCCGGGGGCACGACGTCTTCGAGCCACATCAGCTCGTACGGCTCCAGCGCGCGGGCGAGGCGCTTCGCGCCGTCGAGGGAGTAGTCCCAGTGACAGTCGAAGGCGACTTCGGCGTCGTCGCCGACGGCCTCGTGGACGCGTTCGACGATGTCGCGTTTGGCCGCCACGTCCGCCGCCGAGAGTCGACCGTTGAACGGGTCCGGGTCGTTGTCCGACGGCGTGTCGAGGTCGAACTTGATGGCGTCGAAGCCCATCTCGACGGCTTGCTTCGCCGTCTCGGCGTAGGCCGTGGGCGTGTAGGACTCCGCCTCGCCGTACTCCGTGTAGCCGGTGTCGACGGCGTAGGCTTCCCCGGCGTGGAGGTCACAGTAGAGGCGCACCTCGTCGCGGTACTTCCCGCCGAGCAACTGGTAGGTGGGAACGCCGAGGAGTTTGCCGGCGAGGTCCCAGAGCGCGATTTCGATACCCGAGGCCGCCGTCACGACTTTCCCCGTCGTGCCGCCGTGCCCGGACGTCTCCTGGACCATCCGGCGGAAGAGCCGTTCCACGTCGAGGGGGTTCTCCCCGACGAGGAAGTCGGCCATGTAGTCCATGATGTCGGTGACTCTGCCGCCGCGGTAGGACTCGCCGAGGCCGGTGACGCCGGCGTCGGTGTGGATCCGGACGAAGTTCCAGTCGAAGTTCCCCTCGATGACGGCCGTCTCGATGTCGGTGATCTGTACGTCTCGGGCGTCGGCACGTCGCGTGCTCTGGTTGCTGTAATCGCGCATGGGTGGAGTCGCCTCGCCGGGCCGCGGTCGATGTCTGCGGCCCCCATGAACGGGCGTTCGGGGGGCGGTGTTAAATGTCTGTGTGAGCGGGGGCCACGCCACCGGCAGCGACAGGGTTTACACCGCGTTCGCACTAACTCTCCGCTATGCGATTTCCCGACGGCGACGTCCTCGACGACGCGCTCCCGTCCCCGTCGCTCCCGCGGTTCGCGGCGGTCAGCTACGACCCCGAGACGCCGGAACTCGACGACGTGGCGGGCCGAACCCGTGCCGAACTCGACCGACTCCCGCTCGCCGGCCTGCCCGACGGTGCCACCGTCGCCGTCGGACTCGGGAGCCGCGGCATCCACGACGTCGTGACCGTCGCCCGAACGGTCGTCGACGAACTCCGTGACCGGGGGTTCGACCCCGTCGTGGTGCCCGCGATGGGGAGCCACGGGGGGGCGACCGCCGACGGCCAACGCGAGACGCTGGCTGGCATTGGCCTCACCGAGGATGCCCTCGACTGTCGGATCGACGCCCGGATGGACACGACGACCCTCGGCGAGTCGTCGGTCGGCGCGCCGGTGCCCTTCTCGACGGCCGCGCTGGAGGCGGACGGGATTCTCGTGATCAACCGGGTGAAAGCACACACCAACTTCACGGGGCGCTTCGAGAGCGGGCTGACCAAGATGACGGCCATCGGCCTCGGGAAACGGGCCGGAGCGAAGGCCGCCCACGAGCACGCACTCGGGACCGGATACGTCCCGGTCATCGAGGCGGCCGTCGAGGTGATCCGCGAGGTGGCGCCGCTCCTGGGGGGCATCGCCATCGTCGAGAACTTCCACGACCGCACCGCGGCCGTCGAGGGTGTCCCCGCGGACGCCCTGCCCGACGCCGAGGAACCGCTGAAGGCGGCGGCCGACGAGTACATGCCGACCCTCCCTTTCGACGACCTCGACGTTCTCGTCGTCGACCGCATCGGTAAGGACGTTTCGGGCGCCGGGATGGACACCAACGTGATCGGGCGGTACCGGGTGCTGAACGCGGACGAACCCGAGACGCCCGACATCGACCGCATCGTCGTCCGGGGGCTCACCGAGGCCACCCACGGCAACGGCAACGGCCTCGGACTGGCCGACATCACGACCCAGCGCGTCGTCGACGAACTCGACCTCGACCAGGTCTACACCAACGCGCTCACCAGCAACTCGCTGAGCAAGGCCCGCATCCCCGTCGTGCTTCCGGACGACGAACGGGCCATCACGGCGGCTCTCTCGACTATCGGCACCTACGACCCCGAGACGGTCCGGATCGCGTGGCTCCGCGACACCGGCCACCTCTCCGAATTCCGCGTCTCCGAGGCGCTCGCCCGGGAGGCCCCCGACGCCGTCACCGTCGAGGGGTGGCTGTCGCTCGCCTTCGAGGAGGGCGATCCGGTGTTCGAACCGATCGAGTGAGCGGAGTATTGTAACTGTGTACCGGCAGTTCGCCGGACCGTCTCGGCGAACCACCGGTACTGACGTACGATAAACCGTATGGGACGGAGCGCTCGGCGTCGGCGGCGGGAACGACTTACAACAGTCCGGATCAGTCGGCGGCGACGCCGGGGGCAGTTCGGCCGCCGAGTAGCCGGGTCAGGGTGTGGAGGTAGTCGTCGAGGTCCAAGGCGAACGTCGTCTCGGTGGGGAGGTCGAGCCACGAGAACTCGAACTGGGACCCCCGCTCCTGCCCGGTCCCCGTCACCGTGTGGGTCCACGAATCCCGTGGTTCGTGGACGGGAACGTGGTAGAACCGCCGGACGTACCGCTTCGGCGGCGACTCCCGACGGGTCCAGACGTCGGTGGTGAGGTGGTTCAGCCCGCCGAACGCGGCCAACCCACTCTCCTCGATGGTTTCCCGAACCATCGCCTCACGCGGCCGCTCGTCGGGTTCGACGGTCCCCTTCGGGACCTGCAGTCTCTCGTGCCCCGGTCCCTCGAACACGAGCACCTCCGATTCGTTGCGGGTGATGTAGGCACAGACTTTCTCGACGTGTGTTACGTCACGTGATGACATACACCATCATCGACCGTCGACCCTCATAGAAGTACTCATACATCTACCTCTAGGAATACTAGGTGGACGAGTGGGCATCAGCTGTGACGATGGACGTCGGCCGTGAGGGAAGGGTAAAGGGTCGCCCGCCCCTAGGTCGGGCGATGACCGAGAGTGCCGGGATCGAACTCACCGTTCACAGCGCCGAGAAGCGCGACGCGGGGCGTGGCATCGCGCGCCTGCCGGAAGCGGCCCGGCGACGCCTGGGCGTCCTGAGCGGCGACGCCATCCTGCTCGAGGGCGACCGGACGACGGTGGCGAAACTCTGGCCGGCACGGGCCGGCGTGCCCGACGACGCCGTCCTCGTCGACGCCGGAACGCGGGCGAACGCCGGCGTGGCCGTGGGCGACACCGTCCGTGTGCGAACCGCCAGCCTGACCGACGCCGAGTCGATCACCCTCTCGGCGCCCGCGGGCGTCGACGTCGACCGTGACTCGTCACGTCGCGAACTCCGGCGGGCGCTCGACGGCCGCCCGCTCCGGGTCGGCGACCGGGTGCGCGTCGAGAGCCTCGCGACCGACGGGTTCGTCGTTCGGGAGACGCGGCCCGAGGGAACCGTCCGGGTCGTCGAGGCGACGGACCTCCGTGTGATCGGCGGTGGCGGCGGCGTGTCCGGCGTCGACTCCGCGACCGACGACCGCGACGCCGCTGACCGCGCCGTCGACGCCGCCGACCGACCGAGCGACTCGGAGGGCCGGCCGACGACGGGCGTCACCTACGAGGACATCGGCGGCCTCGACGACGAACTCGACCTCGTTCGAGAGATGATCGAACTCCCGCTTGCGGAGCCGGAACTGTTCACCCGACTGGGCGTCGACCCGCCCAAAGGCGTCCTGCTCTACGGCCCGCCCGGCACCGGGAAGACGCTGATCGCCAGAGCCGTCGCCAACGAGGTGGACGCCACCTTCATCTCCGTCTCCGGTCCGGAGATCGTCTCGAAGTACAAGGGCGACAGCGAGGAGCGACTGCGCCGGGTGTTCGAGCGCGCCCGCGAGGACGCCCCCTCGATCGTCTTCTTCGACGAAATCGACTCCGTCGCGCCGAAGCGCGAAGACGGCGGCGGGATGGAAGATCGGATCGTCGGCCAGCTCCTCTCGCTGATGGACGGCCTGGAGGCACGGGGCGAGGTGATCGTCATCGGCGCGACCAACCGTGTCGACGACCTCGATCCGGCGCTCCGTCGCGGCGGCCGCTTCGACCGCGAGATCGAGATCGGCGTCCCCGGCGAGAAGGGCCGGCGCGAGATTCTCGACGTCCACACGCGCCGGATGCCGATGACCGACGACGTCGACCTCGACCGCCTCGCCGCCCGGACCCACGGGTTCGTCGGCGCCGACCTCGAGTCGCTGGTGACGGAGGCGGCCATGTCGGCGCTCCGACGCGCCCGGCGCGAGGGGACGGCGACCGACGACATCGCGGTCACCCGTGACGACTTCGAGGCGGCGATGGCGGCCGTCGATCCCAGCGCCATGCGCGAGTACGTCTCCGAGGCGCCAACGGAGGGGTTCGAGTCGGTCGGGGGTCTCGACGACACGAAGGCAACGCTCGAACGCGCGGTCACGTGGCCGCTGACTTACGGCCCGCTGTTCGAGGCGGCGGACGCCGACCCGCCCTCGGGCGTCCTGCTCTACGGCCCGCCCGGCACCGGGAAGACGCTGATCGCCAGAGCCGTCGCCGCCGAGAGCGGCGTCAACTTCGTCCGCGTCCAGGGGCCGGAACTGCTGGACCGGTACGTGGGCGAGAGCGAGAAGGCGGTCCGCGAGGTGTTCGACCGCGCCCGCCAGACCGCCCCCGCAATCGTCTTCTTCGACGAAATCGACGCCGTGGCGACGGACCGCGACGCCGGCGGCGCCGGCAGTGAGGTGACGGAACGCGTCGTCTCCCAACTCCTGACCGAGTTCGACGCCGTCGCCGACAACCCCAACCTGATCGTCCTCGCGGCGACGAACCGAAAGGACGCGCTGGATCCGGCGCTCCTCCGGGCCGGCCGCCTCGAGTCCCACGTGGAGGTACCGGGACCGGACGAGGCCGCCCGTCGGGCCATCCTCGACGTCCATACGCGGGCCAAACCCCTCGCCGACGATGTGGACCTCGACGACGTGGCCGCGCGAACGGACGGATATTCGGGAGCCGACCTCGCGGCCGTCTGTCGCGAGGCCGCGATGCTCGCGGTCCGGTCGGTGGCCGACGCCTATCCGGGTGCCGAGGCCAACGAGCACACGGACGAAGTGGCGCTGACGGCCGCCCACTTCGAGACTGCGCTCGACGCCGTGGCGCCGTCGCTCGGCTAGCCGTTCCCCACGACGCGTTTGCAGATTCGGAATATCGTCGAACGCGACTTATGCTCGCTGGGTCGCTAGGACGTATGGATCGGCTGGACTCACTCGTGACCCGGCGTGCGGCCGTGGGCGCTATCGGAACGGTCCTCGCCAGTAGCGGCGTCGTGTACGGGGCGTCCCGCCTCGACACCGAGTCGGACGAATCGACGGGGCTGCCGTTCCACGGGAGTTCGGAGTCGACCGGCTTCGGGATCGACCTGGACGGGCATCCGATCATGGGGGCACCGGACGCAGCGCTCGATATGTACTACTGGGGCGACTACCAGTGTCCCTTCTGTCGACGGTTCGAGCAGAACACCCTTCCGGAGATCATCGAGAAGCACGTCCGAACGGGCACCGTTCGCATCGTGTTCATCGAATACCCGTATCTCAGCGACGCGTCGATGACGGCGGCGGTGATGGATCGGTGCGTCTGGCGCCAGGTGCGCGACGAGCGCCCGTCGCGGTACTGGCCGTGGCATTCGGCGGTGTTCGACGCCCAGGGCGAGAAAAACTCCGGATGGGCCTCCCGGCCGAACCTTCTGGAGATCACGAGGGGTGTCCAGGACGTCGACGCGACTGCCGTCGATGCCTGTATGCGGAAACGGGGGTACGGAATCGAACAGGAGATCGGTACCGACGTCGAGCAGGCATCCAGCTTCGGGATTCGTGGGTCACCGGGGTTCGTCCTCTACGATCCCACGACCCAGGAGGCGGGGAAACTCGTCGGTGCCCAGCCGTACGACCGCTTCGACGCCGCCATCTCGAAGCTACGGAACGAATGAGTATGAGCGTCGCCGAACTCGACGCCCACGTCGCCCGACTGCTCGCGGCGCTCGGCTATCCGCTCACGACCGTCCGACGAACGGTCGCCACGGCGGCGTTCGCCGTCGTGACGTACTGTCTGCTGGTGTTGAGTGCGTTCCCGACGTACTCGATGCAGATGATCGAGGCGGATCTCGGATACGCAGACGACGCGGTCCTCGCGCTCACCGCCAACACGTACGAAACGATCGGCGGAACTGGCCTCGGCCTGATCGTCGTCTACGCGATCGTGACCGGCGTCGCACTCACCGCCACCCTCGGACGCGTTCGCTACGCCGGGCTGACCGACGCACGGGGACTGTGGAGCGTCCTCCCCGGTCTCCTGGCTACCGGCTGTGCGAGCTGTGGTGCGGGACTGCTCGGCCTGCTCGGATTCGTCGGCGCCCTCGCGGTGCTGCCTTTCGACGGGACCCTGCTCCGTCTCGGCGGGATCGTCCTCCTCCTCGGGTATCTCTCCCGCCTCGGTGATCCCCGTCGTTGCGACCTCATATCGACGACCGAAGAGGCGTAGGCGACGGGGCAGTGCTGGTCGCCCTCGTTCGATCGTTCCGACGGCACACGATCCGTATCGGGCCGGATCGCCAGGTCGATCGTACTCAATTCGAGGGTCGCAGGGGGCTCACACGCCCGAAAGGAAGCGCTCCAGATCCGCCGCTCACAGGAAGACTGTCAGAAGCAAGGTGCCGAGAAAGGCGTGCCAGACGATCGCCGCGGTTGTTGCCCGTTGGGATGGTGCCGGGCGGGGGGGATGACGGAACATCGCATCGTAGACGAACGTCGTTGCAATGAGTGCTCCGACGAGCAGTCCGACACGGAAACCGTACGCAGTTATCACTCCTGCCAGGGCACCACCACCGAGACTGGCTGCGATAGCGGCCAGAATCTTGTCGTAGTAGCCGAGTGGACTGTCCATCCTCTCTCCGAGATGTCGGGTCTCCAATCGGAAAACCGTCAGGATGATTCTCACGGAGTAGGAGTATCGAGCGGTGAACGCGTTTCGTGACACTCTCTCAAAACGTCGACCCAGAGAGCACGACCGAGCCGTTTCGTGCTCGCGGGGTTCGCAGAGCAGCCCTCGCTCCGGCGACGGGCGGCAAATGAGTGCTATTGCTTTTGTCGGTCGGCGATAGTGTCGAGACGGTTGACGTCGGTGTGGGAGGTGCTGAGTAGCGCGCGTCGGGTGGCGTCGTTCTCGGGAGGCCCTCCCCGATGCCGGATTCGACCACGAACGACGGTGCAACCACACAGGACTCGTCGCCGTGGCGAACTGGCGGCTCGCACGGTTGCCCACGCCGCACACGGGAGCGTTTCCCACGTATCACCCGTCATCGAGAGTTCGCCCCCGGCGAACGAATCGCCGTTCATTTGCTTGTGGCCCATCTGTGCCCGGGCATGGAACGTGGCGAGACCGACGCGACCACGGCTGTCTTTCGACTCCTCGCTGACGACTACTCGCGCCAGATCCTGCTCGCGGCCGATCGAAACCCGCGGACCGCGAAGGATCTCAGCGACATCTGTGACGCCTCGCTCACGACGATCTACCGCCGTGTCTCGGCGCTCCAGGATCACGGCCTCCTCGAAGAACAGTCGAGCGTCGGTTCGGACGGATCGCATCGGAGCCAGTTCGAAACGACACTCGAAGAGATCCACGTGACGATGTCCGACGGCGAACTCTCCCTGTCGATGGAGACGCGCGACGAACTGGCTGACAACTTCACGTCGCTGTGGACGAGCATACGGGAACGCTAATGATCGACTCGGCGGTCCTGACCGTCAAACTGATAACGCTCGCGTTGAGTCTTGGCGTGGCATATCTCGCCTTCCACGGCTATCGGCGGAACGGAAGCCAACCGATGCTCTACGTGTCGGTCGGGTTCGTGTTCATTGGCGTCGGCGCGATCTGTGAAGGACTGCTCCACTGCACGTTTGGTGCGTCGCTCCGCTCCGCTGCGCTCGTGCAGTCACTCATCGTCTCGAGTGGGATGCTGTTCGTTCTGATGTCGTTGACCTGGGTCTCGGACTGACCGGGACGCACACTCGCGTCCGGCCGGGGCGACTGGGACCCGCGGGATCGAGTCACCGGCCTCGGGACGTGACCGACACACCGAACCTGGTCGCATCCGTACAACCGACATGGGCCGCCCCCCTGACGATGTGCTGGGAGGACGTGTGGTTCGCCCACCGGCCGGTCGATCCCTGGGTCGTCGCGCCGACGCTCCCCGAGGGGCTGACCGTCGACACGCGGGACTGCGACCCACTGATGCACGACAGTCCAGGGAGCGGCGTGACGGCGGGGCGTATCAGTCGCGTCTAGTCCCAGAAGGACTGCGTCCGGGCGTACTGGCGCTCCTGATCGAGGATGTCGCGGTAGAAGTCGTCCTCGTTCTCCCGGAGTTTGGCGATGATCCGGGCGGCGTTGTGCGGGCCGACCCCGCGGGCGGCCATGGCGACGACCGCCTGCTTGCCGTGACTCTGGACCAGGTTCGCCGACCGGTAGGCGCGTTCGGTCATGTGCTCCTGTTCGTCGTCCTTCTCGCTCGCCCGAACCGCCTTCACCACGTCGTCGGCCCACGGGTTGAGCGACGCGATCCGGGTGGAGTCACACTCCGGACAACGGGGCTGGTCGGGCACGCGCTTGACCTTCGTCTTGCGCGTCCACTCCGTGCAGTGCAGGCAGGCGAGGATCACCCGGTCGTTCCGGATGCGCTCTTTCAGCGTCTCGACGACGCTCGCGTCGGCGTTTTCGGGGACGAGCAGTTCCCGCCCGCTGGAGCGCCCGCCCGTGCCGATGGGGGTGTGTTCACGGGCGGTCACGAGGTCGATGTCCCCCGACTGGATCCGCTCTAGCACCTCGGCAGCCTCCTCGACGGCGAGGTCGGTGTGGAACACCTCCCTGACCGCCTCGTCGTACACCGGCGTATCCTCCAGAGCGGCGAGCAGTCGGTCGCCGCCGAACCGGCCCGATCCCTGGTACCGCTTGAGCGCGCCGAACTTCGCCGCCACCTGCGCCAGCGTGAGCTTCAGCGCCCCCGAGTTCTTCAGCGCGAGTTCGAGCAACCCCTCGACGTGCTCCGGATCGGTCGTCTCCAGGACCTCCACGACGTCCGCCGGACCGGTGCGGCCCGGCACCTCCAGTTCGATCCGGTAGGGGTCGACCTCCATCCCCACCGACGATCCGGTCTTCTGCCCGATCAGCGCCGAACACAGGCGGCCGAGCGTCTCGTTCACCTCGTGGCCGAAGGGCGCGTTGAGGACGAGTCCGCGACCCCGCCCCTCGACGACGAGGCGGGCCGCCGTGGGCGTCGGTTCGCCCGTCTCGACCTGTCGCGCCACGGGCGCGAGCGCCTCGGAGACGGTGTGTTCGTCGCCCGGGTACCGGGACAGGAACTCGCGGGCGACGGACGTGCGGTCGGCGCCACCTTCGAACTGCGTCGTCGCCACGTCGCGCATCTCGCCGACTTCGCCGGCGACGGCCGCCGGCACCGGAATCTCCGACCCGGTCCACGAGGGCACCTCGCCCGCGGGGTCCTCGATGGGCGTCACCTCGACGCGGGACTCCTCCTCGTCCACCTCGGTGATCCGCCACATCTCCCCGCGCTGGATGAACACCTCGCCCGGCCCGGCGAAGTTGAGGACGAACCGCTCGTCGAGGGTGCCAACCGTCTCCCGCGAGGAGAGGTCGTACACCTCGTACGTCTCCTCGTCGGGGATCATCGACAGGTTCGCGTAGAAGTACCGCCACGTCCCGCCCGACTTCTCCAGACGGTCCGCGTCCTCCTCCAGCCACAGCAGGCGGTTCGCGGCGAGTTCGCGCACCACCTCGCGGAACTGCGCCGCCGAGAGATCACGGAACGGGTAGGCGCGGGTCAGCGTCTCGTAGGCCTCCCTGGCGTCGATTTCACCGTGGTCCATCACCAGCCCGACGGTCTGGTTGGCCACCACGTCGAGACTACCGTGGTGGATTGTCGCCGGTTCGACGTCGCCGGAAATCGCCCGGCGGGCGATGGCCAGCGCCTCCATCGTGTCGTCGGGGTGGCTCGTGAGGATGGTCCCCTCGGAGACGGCGTCGCGGCGGTGGCCCGCGCGGCCGACCCGCTGGAGAAGGCGGGCCACCTCGCGGGGACTGCCGTACTGGACCACGTGGTCCACCCGGCCCACGTCGATACCGAGTTCCATCGACGACGTACAGACGAGGCCGTCCAGGTCGCCCGTCTTGAAGGCGTCCTCGACGTCGATCCGCGCTTCCTTCGAGAGCGAACCGTGGTGGACGCCGATTGGTTCGTCGAGGCGCTTGAACCGCGAGCCGAGCGCCTCGGCGGTCTGTCTCGTATTGACGAAGATCAACGTCGACTCGTGGTCGCGAACGAGCTCGCGGATCGCTCGCACGTGGCTGGCGATGTCCACGTCGGTCGCCAGTTTGCCCGCGAGCGCCTCGTCCGCCTCAGTCACTGCGGGTTCGCGCACCCGGAACTCGACGTTCGTCCCGGCGTCGACTTCGACGAGCGTGCAGTCGCGGTCACCGGTCAGGAATCGCCCCACTTCGGCCGGGGAGCCGACCGTGGCCGACAGCCCGATCCGCTGGAACGGACCCGCCAGATCCCGCAGGCGTTCGAGGCCGACGGTCAACTGCGCGCCGCGTTTCGACGACGCGAGTTCGTGGACCTCGTCGACGACGACGTGAGCCACGTCCGAAAGCGCCGTGCGGAGCTTCTCGCCCGTCAGCATCGCCTGCAGCGTCTCGGGGGTCGTCACCAGTACGTCCGGCGGGTCGTCGGCCTGCTTCCCCCGCTGGTACTGCGTGGTGTCGCCGTGGCGCACGTCTACCTCCACGTCGAGATACTCACCCCACCAGTCCAGTCGTTCGCGCATGTCGCGGTTGAGTGCGCGAAGCGGCGTGATGTAGAGCGCCGAGATCCCGAATCGGTCCTCGGTCCGATGGATCGCGTCGAACACCGGCAGCATCGCCGTCTCGGTCTTTCCCGTCCCCGTCGGCGCGAGGACGAGGGCGTTCTCGCCGGCCGCGAGCGGCGGAATCGCCCGGCGCTGTGGCTCGGTCGGCGTCGAGAAACCGCGTTCGGAGAGCGCCGAACGCACCCGCTCGCCGAGGTGTGTGAAGGCGTCCATCCCGGCGGCGGGCATCCCGTCTGCCATCGGCCCCGGTAACGGACCGAGCGGATTAAGACCACCGTTCACAGGCCGTTCTCCCGGCCGGCGAGCGTCGGCGACACACCCACAGGGATTAGTCGGGGGACCACCTTTCCCGTCTATGCCCGTTCCATTCGTCGGTGCGCTGGTCGCGTTCGTCGTCGCCCTGCTGATCGGAGGGCTCGCCATCTACGTCAGCGCACGGATCGTCACGGACGTCGACGACTACGGTCGCGCGGTCGTCACCGCCCTGCTCGGCGCCGTCGGGTGGGCGGTCGTATCGTGGATACCGCTGATCGGCCCCGTCATCGCGCTGGTGGTGTGGGTCGCCGTCTTGAAGTGGCGCTATCCCGGCGGCTGGGGGACTGCGGCGGTGATGGGTGTCGCCGCCTGGCTCTCGGCACTGCTCATCCTCTTCGTCGTGAACGCCGTCCTCGGCGTCGGGATCGGCGCGTTCGGCGTCCCCGGAGCGTAGGCGGGACGCGAGGGACGACGGTCGGTGACGAGTTACGACGATCCGTATCAGATCCGTCGGTAGGCGCCAAGGCGCGTCCCGTCGAGCAGGTAGGCGTCGGCGCCGTCGAGTCCTTCGGGGAGGAACGGGGCGAGAAAGTCCTGTCCCTCGACGTTGACCCACGTCCCACCAGAGCGGTCGTTGAAGGCGGGAAAGACGACGAGTTCCGGGGCCACGTCGGTCCACGCCAGCGCTTCGGGCGCGACGCCCAACTCGTCGGCGAACGGCCCGATCAGCAGCGACCCGCGGAGCCACGCCTTCTCCGTGCGGCCGCCGCCCACCTCGTCTTCGAGGCGGACCTGCGGGTGTTCGTGACCCATACAGATCGTTCGCGCCCCGAGAACGGATCGGTCGGGCCAGGTGTGCCCGTGGACGAACCCCACGTCCCCGCGGCGCCACCCACCGGAGTCGGTCACGTCGATCCGGTCGCCGTAGGCGTCCGCGACGCCGCCGTCGTGGTTGCCGGGGACGAGCGTCAACGGCAGGTTCCGGTCGTCGAGGGCGTCGACGAGGGCGACGACTTCGTCGTGCTCTCCCGTGCCGGGGTCGCCGATCCGGTGGACCAGGTCGCCGAGGACGACCACCCGATCCGGATCGGTGCGCCCGACCAGCGTCAGCAGACGCCCCCGACGGCCGTCGGCGTCGCTCCGGAGTTCCACTCCGCGCTCGTACCGGAGTCCGACCTCGATGCCCGCGTGGTAGTCCGCGACCACCAAGACCCGTTCGTCGCCGCAATCGGCCACCGCGGCGGGCGCGCCCGGAACCGGGTCGACGAGCGCCATCAGATCGCTTTCAGGCTGTCCTCGCTCGGCTCGTAGCATTTCCCGCTCATCAGCGCGTCCTCGATGGCGTCGGCCACGTCCCCGGGATCGGCGCCGTACTCCTCGACGACGGCCGCGACGACCGCCTCGCGGTCCGCACCGTCGCCGTCGTCCAGGTCGGACATGGCGTCGACGGCGACGGCTTCGAGGTCGACGTCGGCGGCCGCGTCACCCTCGTCCGTGGCCGCCTCGCCCGCGTCCGCCTCCGCCGCCGTCTCCTCGTCGACCGCGCGTTCGCCGGCCGTGTCCTCGGCCTCGGCGAGGTCCTCCGGTCCCGGCACGTCGATGTCCGCCTCGCCCGGGTCGTCGACCTCCGCCGCGCTCTCGAAGCCCACGTCGAACGATTCCTCGACCTCCCGGCGCTCCTCGTCGCCGAGTTCGTAGAGGTCGTCACCCGAATCGTCGAACTCACCCAGGTCGTCACCCGAATCGTCGAACTCACCCAGGTCGTCACCCGAATCGTCGAACTCACCCAGGTCGTCACCCGAATCGTCGAACTCACCCAGGTCGTCCGCCGCGTCCTCGCTGGCGGCCGCCGCCGAGTCTGCAGTCGTCGCCGCAGCGTCCGCGGCCGACCCGTCGTCGGAGACGACCGGCGACTGGTCGTCGACCGTCTCCGCAGTCGACGAGTTCTCCGAATCCGACTCGCTCGCCGCCGTCCCGGCACTCGGCGTCGCGCCCGCAGTGTCGGCCGGCGCCGCGGCCGTCGTCTCGTCGTCCGTCGCCGTGGCCGTCGCTTCGGAGGCCGCCGCGCCGTCGTCGGTTACCGCCGCCGGAAGCGGACCGAGCGCGGCGGTGCCCGCGTCGGCGGGCGCCCGGTCGAGCGAGCGGACGGCGTCCCGGTCGCCGGCGACGACTTCGAGGGCGTCGAGAGCGACCTCCCGCAGGGCGTCGAGATACGCCGTTGTCGTCCCGTAGCGTTCGAGGGCGATGGGGATGCCCGTCGCGAGCGAGACGTCGTACCCACGGTCGAGAAGCGCCGCTTCCAGCGCGTCGCCCTCGACGTCCAGTGACTTGGCGTCGGCCATCGCCGCGATCCGACGGAGGGTGGCCTCGGCCGCCGACACCGTCCATCGATCCCGGGTCTCGCTGTCCACGTCGGCCACGCTCTCCGGCCGCACCGAGGTGTAGATCCGGTTCCCGTCGTCGGGTTCGAACGTCCGGGCCTTGCCCGTGAGCGCGACGAACGCCGGTGGCTCCGCGCGCTCGAAGAAGGCCGCGGCGTCCGGTTGGTACTGCCCGGCGTAGGAGACGAACGCGCCCGTCGGGTCGACGACGCGGGCGCGGAGGACGTCCTCGTTGACCGACTCTACCTCGGTCAGGACGCCGACGGCGAAGAGGCGGTTCACCCGCGCCCCCGTCGGCGTGACGACGTACTTCGGGGCGCGCTCCTCGTCGCTCTCGGCGTAGGAGACGGTGGCGTCGTCGAACTCGGCGGCGAAGAGGCGGTGGGCCACCTCGCGCCGGCCGGGGCCGGAGTCGTCGGCGCTCATCGCGCCACCCCCGCGAGCAGTTCGCGCGCCCGGGCAGCGGGGTCGTCGGCGCTCTCGACGAACTCCTCGGCGTCGAGGTTGGCGCCGTACTCGTCGACCGAGAGCGATCCGCGGACCCGGTACTCGCGGCCGACGATCCGGTCACGGATCGTATCGGCCACGACTTCCTTGTCCATGGCGTCGCGGGCCGCCGTCTTCGCGTCTTCGATACCACCACCGTACACCTCGGCGGTGAGGTCGGTGCCGAGGACGGCCGTCACCGTCCCCGTGCCGTCGTCGAGGATGGCCTTGACCCGGAGGTCGTCGTCGCCCTCGACGTCACCGTGGGATCGACACTGGCCGTTCTGGACGACCCGACCGCAGTCCGGACAGCGCTCGATCAGACCGGAGCCGTCCCGCACCTGGATCACGTTGCCGACGAGTTCCACGTCGAACAGGCCGCCCGCGTCGACGGCCTCGCCGATGTCCAGTCGCGGTGCCGTGTCCGGGGCCTCGACCGTCCGATCCAGTCGTTCGACCGTCGAGTACTCGGTAACGTTCACCTGCGGCACGCCCCGATACTCGCGGACGTACACGTCCGAGAGGCGGACCGAGGACCCCGCCTCGACTTCGGCGTGGGGGTCCCAGTCGGTCAGCGGGAGGCGGGCACTCTCGTCGGCGACGACGCCCGAGAGAATCTCCGTCTCGCCGTCGCGGCCGTCGATGGTTCGCCGTTCGAGGTCGACGACTGTCACTTCGACCGTCCGGCCACGGTCGCCGGGTTCGAGGTCGATCAGGTCGCGGTCACCGCCTACCTCGTAGGGCGTCTCGACCGCTTCCCCGGCCGCTGCGACGGTCGTGTTCGTCCCGAGGTTGAGTTCCGGATTGCCCTCCCACTCGCGGACGTTGGCGTTGCCGACGGTGATCGAGTCGCCGGGTTCGAAGTCGAACTCCTCCCACGCAGTGTAGGAGATTCGTCCCGTGTCGTCGGCGAACTCGCCCTCCCGGATGACCCGATCCTCGCCCTGATACCGGATGGAACGGGTCCCCTTCGTCAGCACCCGGACGGTGGTCGTGACCGATCCGTCGTCCGGGGTGACGTCGGCGAGCGACCTGGTCGTCGGCGTCGCCGAGGAGCCACCGTCGCCGCCGTGTTTCCGGCGGATGCTCGCCTTGGCTTCCTCGACGGGGACGTTGTATTCGAGCAAGCTCTGCAAGTCGTCTTTGACCTCCGCTTTGTCTACGCCGAGGTCGGAGGCGAGGTCCTCGGCATGATCGTCGAGTTGCATCGGGAGAAGCGTTGGTCGCGCGGTCATAAAAACCCTCTATGCCCCGTCGCTGCGCTCTGCCGCTCCCACCGCTCGCTCGCGGCGAGTGTTCCGGCACCGAAAGCGGTTTGCGCCCCCGCCCGAACGGTTCGGCATGGAAGTCGTCGTCAACGCGGCGACGAGCGTCGACGGGAAGCTCTCGACCCGCGAACGCCGACAGGTGCGCATCTCCGGCGAGGGGGACTTCGACCGTGTGGACCGCCTACGGGCGGCCGCCGACGCCGTCCTCGTCGGCGTCGGAACCGTTCTCGCCGACGATCCGCACCTCGGCGTGAAATCCGAGGACCGACGGGTCGAGCGCCTGCGCAACGGACGCCCGGCCAATCCGGCACGCGTCGTCGCCGACTCCCGTGCCCGCACCCCGCCAGACGCGACGCTTCTCGACGACGACGCCGACACCTACCTCCTCGTCTCGGCGGCAGCACCCGAGAGACGCCGCGACTCCCTCCGCGAGGCGGGCGCGACCATCGTCGAAGCGGGCGAGGACCGGGTCGACCTGACCGCCGCACTCGACGAACTGGAAGCCGACGGCGTGGCGCGCTTGCTCGCCGAAGGTGGCGGTGAACTCATCTACTCGCTGTTCGACGCCGGCCTCGTCGACGAACTCAGCGTGTTCGTGGGGTCGCTCGTGATCGGCGGCCGTGAGGCCCCGACCCTCGTCGACGGCGAGGGGTTCGTCGCGGACTTCCCGGCGCTTGACCTCGTCGACGTCGACCGGGTAGACGACGGGGTCGTCCTCCACTACCGGCCGACCTGATGGTCGTGCGCCGGGCCGGCAGACCGACTCAACCGTTAAGGGGGTCGCGTGGCTACAGGGAGATATGAGCAAATCGACCGCCGACCAGTCCGAACCGATCCACGTCGAAGACGCCGACCACCTGAACGACCTCCTGTCGGAACACGCCGTCGTCCTCGTCGACTACTACGCCGACTGGTGTGGACCCTGCAAGATGCTGGAGCCGACGGTCGAGGAGATCGCGTCCGAAACGGACGCCGCCGTCCTGAAGGTCGACATCGACGCGCTCCAGGAACTGGCCCAGGAGCGCGGCATCCGTAGCGTGCCGACCCTAGAGTTCTACGTGAACGGCGAGCAGGCCGAGCGACTGATCGGCGTCCAGGACAAAGCCGACCTGGTCGAGATCATCGAGAACCTCTCCTGAACGTCCGGCTCACCCGCGGTCACCGTCGAGTGAGCAGATAGAGAGCGCCCGCAGGGCGAGACCGTTCGTCGAGCCAGTCCCCGGGAGAACCCTCTCCGCCGTGACGATGTGACGGCACCGGGGTGACGAACTCCGACCGCCCAGAGCGGTGTTCCGCCGACTGGTCGCGACCGGATCCCCAGAGCGGCGACGGCGAGCCCCGACCGATCCGACGTCGACCCACCGAATCACTGGCCTCGGGACAGTTCGGGAAAGCGTTCGCTCCCGGCCGAGAGTATATACCCCCGGGGAATCTACCTCGCCGTATGATTTCACTCGACGAGGCCGTCACGGCACGCCTCGAATCCCACGGCGAGCGCTTCGAGGTACTGATCGACCCCGACGCGGCCCTCGCCATCAAACGCGGCGAGTTCGAGGGCGATCTGGAGGACGTCATCGCGGCCGAGGACGTCTTCGAGGACGCCTCCCGCGGTGATCGCCCCGCCGAGAACGCCCTCGAGGAGGTGTTCGGGACGACGGACCCGATGGAGATCATTCCGGAGGTCATCAAGCGCGGCGAGATCCAGATCACCGCCGAGCAGCGTCGCGAGATGCAAGAGCAAAAGCGCAAGCAGTTGATCAACCGCATCGCCCGAAACGCGGTCAATCCGCAGATGGACGACGCTCCCCATCCGCCGGAGCGCATCGAACGCGCCCTCGATGAGGCGGGCTTTCGGGTCGACCCCATGGAACGCGTCGAGACGCAGGTCGACGAGGCGCTGGACGCCCTCCGTCCCGTCATTCCCATCCGCTTCGCCGAAGTGACCGTCGCGGTACAGGTGCCCGCCGACAAGGCCGGGAGCGCCCAGGCGAAGATCCGCCAGTTCGGCGAGTTGGATCGCGAGGAGTGGCAGGCCGACGGCTCGTGGATCGGCGTCCTCACCTTCCCCGCAGGGATGCAAAACGAGTTCTACGACCTAGTGAACGAGGTGACGAGCGGGGAGGCGGAGACCCAGATCGTCAAGGACGAAGACGACCTCAACGTCCGGTAGTGGAGTTCGGTGGCCGCTCGACGGCCGCCGCCGGACGGTGTCGTCTCGTATCCTGCAGTGCATCCGGTGGTCCAAGTCGACGCTCGGACGAACACGGCTTTTACTATTCGACCACCGTGTTTTTCGGTATGAAACGGGCCGGGAGTCTCGGACGGACGAGCCGGATGCCCCTCCTCGGGGCCGAGAGCGAACGGTCGAGGCTCCCGGGGGGAGACAGGGATCGAGCATGGTAGCGTTTCCGGAGGAGTTCTACTGGATCGCGGCGTTCGCCATCGTCGCCGCGGTGGTGAACGGCACGGGAATCGTCGCGATATTGCAACGCCGAGAGTGGGCGGAACGGTCGCTTCCCTATCTCATGTGCTTTGCTGCGGGAATTCTCATCACGACGCCGCTGATCCACGCACTCCCGAACGCGGTCGCGAACAACGCCGACGCGGGATTCGGTGCCTTGGGCGGCTTCCTCTTCATGTATCTCTCCAACGAGATAATCAAACGTCGCACCGGAGCGGAGACGCTCGCGTTCGGGGTAACGGCAGCGGAGGGCATCGGGATTCACTCGCTGGTCGACGGTGTCGTCTACACGGTCACGTTCAATATTTCGCTCCTGACCGGTATCTTGGCAGGAACCGGGTTGGTGATCCACGAATTCGCCGAGGGAGTCATCACGTATCTCGTCCTCTTGAGGGGGGGCGTGACGGAACGAACGGCGGCACTGTACGCGTTTTTCATTGCGTCCCTGACGACACCGATCGGCGCCTTCGTCGCCTATCCGGTGGTGAGTGGGTTGGATCGGAGCCATCTCGGTCTCCTGCTCGGCTTCGTCTCAGGTGTGCTGATTTACGTCTCCGCAGCCCACCTGCTGCCCGAGGCCCAGTCGTACGAGAAGGAACATTCGACTCTTGCTCTGCTCGCTGGCGCAGGTCTGGCGTTGTTCGTCGTGTTCTCGCGGACGGTGTGACACGACACGATAGTGGCCCGTGTTCGCCTCACTGGGAGATCCAAGACGGACCCCTTCGATCCGCCACTCCGCACTCGCGTGCCCGCCGACCGGTCCGTGACGCCCGTTAGTTCCCGGACTATCCCCGCCGAAAGCCGAGGAGGAAGCCGCCGGTGAAGCCGACGGACACCGAGAGCGTCGAGAGGATGGTCGATACCCAGCCGGGCGGACCGCCGGCCGCACTCTCACCCGTCTTCAGCAGGCCGGCCGAGAGCGCCGCCCAGTCGACCGAGAGGATCCCGCGGGATTCGAGGAACTTGAACAGCGCGAGTTCGAGGCCGACGATCAGGGCGACGATCTTGGCGACTTTCTTGGCTGCGAAGCCGACGATTCCCCCGATCACGGCCCCGCTGCCGAACTCGATCCCCAGTTGTTGGGGATCGATCCCCAGTTGTAACGCGAACATCAACCCGTCCATACCATCCGTGGACCGTGCGTGGGTAAGTCGTTTGTGGCGCGTGAGCAGCCCCACTCGGCGGGACGTCAGCCCTCGACGATGATGGCACCCCGCATACCGGCCTCGTTGATGACTTCTTCGAACGGGACACCGGGAGACGAGTGATGGAAGTGCGGACTGCCGTGGGGCTCACAGAAGTAGAGGTGGAGCCCCGGATCCGTGAACGTGTGGCTGAAGTCGGGCGCCGTCGCCGCCGGTTCCGGCGGGCCGCTGCTGTACGACCCGTCCAGCGCGACGACGTTGTGTGGGATCTGATCGAAGATGTCGGGGAACGGGTCTGCGTACGTCTGCCAGCGCCACGTGACGGTCGTTCCGGACGAAACCCGAACCACTTGCGGATCGAACGCGAGCGGCAACGTCTGCGGTGGCTCTCCGAAGAGCGGCGTGTCCGGGAAGTTCACCTCGGTCAGGGCGTTGTTCGTCACGACGATTTCGTTCTCGCCGGTCCGGTCGGCGATGGTCCCGTCCCATGGCTGCTCGTTGAGCGGCGCGTCGTCGTTCACGAAGGCCGCGAGGCGGTCGCCGGTACCGTCGTTGTGGCGGCACTGTTCGGTGTAGAAGGTCAGCGAGAACGTCACCGAGTCGGTTTGGATCTCGTTGGCGTGGTCGACCGGCAGCCACCACACGAACCCGACCGAGTGCTGGCCGGCGGAGAAACACCCCTGCTCGCCCGTGTCGTCACCCTGCTCAGGGGAATCGTCGCCGTCGAGCGCCGCGCCGATTCCCGAGAGCCCCCCGAGGACCTCCCGGAGCGAACCGCGCGACTGGAACGTCTCGTCCCCGTTCACGTAGTCGTTGCCGTCGTCGATCCAGTAGGCGGCCTGGACGGCGTCGAGGAGTTCCACGTGGAGATCCGTCGGTGGTTCTCCGGGACGCGTCTCGATTCCGGATTCGTCGCCGTCCGTTCGTTCGGGTTCCGTGTACCCGTTCTCGGATGCCGTGGCGTCGGCGACCTGCAACCAGACGTTGCCCGGATTATCACACAGCGCGAGGTCGAACGTGACCTCGCCGTGGTCGCCCGGCTTGATGTCGCCGTGGACGCCCAGTTCGACGACCGGCTGTTGGAGTTCCTCGGCGTCGGTACCGTCCGGACAGGAGGCGTCGCCGTCCTCGGTCACCAGCGTGTTATCGAGGAACTGCCGTAAATCGCCCTCCGTGGCGAACTCGATACCCGGCACCCTCGTCGGGCCCGGATCGAACCCGGCCTCGTGGTCGGTCATCGTGGCGTCCTCGTCGTCGATGTCCGCCAGTTCGTCCGCGGACCAGTCCGAGTAGTGGAGCGAGTAGGCCACCTTCACGTCGAGCGATCCGGCCACGAGCGAGTTGTTCTCGAACGATTCCTGATCGCTGAAGTAGGCGCTCGTCCCCAACCCCGCCCCCGCCGAGGCGACACCGACCGTTCCCAGCGCGGCGAGCGCCTTCCGCCGTGACAGTGTGAACTCCTTCGGCATGGCGTCTCCCCTCCCGGGGACGTCCCACCGATGGAGTCGAACCATCGACCGAAACCGTGGCCGGGCCGGGCGCGAGACGGGGTAGACGTCGTTCCGAAACTTGTTAATTAATTATGTATTATTCGACGGCGACGGTCGGTGAAATGCCGCTCGATCCCCCGGCGAGCGGAGTTTAAGTGGTTCGAGCGCCTACCTCGTCGGTAGAACGTGCAGGGAACGTATACGACACCCGACGGGGCGGTGGTGGACCGATGAGGGCGATCGTCGCCAAGCGGGTCGAGCGCGGCGACGCCGACCTCGAAGAGATCACGGACCTCGCACGCGCCGCGGGCTACGACGTGGTGGGCGAACTCACCCAGACCCGCGAGGAGGACGCCGCCTACGGTTTCGGCGAGGGGAAAGTCGACGAACTGGCGGCGCTGACGGTCGACCGCGACGCCGAGGCAGTGATCGTCGACAACCGACTCGGTCCCTACCAGACGTACAACATCGGCGGAAAGCTCCCGGAGGGGGTCGAAGTCGTCGACCGATTCACCCTCATCCTCGACATCTTCGGCCAGCGGGCACGGACCCGCACGGCGCAGTTACAGGTCGAACTCGCGGAACTCCGCTACGAACTCCCGCGGGCCGAGGCCAAGACCAGCCTGGCCAAGCGCGACGAGCGCCCCGGATTCATGGGCCTCGGGGAGTACGACGAGAGTCGCGAGCGCGACATCAAAAACCAGATCGCCGACATCAAACGTGAACTCGACGCGATCGCGGAGAAAGAGGAGACGCGGCGCGAACGGCGCCGCGAATCCGGCTTCGATCTGGTGGCGCTCGCGGGCTACACCAACGCCGGCAAGTCGACGCTGATGCGCCGACTGGCCGAGGACCTCGACGTGGACGAGAACGAGGATCGCCACCCGGACCTCGAGACGACCGCCGAGAGCGAGGACCGCCTCTTCACGACGCTCGGCACCACCACCCGCCGGGCCGACACCGGCCGGCGGGACGTCCTCCTGACCGACACGGTGGGGTTCGTCTCGGACCTCCCTCACTGGCTGGTCGAATCGTTCGAGTCGACGCTCGACTCGGTGTATCACGCCGATCTGGTCCTCCTCGTGGTGGACGCGAGCGAGCCGGTCGAGGAGATGCGGGAGAAACTCGTCACCTGTCACGACACGCTGTACGAACGCAACGAGGCGCCCATCGTCACCGTGTTGAACAAGATCGACCGGATCGACGAGGAGGAGTTCGCCGAGAAACGCGAGGCGCTGTCGGCGCTCGCACCCAACCCCGTCGCCGTCTCGGGGCTGACCGGCGACCGCGTCGACGAACTCCGGGACCGGATCGAGGCGGAACTCCCCGACTGGCAGTTCGAGCGCCTCGTCCTGCCGATGAGCGACGACACCATGAGCCTCGTCTCGTGGGTCCACGACCACGGCAACGTCGAGGCCGAGGAGTACGAAGGGGAGCAGATCGTCCTCGAGTTCGAGGCGCCGCCGTCGGTGGTCGAACGCGCCCGCGCCAAAGCGAGCGACCTCGCGGCCGTCGAGTCGGTGTAGACACGAGGCTACAGCGACCGTTTCGTCTTCTCGGTCACCCGCACGTCCCGAATCGCCGTGTCGGGATACGCGCCGTCGTCGTCTTTCTCCGCCGCCTTCACCATGTCCCAGACGACGTTCAGTCCCGTCGTCACGCCTTCGAGCGCCTCCATCTCGCAGCCGGTCTTGCCGGTCGTCTCGACGGCGACGGTGAGGTCGACCCGGTCCTCGCCTACGTCGAAGGTCGTCTCGACGTTCGTGATCGGGATCTGGTGACACATCGGAATCGTCTCCCAGGTGTGTTTCACGGCCTGTACGGCGCCGACCCGGGCCGTCGCCAGTACGTCGCCCTTGCCGATGTCGTCGGCGTGGATGGCCTCGACCGTCGACGGCTGGAGGTGGATGGTGCCCGCCGCCACCGCCCGTCGTGCGGTGTCGGGTTTGTCGCCCACGTCGACCATCTGGACGTTTCCGGACTCGTCGGTGTGGGTCAGGTCGTCGGCGGGGTCCTCACTCATCGACACCACCCCACAGGGACGGCGGGAGTTCGGGCAAGAGGTCGCTCGCCAGCAACCCGTACCCCTGCCGGTCGACGATCCGGTCGCCGGCGAGACCGTTGGCGTAGGCGGCGAGGGCGCCGGCGTCGACGGGTGCCTGCGTGGCCAGCAGCGCCCCGGCGGCACCCGCGAGGACGTCGCCGGTGCCGCCGACGGTCATCCCCGGATTGCCGGTCCGGTTCACCCGCGAACGGTCGCCGTCGGAGACGACGTCGTAGGCGCCTTTCACCAGCAGCGTGTGGTCCAGTTCGGCGGCGAAGTCGGCAACTGCGTCCACCCGGTCGCGCCAGTCGTCGGCGCGCGGCCCGCCCATGCCCCGGAGTTCGCCCTGGTGGGGCGTACACAGGAGCGTCGCCTCGGTGTCCACCTCGGGGACGACGGCGAGGGCGTCGGCGTCGATCACCGCTCGCCCGTCGTAGTCGTCGAGGAAGTCCCGCACCGCCGCGAGCGTCGCCTCGTGGTCGCCGAGTCCGGGCCCGAAGACGACGGCGTCGTGGTCGGCCGCGAGACGGCCGACGTGACCCAGATTCCCGCCGGTCAGTCGCTCGCCGTCGAACGGGCGGACGATCAACCCTTCCTCGAACCCCTGCACCTCGCGGGCGACGGCCCGTGGACAGGCCACCCGAACGAGGTCGGCGCCGGCACGCATCGCAGCCTGCGCGGCCAGGGCCGGTGCGCCCGTGTACGGGCCGCCACCGACGACGAGGATTTCCCCGAAGGCGCCCTTGTGCGCGTCGCTCGGCCGGGAGAGCAAGCGACGGTCGCCCGGGCCAGTGAACAGTTCGGCCGCCTCGGGGATGCCGATGTCGGCGACGGTCACCTCGTCGTCGTCGAGGCCGGGCTTGGCGTCGTGGAACGTGACGACGTGGTCGGCGGCGACGGCGACGCCCGCCACCTCGCCGGTGTCGGCGTCGACGCCGGAGGGCACGTCGACGGCGACGACCGTCGCGGGAGCCTCGTTGATCGCCGCGGCGACGTGGCGCTCCGGTTGACGGAGCGCCCCCGTCGCTCCCGTCCCGAGCATGGCGTCGACGACGACGTCGGGGTCGCCGAGTTCGAACGCCCGGGAGTCGTGGACGACACGGGTGTCGTAGTCGGCGGCGGTCAGGGTCGCCCAGTTCTCGCGGGCGATGTCGGTGCCGATGCTCTCGGGGCGGCCGAGCAGGTGGACCGTCACGTCGTAGTCGTCGAGGAAGCGAGCGGCGACGAAGGCGTCGCCGCCGTTGTTGCCGCGGCCACAGACGAGAGCGACGGCGGCCCCGGGGTCGGCGACTCGTCGGACCACCCTCGCGACGGCGTTGCCGCTCGACTCCATCAGCTGTTTGCGCGGAATTCCGAGGGCGGCCGCGTTCTCGTCGACGGCCGCCATCCGGTCTGCCGTGATCATATCCCGGCTTCGCCCCGGCGGCCGTTAAACTATCGCCATAGGCGGCGCGGAGCGCAACGCTTGTGACCCACCCCTCCGAAGCCGGGCCGTGACACGTCGGCTCTTCGGCACGCTCTGTGGGCTGGTGTTCTGTGCCAACTTCGGGCGGGTGGCCTTCGCCCCCCTCCTCGAAACCTTCCGGACCACGTTCGCCGCCGGCACGGGGGCCATCGGCCTCGTGACGACGCTCGTCTGGGTCGGCACGGCCGTCCCGCGCATCCCGGTCGGGTACCTCGTGACGCGGATACCGCGGGGTCGGATCGTTCTCGGGGCCGGGGTGCTCCTCACCGTCTCCTCGGCGCTGACCGCCACGACGGAGTCGCTCCCCCTTCTCCAGACCGGGGCCTTCGCCATCGGCGTCGCCTCGGGGGCGTACTACGCGTCGGCGGTGCCGCTCATCGGCGACCTCTATCCCGACCGGGTCGGGCGGGCAGCCGGTATCCACGGGACGGCCGCACAGACGGCCGCCGTCGTCGCCCCGACGCTCACCGTCGCCCTCGTGGCCGCGGATTCGTGGCGGGCCGTCTTCTGGTTGCTCGCGGTACTCGGCGGGGCGCTGACGCTCCTCTACGTCGCCGTGGCTCGGCGGCGGACGGGGGGAATCCCGCGGGGGGCCGACCACGACTTCGTCGCCGCCCTGACCCACTGGCGGATCATCCTCGCGGCCGTCGTGATGGTCGGCGGCACGGGCTTCGTCTGGCAAGGAGTGTTCAACTTCTACGTCACGTACCTCGTCGCGGCGAAGGGGCTGACTGCCGGGCGCGCGGGCACGCTCCTGACCGTCGCGTTCGCCGCCGGCCTGCCGGCGTTCTGGCTGGGGGGGAGCCTCGCCGACCGTCTGCCGAAGGTGCCCTACATCCTGACACTCGGCGCGGGCGTCGCTGCGGGCGTCGCGGCGCTGACCGTCGCCCAGTCGCTCGTCGCCCTCGTGGCCGTGAGCGTCGGCCTCGGCCTCGTCGCCCACAGCCTCTTTCCCGCCCTCGACGCCTACGTCCTCGGCGCAGTGCCCGACAACCGCGGCAGCGCCTACGCCGTCTACGGCGGCCTCGCACTCCTCGTGCAGGCCACCGGGAGCGGCGTGGTCGGAGCGCTGGGCGAGCGCCTGCCCTTCGACGACATCTTCCTCGGATTCGCCGGCGGCCTCCTCGCACTCGTCGGCCTGCTCGCTGCCCTGTATCTGCGCGGGAACGTCCCGACTGCGGCCGACTGAGTATCTGTCAACGAATTTACTGAATGAGATTCTGGCGAAGCATTTTTTATCTGGATTTGCAACTGACGTCCGATGTCAGGGCTGTTACCATCACAGTTAGAGGATGACGTGAGCGCGGAGGGAGAGGGTGAACTCCGCGTCCTGTCCCTGACGGACGACGATGCCGAGGACCTCATCGGTTCGATATCGTCGGAGACGGCCCGCTCGATTCTGGCCGCGCTGGAAGACCGCCCCGCGACGGCATCGGAACTCGCAGAGACGGTGTCGACGTCCCTCCAGAACGTCCGCCACCACCTCGGCAACCTCGAAGAGGCCGGGCTGGTCGAAGTCGCAGACACGCGGTACTCGGTGAAAGGCCGCGAGATGAAGGTGTACGCTCCGACCCAGGACTCCCTCGTCGTCTGCGTGGGGTCGGACGCCAACAAAGAGCGCTTTCTCGACTCGCTAGAACGGTTCGTCGGCGTCCTCGCCGTCCTCGCGGTGGGGGCGCTGGCGGTCCAGCGGGCGTTCGGCGCCGGCGTCGTCGACCTGGGTGGCCCGGGAACGACCCCGCGTGTCGGCGACGGCGTCGGAAGCGCGACGGGACCGCTCCTCGGGCTCGTCCCCCCGGGTCTCGCCTTCCTCGCCGGCGGCCTCCTGATCGTCGCCACCCTCGTCGTCTGGGACTACTACGACCGCTGATCCCCATGTTCGACGCCCCCAGAGCGCGCGTCGCCCTCCTCACGCTCGTCGTCGTCCTCGCCGTCGTCCAGCCGGCGCCGGCGGGTGCGCGCGCCGACGCGTCGCCCGCCGCCGACGCGGGCGGTGACGTCGGCACGACAATCGGCTCGGCGGTGGAGCGCCACCCCGCCGGCGCCGGGGCGACGGCCGAGGCGCTACGGACGGTCCGAGCCGACGCGGTCCACGACCGCGGCCTCACGGGCGCCGGCGTCGACGTGGGCGTCATCGGTCGCGGCTTCGCGACGAGCAACGACGTCGTCGCGCCCCACGTGGTCGACAGCCGGCAGTTCGGCGGCCCGCCGGGGACGACGGCCCACGACACCGCCGTCGCGGAAGTCGTCTCGGAGACGGCGCCCGCATCCGACCTCTATCTCGCCGGCGTCGGTCGGACGCCGACCCCCGAGGAGTACGCGGCCGCCGTCGAGTGGCTGACCGACCGCGGCGTCGACGTCGTCGTCGACTCCGGGAGTTACTTCCCCAGCGTCGCGGGCGACGGGGCGCGGATCACCGCCGCCGCGGAACGGGCGGCCGACGAGGGCGTGGTGTTCGTCACCTCCGCCGGCAACTACGCGAACCGCCACTGGGCGGGGCCGGGAGCCGCCGACGGCTGGGTCTCCTTCACCGGAGACGACGCCGCGAACCACCTCGCTGACGGTGACCGACTCCAGGGACGCGTCACCGTCCGCCTGCGCTGGCGGTCGGACGCCGACTACGACCTCTACCTCTACCGACGGCTCCCGAACGCGGCCGACCGCGTGGTCGCGAAGTCGGCGGCCGACGAGACGGGCCCGGGGCGGACCGTCGAGAGCGTCGACGTGGCCGTCCCGCGCGGGCGCTACTACGTCGCCGTCTACGCGGACGACGTCGCCGCGGCCACGGCGGACGACCCCACCTCGGCGACGGGTCGCGTGCAGGTGTTCGCTGCACACCACGAACTCGAACACGCCACCGCCCGGGGGAGCATGGTCGCGCCGGCGACGAGCGACCGTGTCGTGGCCGTGGGCGCGACTGCGAACGGCGACCTGGCAGCGTACAGTTCCCTCTCGGCGAACGGCACCGTGGACCTGACCGCGCCGGCCAGCGCCCGAACCCGTGCCGACCCGGATCTGGCGGGCACGTCGGCCGCCGCCCCCTACGTCGCCGGGACGGCGGCGCTCATGGAGTCCGGGAGTCACGATCCCTCGCCGGAGCGGGTCGAAGCCATCCTCGAACGCACCGCCGACGGCGAAGACGGCGCTATCGACGCCCTCGCCGCCGTCGAAGCGGCGACGGACGCGAGTGCGGACCCCGGCGCGGCGCCCACGGCCGGCACGGCCGCCAGCGATCCGGCGACGAGCAACCCGGCCGCCGACGCCGACGGTCCCGGAAACGACGGCGGAGCGGACGACGCGGCGCCGACGGCACGAGAGCGGTCGACGACCGACGCGGACCGCAACACCACCCGCTCCGGTGGGACCGACGGCGGGGTCCGCCCCGACGAATCGAGCGGGGCGGACCGATCCGCGGACGGCGGACGGAGTGACGACGGACGCGAGGGTGAGGACGAAGGGACCGACCGGAACGATGACCCCGACGGGGACCGAACGGGTGAGCAGGATGACGACCGGAACGGAACCGACGACGGGAGCCGAACCGGCGGATCGACGGCCGACGGCGACAGCGCGGGCGACTCCACCGAGCGCGGCGACGGGACGAGGCAGGGTGACGCCCCGTAGGGCCGTCCCCAACTCGTCGCCACGTCGGCACGGGGCGCGGCCGTGACGCCGGGCATCACCGAATCTCGGATCGAGGAGTACTGGGACTGGATCGCCGTCGCACTCTTTCTCCTGCTCTCGGTGGACCTGCTGACGAGTCTCGCGGCGGCACGACTCGTCGGGACGGGCGCCGAGGGGAACCCGCTGATGCGGTGGCTACTCGGGCGAACCACCCTCGTCGTCGTCGGCGCACACCTCGCCGTCGTGGTGCTCGTCACCGGCTTCTTCCGCCTGCTCCTCGACCGATTGCGCCGGACCCCCTCGCCGGCCGACTACTACTTCGCGCTCCTGATCGAGGGGTGGCTGGGCGTCCTCGTCGCGGTGGGGCTCGGCGTCTTCGCCAACAACCTCTCGGTGATCGTGCTGGGTCGGAGCCTGCTCTGAGCCGAGCTTTTTATCCGAGGACGTCGCCAGCCTGTGGATAGCATGGGCGAAACGTGGCGGACGGTGTTCGGCCACGACGAGCCGTACCCCGAACAGGCCGACGGTATCGAGACGGCCATCGAGACGGCCGACCGGGGTGGGTTCACGGTCGTCGAGGGCGCCTGCGGGACGGGCAAGACGATGCTCGCTCTGACCGCCGGTATCGATCGGGTTCGTGACCCCGACTCGTCGTTCGAGCGGGTGGCCGTCCTCACCAGCGTCAAACAGCAACTCCGGCAGTTCGAGGAGGACGTGGAAACCATCAACGACGAACTGCCAGAGGACTGGCGCCCCGTCTCGGCGCTGACGCTCGTCGGCAAGGCGGACGTCTGTCCGTACAGCCGGGAACGCGTCGGCGACGTGGACGAGACGACCGTCTACGACCGGTGTGAGGGGCTCCGCGAGCGGACCCGGAACCTGACCGGGAGCGAGGGGCCGACGACGGCCGCGGCGCTCGCCGACGACGCCCGCAGCACCCAGACCGGCCTGCTCGACACCGGGAGCGAGGCGACGGCGGACTTCCTCGAGACGGCCGGCGAACCGACGCCCTACCCGCCCGCCACCGCCGAGTTCGAGGACACCGAGTACTGCCCCTTCTACGCGGGATATCTGGAGGACCTGCCCGAGGACGGCGACCCGGTCGAGGCCGTCCCCTTCGACTTCGCGGATCGCGGCCTCCTGGACACCGAGGATCTCGTCGGCCTCTCGGCGAGTTACGGCACCTGCCCGCACTCGATGCTCGGGGCGCTCATTCCCCACGTCGAGGTGATCATCGGTAACTACTACCACGCCTTCGACCCGCAGACGGTCGGCTCCTTCACCGGCGCCCTCCTCGACGACTCGACGTTCGTCGTCTGCGACGAAGCACACATGCTCGAACCACGGGTGCGCGACCTGGTGAGCGACGGCGTGGGCGACGCCACCCTCCGGGACGCCGAGTCGGAGTTGACGCGGGTGATCCAGCCGGTCGAGTTCGACGGCGAGGGGTCACGCCCTCCGGGGCGCCGGTCGGGGGCCGCCGGCGACGACGGCAGTTCGCGGGACGCCGACCTGATCCGCGGCGAACTGGAGGAGGCGGACGTGAGTCTCGCGGAACTGAAGGCCACGCGGTCGTTCGTCCGCGACCTGCGGGAGGAACTCGACCGGCAGATCCGCGCCCACCTGAACCGGGAGCATCCGGGGTGGAAAGCGTCGATAGACGACCTTCCAGACGACGAGATCCCGCTGCGCGACCCGGGGGAGCCGGCGCCCGACGCCATCACGGAGTGGGCCGACGGGGAGTACGGCGACGACGTGTGGGTGCGCGCCGAGACGGTCGGCGCCGTCGCCGCGCGCGTCCTGAACGAACTGGAGGAGGCCGACCGGGAGCGGGCGGCGCCGACGGTCGGTCGCGTCCTCGGCGCGTGGTACCGCGCGGACCACACCCGATACTTCCGCTCCATCGACCTCTCGCGGACGTGGAACGAAGCCGAACCCGAGGACTCGTGGCGCCGGGCCTACAACGCCCGCCTCTCCCTGCACAACTGCGTTCCCGGCGACGCTATCGCCGACCGCCTCGACGATTTCGGCGGCGGCGTGTTGATGTCGGCGACGCTCGAACCCCTCGACGTGTTCCGGACGGTGACCGGTCTCGACGCCCTCGCCGACGACGGACGGCCGGTCGTCGAACGGACCTACGGGCTCACCTTCCCGGCCGAGAACCGCGCGAGTTTCGCGGTCGACGCGCCGGCCTACACCTACGAGAACCGCGGGGCGGTCGGCGACGACACCGACGCCCGCCGGATGTACGTCGACGCAGTCGCCGAGGTTGCCGGTCGGGACGGGAACGTCCTCGTGGGAATGCCGAACTACGCCGAGGCGGAGTGGATGGCCGGCCGTCTCGACGAACGCCTCGACTCGCCCGTCCTCCTCGACGAGTCGAGCGACGACGGCGCGACGGAGCGTCTGAAGGCGGACTTCTTCGCGGGGGGGTCGAAGACGCTCGTGACTAGCCTCCGGGGGACGCTCACCGAGGGGGTCGACTACCGCGGCGACCGACTGCACGCGGCGGTGGTGTGTGGTGTCCCGCTGGTCGACACGACGCGCCCGCGGACGCAGGCGGTCGTGACGGCCTACGACCGGGCGTTCGGTGGCGACGGCGGGGGACCGGAGTCCGGCGGCCGGAGCGGCTTCGAGACGGCGCTGACGGTGCCGGCGGTCCGGAAGGCGCGCCAGGCCATCGGGCGGGTCATCCGCGGCCCCGAGGAGCGGGGAATCCGGGTGCTGATCGACGCGCGGTACGCCCGCGACCGGTGGAACGGCGTCCGGGAGTACTTCCCGGCGTGGGAACGCGAGGAGTTCGGGCCCGTCAGTCCGGATATGCTGTCGCTGGGGCTGGATCGGTTCGAGCACAACGGGTGAGACGGACCGGTGTAACTGTGTCCCGCCCGTCGCCGCGTGATCGGCGACGGCCGGAACTGACTGACGGCAGTCCGTATGAGCCGACCCCACGCCGGGCGTGTGCGTGCCTCCCTCAGTGACTCGGTCGGCGGCCGCTCCAGGCTTCGCGGCACTCGTCGTCACAGAAGTGGAGATGTTCGACGGCCCCATCGTCGACCCACGAGACGACGCGGTGGTTCGGCTCCTGAATGATCTTCTTCCCGCACGTGTGACAGGTCGGTGCCGTGCTCTCGTCGACGTCCTCGCCGATATCGGATGTGGGGTCGATCATGTTTCCAGTCAGTAACGGGGACCCCGCCTTAAATCCCGACACTTCGACCGCCGGGGGTCGTACGGATCAGGCGCCCGGGTGGGGTGGCCGGAGCGTCGCACACGACGGCGGGTCGTCCACCGTTCGCTCGCGGCCGTCGGGCCAGTGGACGGTGACCGACTCCGGCGTCGCCGAGCCGAGGCCGAAGTGGGCGACTGGCTCCATCTGACAGAGGTAGCCGCTACCGGCGTCGACGAGGCGGACCTGGCGGCCGGCGTCGGTACGGAGGGTGACCCGGGCGCCGCGGGCGGGAGCGCCCGCGGGAGTGAGCGGCCGCACCCGGAGCCAATCCCCGTCGTTCGGCGCCGCGAACAGCGAGAGCGACTGCGCCTCGGCCTCGCCGTGGACGACGAGCAGTTCCAGCGTGCCGTCGCCGTCGAGGTCGGCGGCGGCGGCGCCGGTTCCCATCCCTTCCGGTTCGAGGGCGTCGCCGATCCCCGTCTGCGTCCACCCGTCGTCGTACGTGAGCAGGCGGTTGGGGGCGCCGAGACAGTTGACGAACAGCTCCAGGCGGCCGTCGTTGTCGAAGTCGGCCGCCACGACGGTACGGACGCGGGCTGGCCGGGCGAGTTCGGCCGGCGCCACGTCGCGGAAGGTGTCGTCCGCGTGGGCGAACAGACGGTTCGCGCCGTTCCAGTTCCCGCAGACGATGTCGGGTGGGTGGGCACCGTCGGGGGCCACGAGCGCCGCGCCGCGGGCGTTCTCCTCCGGGTCGGCGACGCCGTACTCCCGGGCCACGTCGACGTACTTCCCGCCCACGTTCCGGAGGAGGAGGTTCGGCCCGCGCTCGGCACCCACGAACACGTCCGTCCGCTCCGAGAGGATGGGTCCGGCGGCGACGGACCGACCGCCGGTGACCACGTCGAGGCCGACCGCACCCGCGAGGTCGGTGATGCCGCCGTCGTCGCCCACCTCGTAGAATCGGGCAGGGGCACCGTAGCCGGTGACGAACAGGCCGTAGCGGCCGGTGCCGAGGCGGTCGACGGCGGCGACGGAGCGCCCGACGCGGTAGTTCTCTCGCCTGCGGTTCACCGGGTCGGCGAAGAGATCACGCCACCGCTTGCCGTCGTGCTCCGGGTCGAGGAGCAGGTCGGCCTCGGCCGACGTGCCGCCGAAGGCGGCGACGTTGTGGACGTACACCTCCTCGCGGCCGTCGGCGTCGAGATCGGCCGCGGCGACGCCGATGGCGTGGCGGCCGTCGTCGGCGAGGACGCCACAGGCCGCGTCGACGACGGCGTCGCCCTCGTACCGGAGGACACGGTTGTCGGTGCCGAAGCCGGCGACGAACACCAAGGGACCGTCGGAACCGGGCGTGACGGCCGCGCCGTACCCTCGAAAGGGGGTGTCGTCGGCGAACAGGCCCGAGCGGTCCTCGAACATACCTCCCCCAGACGGCGTGGGGTTAAGAGTCGCACGCTCCGGTGAGCCGTCTCGGCCCTGCATACTGACGGTCGAAGCGCGGACGCAACCCGCCGACTACGCCTCCCACGCGTCGGCGAGGGTGCGCTGGACCGCCTCCTCGCCCACGGCGGCCGCGAGGTGTTCGAACCCGCCGCGTTCGGCCCGGTCGCGCGCGTTGGCGACGAGACGCGAGACGATGAACTCCGGTGTGGACTTGCCCACGGTACCGAATCGGGGCTGGTAGTCCACCCGGAGAGCCATGTCGGGGGTTAGCCCCTCCGCGAAGATGCCGTCGATGCGGGCGGCGTCGGGGAGCGGACTCAGGTCGTCCGCGAGGTGGGTGACGTAGACGCCGAGAGCACCCCGGTCGACGGTGAGGTCGACCAGCCCGTTCAGCAGGTCGGCAGCCCGGCCCGGTTCCGTGATCGCCTCGAACTCGTCGACGAGCATGAGCGTGCGCCCGCCGTCGGTCAGCGGCGGGACGATGGACTTCAGCGTCGACTCCAGTACGCCGGCGTTGAAACTGGCGTGTCGGCGGTGGAAGACGACGGCGTCGAAGGCGCCGACTGCGGCGCGGTCGGCGGGCACCGGCAACCCCATCGCTGCGAGCAGGGCGACCGCACAGCACGTCTCCAGAAGCGTCGTCTTCCCGCCGCTGTTGGCCCCCGTCAGCACCGCAACGCGGTCGCCCGTCGGCGGCGACAGGTCGTGGTCGCCGACGGCGTAGGTCACGGGGTCCGGGTCGTCGAGGAAGAGGTTGCGCGCCCCCTCGACGGCGAGGCAGTCGCCGCCGAGTGCCGGTCGGACGAGGTCGTGAGCTTCGGCGAAGCGGGCCAACGAGAGGTCGAAGGCCACGTCGTCGACGGCGGCCAGCACCCGATCCACGTCCTCGCGGGCGTCGGCCACCGAGGCCCGAAGGTCGCCCTCCACCTCGCGTTCGCGCTCGGCCGCTCGCCGCTCCAGGTCGTCGACGAGCGCCCGGAGGGTGGTACTCACGAAGTCGGCGGCGTCGTGGGCTTCCTCGGGTGCAATCTCCTCGACGGCCGACCGCGAGAGGCGCGTCTCGCGGGCGACGTAGTCGCCGAACGCGCGACGAAAGTCCGCCAGATCGCGCACGCCAGTCTCGCGAACCCGTTCGAGCACGTCGAACGCGGAGTTCTCCAGGTCACGGGCGTCCGCGAGGCGGGCGCGCAGGTCGTCGAGACGGTCGTCGGCCCCTTCGGTGACGCCGTCGGCGGTCACGTACCCGAGCGCCTCGGCCGCCTCGCGGAGGGCCGCGGAGTCCACGTCGCCGAGGGCGTCGAAGGTGGTCCCGTCGAGTCCCGCCTCCCGGAGCGCGAGGGCGGCGTCGACGGCGGCGCGTTCGGAGCCGTCCGCGACGTCGTACGTCTCGAAAGCGGCGACGACTGCCTCGCGTCCTGCGTCGCCGAGTCCGGTCCATGCCTCGCGGGCGGCGGCGACGGCGTCCAACCGGGAGTCGACCGCCGTCCGAGAGGAGAGTGGCGTCATGACGCGAATCCGATCGGCCGCGTGCCGGGTGAGGGCGTGCTCGCTCGCCAGTTCGAGTAGGTCGTCGTAGACGTCGCGCGTGTCACGGGTCGCGAGGGCGTCCATCCCCGCCTCGTCGTTCGCGCGGCGGAGGATGCGTGTCGCGCGACCGCGGGTGATCCCGGCGTCGGTCAACGCGCGCACGTCCGCCGACTCGATGGCGTCGACGGCCGCTTCTTCCCCCAGTGCCTCGCGGAGGCGCTCGCTCGTCTTCGGCCCCACCCCCCAGTAATCCTCCAGTCGCATACCGGAGGCAGTCGGGCAGGGCGTATAGTGGTTGCCTCCGCGGACGGTCGAACCGCCCCGGCCACCGCTACATCGACGGGCCGACGCGCGTGATCGCGAAATCCGTCACTCCGTGGGCCTCGGTTCGGGACTGTCCGCCACGGAGCACGTCTCCGACCCGTTCCCGGAGGTCGACCGCGGTGGCCGTCGTCGCGTCGACGTCGATGTCGTCCGCCAGCGCCTCGCAGGTGGCCTCGTTCCCGCTCACCTTCACCACGGGTGCCAGGGGATGGCCGGTCGGCACTCCCTCGTCGGTGACGTGGACGACGACCTGTGCGCCCGCGGCGACCAGGCCCGTCGCCGCCTCCGTGAACTGCGACGGGGCGTCGACCACGGCCAGCCCACGGTCGTGGGTCGCCGGCTCGCCGTAGGCAAGCACGTCGCGGATCGGTCCCTCGCCCCAGGCCCGTGTCGTGGCTGCGAACGGCTGCGCTCGCGCCGCTCGCTCGACGGTTCGGGTTTTGGCGGGGTGTCCTTCGTGCCGCGCCAGCAGGTCGTCGACGGCCTCGGCGGCGTCGCCGCTCGCGGCCGCGCGGGCCGCGTCGGGATCGGCCAGCAGGGGCTCGATTCCCGCGGCCACGACGCGACCACCGGCCGCGGTCACCGTCTCGGCGAGCGCGCCCACGAGCGGCGCCGCCGTCTCGACCGTCCCCTCGGCCAGGTCCGTGCACACGATTCCGAGCGTGAGGTCGCTGGCGTCGGCTGCGGTCGACCCGGCTCGCGTCGTCTCGCGCAGGTCGCGAGCCGCCTCGGCCCCGCGCTCTATCGTCGGGTCGGTGCCGCCGACGCCCTGGATGGATAGTTCGCGGACTGGGACCCCGAGGTCATCCAACTGCGCCGCGACGGCGTCACTCTGGACGTGCTCGCAGCCGAGACCTACGACGAGCGTCCCCGCTACGTTGGGGTTCCGCGCGACGCCGAGGAACGTCCGCTCGGTCTGTTCGTTGTCGGAGCCGATCTGTGCACAGCCGTGGTCGTGCGGGGCACTGACCGCGCCGTCGACCCGGTCCGCGATCCGATCCGCGACCATATGCGAACAGATCACCGAGGGAAGTACCAGCACGCGGTCGCGGACGCCGACGCTGCCGCCCGGGCGCTCGTAGCCTTCGAAGGAGAGGGGGTCGCGATCCGCCGACTCCCCGTCAGGGCCGTCGCCGGTCGCGCTCATGCCTCGCCCTCCGCCTGGACGTCACCGCGGCCACGGCGGCTGTCACAGTTGTGCGTGTGGACCCACTCGCCGGGCGCGATTGCGGCCGAGGCTTCGCCGATCACCTCGTCGTACTTGCGGACGGGGTCACCGGGATCGATGGCGGTCAGCGCGATCTTGTGTCCGAACGGGACGTCCTCGGTCAGCGTGATCGTCTCGCCGTCGGCGGCGTCGACGTCCCCGACGGTCAGCGTCCGTCCCTCGATCAGGTCGTCCAGCACCGTCGCCACGTTGTCTGTCCGGTCCATGACGAGCGCAACTTCGCCGATTATCTCGCCGTTCATACCTGCCCCCGCCCCCGCGGATCCGCAAGCTCGTTTGGCTGGAGTTCGTTGATCGCGTACTCCTCTAGGCGACGGCGCTCGGCTGCCGTCCGCTCGCCGTCGGCCACGGACAGCAGCGTGTCGTAGATCCGACCCCCGACCGCGGAGAGGGACTCGCCCTCGATCACCGTGCTCGCGTTGACGTCCATGTTGTTCGACATCGACGCCCAGGTCTTCGGGTTGCCGGTCACCTTGATCACCGGGACGATCGGATTGCCGGTCGTGCTGCCGCGGCCGGTCGTGAACGCGGCGATCTGCGCGCCGCCAGCCGCCTTCCCGGTGACGCTCTCGACGTCGTATCCGGGCGTGTCCATCAACACGAGGCCGCCGCCGACCGGGAGATCCTCCGCGTAGTCGACGATGCCACGGACCGGCGTCGTCCCGCCTTTGGAGATCGCACCGAGGCTCTTCTCCTCGATCGTGGTGAGTCCGCCCTCCTGATTGCCCGGCGTCGGCTGGGCGCCGCGCATGTCCACGCCCATGAGTTTGGCCATACCCTCGCGGGTCTGGACCCGGTCCAGGAGCCGCTCGCGAACCGCCTCGGAAACACACCGCTCGGCGAGGATGTGCTCGGCGCCGATGAACTCCGGCGTCTCGCTGAAACAGGCCGTGCCGCCGGCCTCGACCAGACGGTCACACGCGCTGCCGACGGCGGGGTTCGCCGCGATCCCGCTGGTGGCGTCGCTGCCCCCGCATTCGACGGCGAACACGAGTTCGCTCGCGTCAGCGGTCTCCCTGCGAGCGTCCCGGACCGACGCGACGAGGTCCTCGGCGATTGCCGCGCCCGCGTCGACGGCCCCGCGCGTTCCGCCGGCCTCGCGGATCGACAGCGTCTCGACCGGCTTGCCCGACCGGGCGATCCGGTCGGCCAGCCGTTCCGCGTCGATCGACTCCGTCCCAAGTTCGACGACCAGCGCCGCGCCGACGTTGGGGTTGCGAGCGGTGCCCACGAGCGTCCGCTCGGTCTGTTCGCGCGCCGCCTCGGGCTGGTCCGTCCCCATCTGGTGGGGAGTCGCCCGGACCGGTTCGCCGACGTCGGCTGCAATCTGCTCCGCGATGGGACTCGCCGTGACGGACGTCGGGACGACGGCGACGTGGTTTCGAACGCCGATTCGCCCGTCTTCGCGACGGTACCCGGTGAACTCGTCCATGGGAAGGGGTTTCACGAGCTATTACAAAAGCCATTCGACGGGTGTGTCAAGCTACTAACAGAATGGGACGGGACGCTCCGGTCAGGTCGCACCGAGATACAGCTGTGCGACCTCGTCGTTGTCGAGCAACTCGTCCGCCGTCCCCTCGAATCGATCCTGTCCCTGATCGAGCACGTAGCCCCGATCCGAGCGTTGCAGGGCCTTCGTTGCGTTCTGTTCGACCATGAGGACTGCGGTCCCTCGATCCCTGACCTTCTCGATGTTGTCGAAGGCGGTGTCGACCAGTTCGGGCGCGAGACCGGCGCTCGGCTCGTCGACGAGCAGGAGCTCCGGGTCGAGCATCAGCGCCCGGCCCATGGCCAGCATCTGCCGCTGGCCGCCGCTGAGCGCCGCGGCGTTCGCGCCGTCGTGACGCTCGAGGGCCGGGAAGATGTCGTATATCTCCTCGATTCGGTCGCCGATGCCGCCGTCCCGGGTGAACCCGCCCATCTCCAAGTTCTCCCGGACCGACATCGACTTGAAGGTGTTCTGGCGCTGAGGGATCCAGCTGATCCCCTTGCGTACGATGTCCTCGGGCTCCTCGCCGGCGATGTCCTGTCCATGGAACGACACGGTACCGCTCCAGGGCTTGACGAACCCGAACACCGACTTGATGACCGTCGACTTGCCGGCGCCGTTGGGGCCGATCAGCGTGACGATTTCGCCCTCGCGAACGACGGCGTTGAAGTCGTCGACGACCTGTACGTCGCCGTACCCGGTGGTGAGGTGGGAGACGTCGAGGACGACGTCGGCATCCCTCTCGGCCGGCGACCCATCGATCGTCTCGGCGGCCATCAGGAGTCACCCCCGAGATACGCCTCGAGCACCCGCTCGTCGTTTTGGATCTCCGCCGGGGTACCGGCGGCCAGATCCCGACCTTCGTTCATCACGATGATTCGGTCACACAGGTCCATCACGAGGTCCATGTCGTGTTCGACGATAACGAACGTGACGCCCTCCTGCCTGTTGAGTTCCTCGATTCGCTCGACGATGTCGTTTTCGAGGGTCGGGTTGACGCCGGCCATCGGCTCGTCGAGCAACATCGCCTCGGGTTCGAGCATCAGCATCCGGGCCATCTCCAGTAGCTTGCGCTGGCCACCCGAGAGGTTGCCCGCGTACTCCTGGCGAACGTGATCGAGCTGGAACAGTTCGAGGAGTTTCTCCGCGTCCCGCTGGATCTCGGCGTTCTCGCGTTCGATCGTGTCGCGGTTGAAGACGGCGTGGAACATGGACTCGCCAGTCTGGTTTTTCGGGGTGAGCATCATGTTCTCCATGACGGTCATCTCCGCGAGATCCCGCGTGATCTGGAACGTCCGCACGAGCCCCTCGTGAGCGATCTTGTGTGCCGGGAGTCCAGTGATGTCCGTGCCGTCGAAGCGAATCGTCCCCGCGTCGGGCTGGTAGAACCCGCTGATGCAGTCGAACATCGTCGACTTGCCGGCGCCGTTGGGACCGATCAGCCCCGTGATCGAGCCGCGCTCGATCTCGAACGAGCAGTCGTCGACCGCGACGATCTCGCCGAAGGTCTTCCGCACGGAGTCGGCCGCGAGGACGGCGTCGTCGACCGTCGCCGTCTCGCTCACCTCAGTCTGCATCGGCTGCACCCCCGGATGGCTCCCTGTCCCCGAAGAGCGTCTTGCGCTCACCGAGCACGCCCTCGGGACGGTACTGCATCAGCGCGATCAACAGGACACCGACCACCGCGTACCGGACGGCGTCGACCTGAGTCGAGCCGAGGAACGTGACGTAGCCTTTGAGGAAGTTCGTGCCTTCGAGAAACAGCATCAGGATGCCGGCGCCGAGGATCGCACCCTTGTTGTTGCCCGACCCGCCGAGCAACAGGGCGATCCACACGTAGAACGTGATCAGCGGCCAGAAGAAGTCGGGGTTGATGTACCCGACGTAGTGGGCCTGGACGCTGCCGGCCGCACCCATGATCATACAGCCGAACACGAACGAGCGCATCTTGTACCGGTAGACGTTTTTACCGGCGGCCCGGGAGACGTCCTCGTCCTCGCGGATGCTCTTGAGGACGCGTCCGAACGGCGACTGGTTGAGCCGTTCGAGGACGACGTAGCACGTCCCCACGAGCACGACCAGGATCCCCACCCACAGCCAGTTGAAGTCGAGCCAGGGGAGGACCTCACCCCAGACGTCGTTCAGGGGCGCCTCGACACGCAGCCCGCGGGGACCGCCGGCGTACCACTCCTCATTGAGGTACAGCAGGCGGATGATCTCCTGGAACCCGATCGTCGCGATGGCGAGGTAATCCTCGCGCAGGCGCAAGACCGGAATCGCGATCAGGAACCCCACGAACCCGGCGGCGAGCATCCCACCGACCAGTCCGACGGGGAACGGCAGTCCGAACCCGCCGAAGTACTCCGCGGACTGTGGGATCGTCAGGGTCGCGCTGGTGTACCCGCCGACGGCGACGAACCCGATCACGCCGATGTTGAACAGACCCGTCTGTCCCCACTGGATGTTCAGGCCGAGCGCCATCAGTCCGTAGATGCCGACCCAGATCAGGATGGTCAGCAGATATCCCTCGATGCTTCCGAGCTGGAGTAGTACGTTGATCATTGTCGTCTCCATTCAGGCGGCTGACGGGTCATCCCGGCTCACCGCCGAAGATGCCCTGCGGTTTGACCAGCAGTACCACGATCATGATCGCGAACGTCGTGACGAACTTGTAACCTCCGTCCAGACCGGGGATGTACGGCGTCGCCTCGTAGGCGATACCGATGATCAGCCCGCCGGCCATGGCGCCGTACGGGCTCCCGATCCCGCCGAGGATGACGGCGGCGAAGATCGCGAGCAGGATGATGAACCCACGGTAAGGCGCGAGGCTGCTGTTCATCCCGAGCAGGATACCCGCCGCCGCGGCGAGCGCGGCACCGATCACCCAGGTCCACAGCAGCGTCCGCTCGGCGTAGATTCCGGACGCGCGCGCGAGTCGACGGTTGTCGGACATCGCCCGCATCGACTTCCCGAGCTTGGTTCGGGAGAGGAGCAGGTGGACCGCCAGCATCATGCTCACCGCGACGACGACGAGGGTGATCTGCTGGCCGGTCATCTCGACGCCCGGGAGGATCTCCTGGGCTCGCTGCCACTCACCTGCGTAGTTGCGCGTGCTCGTTCCCCAGACGAACTTGATCAGGTTCCTGATGAACAGTGCCACACCGATCGAGGCGATCAACAGCGGAACGGGACCGGCGTTGCGGAGCGGCTTGAACGCGAGGCGGTCGACGACCAGGGCGACGGCGACCAGCGACACCACCCCGACGACGAAAGCGACCGCCATCGGGAGACCCAACTGGACGTTGACCAGGAAGGCCATGTAGCCGCCGAACATCATGTAGTCGCCGTGGGCGAAGTTGGGGAAGTCGGCGATGCTGTAGATCAACGAGAGCCCGACACCCGCGAGTGCGAGCAGACTCCCGAAAATGAACCCGAAGACGAGAATTTCTAGGATCGTCGAGAGGACCATTCTTGTCAGATCTCGACGGTCCCGACGGCTTCGGGTTGGGTCCCCTGGATCTCGATCTCGCTGAAGGTGAGCCCCTGTGCCTCGCCGTCCTCGTCGAGGTCACAGTTGTGACTCGCACCGATGTATCGGATCTCCTCGTCGTTCCGGAGGAGTTCGAGGCCGTCGCCAACCGTCTGGACGTCCGTGCCGCCAGGGTTCGCGATGTTACGCAGGTTCTCCCGGATCGTCGATCCGGTCGCCTCGCCGCCGCGCTCGGCGGCGAGTGCGATCATGTTGATCGCGTCGTATGTGTTGGGCGGGAAGATCAACTCGCCGGGGTCGCCCGTGTCAGTATCCTCCATCAGGTCCCGGAAGTGCTGGTTGGCCTCGTTGTCCGGGAGCCGCGGATTCGACGCGAAGATACCGTCGGCGATTTCCTCGCCGATGCCTCCGAGGAACTCGCTGCCGATGAGGCCGCTGTGGATCATCCACTGACCGCCGAGGTCCTGTTCGAACCACTGCCGGAAGATGTTCGTCGCCTCGTCCTGGTAGCAGCCGTTCAAGACCACGTCGGGGTCGCCGGAGAACATCGATTCGAGTTCGGACCGGTAGGAGGTCTGTCCCACGTTCGCGCGCTCCCGTGAGAGCACCTCGCCGCCGAGTTCGGTGAACGCCTCCTCGAAGGAGTCGGCCAGACCGATCCCGAAGTCGTTGTTGACGACGATGGACGAGGCGGTCTCCATGCCCCGTCCCTCGTAGGCGATCCGTGCGAGCGCCGCACCGACGAACGCGTCGGACGGGCGGGTCCGGAACACCCACTCGGTCTGGTCCAGCGAGGTGAACTCCGGCGAACTTCCGCCGGGGAAGTAGACGACGTCGTTGTCGGCTGCGATGGGGGCGATACTCATCCCCACACCGCTCGACAGCGGACCGACCATCGCCGGGACGCTCTCGCCTTCCATCAGCCGATTCGCCGCGCGTACGCCGGCGTCCGGGACGCTCTCCGAGTCCTCGTGCTGGACCGCGATGTCGCCGCCCAGCAGACCGCCCGCGTCGTTGATCGCCTGAACCGCGACGTCGGCTCCGTCCCGGCACGGCGGACCCAGTTCCGAGATCGTCCCGGAGACGGGCATGATGACCCCGAGGGTCGTCGTCCCGCCACCGCTGCCGCCACCACCCGAGCAGCCGGCGAGTCCAGTCGTAGTCGCCACACCAGTGGCACCTAACGCCTTGACGGCGTCCCTGCGTGTTATTCTCATGGTACCCGTCTCCCCTGAATAAAGGATGATATTTAAATTTTGATGTTAACCCCTCATTCCGCCGAAGATTGAAGTACGGCCGCGATGCCCAGAGGACATGGGACTGACTCTCGGTTCGGGGCGATTCCGGTGTACCGACGGGGCCGATTCGGTCGACGTGACCGCACTCCACACGGCCGAGACGGACCGTGATCGATCCGGAGGGACTGCCGATGCTTGAGTCCCCGGACCCGGACTCGTTGCGGGCGATCAACGACGTCTCGGTCGACGAGTACCCCCGGTTCGCACCGATCGACGTCGAGTACGACCAGCCCGAACTCGACGACGTGGCCGCGGCCACCGAGGCGGAGATCGCCGCGTTCGACCCGCTTTCCGACCTCGAACCGGCTGCCGAAGTCGGGATCACTGCGGGCAGCCGCGGCATTCACGACATGCCGACGATCCTCCGGGCGACCGTCGAGACGCTCCAAGCGCGTGGATTCGAGCCGTTCATCTTCCCGGGGATGGGGAGCCACGGCGGCGCGACGGCGGCGGGACAGCGCGAGATGCTCGCGTCGCTCGGCATCACCGAGGAGACGATGGGCTGTGAGATACGGTCGTCGATGGCGGTCGAACCCGTGTCGACGACGACCGACGGGCGGACGGTCTACGCCGCGTCCGATGCGCTGGCGGCCGACGCCGTCCTGCTCGTCAACCGAGTCAAGCCCCACACCGACTTCGCCGGCGACATCGAGAGTGGCCTCTGCAAGATGGCCGTCGTCGGGCTGGGCAAACAGCGCGGTGCGGAGACGATGCACAAGTCGGCGCTGGCCCGGAGCTACGAGGCGGCCATCACCGAGCGGGCGGGCATCCTCTTCGAGGAGACGCCGGTCGTCGGCGGCGTGGCGATGCTCGAGAACGCGCGGGACCGAGCCGCACACGTCGAAGCCATCGCCGTGGACGACATCCTCGACCGTGAGCCGGAGCTACAGGTGCGGGCCAAGGAACTGCTCCCGATGCTGCCGGTCGACGACCTCGACATCCTAATCGTCGACGAGATCGGCAAGAACGTGAGCGGCACCGGGATGGACACGAACGTCGTCGGACGGATGCGGATGATCGGCGAGGACGACCCCGTAACCCCGGAGTACAGGCGGATCTACGTCCGCTCGATCACCGAGGAGTCTCACGGGAACGGGATCGGCGTCGGTCTGGCCGACGTGGTTCGGCAAGCGGCTGTCGAGGGGATCGACCCCACTGACATGTACGTCAACGCCCTCACCGGCGGCGAACCGTCACGGGTGCACCTCCCGCTTGTCGCCCCGTCGGACGAACTCGCACTCGAACTGCTCGTCGCCGCGACGGGGGTCAAGGACCTGTCTGACCTGCGGGTCGCGCGGATACGGAACACCATGGCGGTCGACGAGGCGCTCGTCTCGGCGCCCGTCGCCGAGGAGCTAGCGAACGAACCGAACGTGACGGTTGGCGATCTGCGGCCCCTCTCGTTCGACGGCGAGACGCTGGTGTCCCTGGACCGGGAGCGTTCGCGCACGGCGGCGGACGATTGAGACGAGTCGGCACCCCCCTCCTATCCGCGTCCCGAACGGGTTCGGGGCGCGCCCCGTCCGCTGGGAACTGAACGCCGGTTCAAGATCCCCGAGATCGACCGTCGAACCATGAGGCTCACCCGAAAGACGATCGCGAAGGTGATCGCCGTGGCGTTCGTGTTCAACCTCGTCGTCATGGGCGCCGGAGCGTGGTTCGCGTACCAGGAGGCACCGCCCATACCGGAGGAGGTCGTCGGTCCCGAAGGGGAGACGGTGGTCACCGGCGAGCAGATCAGGGACGGCAAGGAGGCGTTCCAGAAACACGGCCTGATGAATCACGGGTCGATCCTCGGCAACGGGGCGTACTACGGCGAGGACTACACCGCCGACGCCCTGAGATTGAAGACCCAGTACATGCGGTCGTACTACGCCCAGGAGCGGTACGACACGAACTACGGCGCCCTGCCGCCCGGCGAGCGGGCCGCAGTCGACGAGGTGGTCAAGGGGGACCTCGACGGCGAGTACGACGGCGGCAACATCGAGTACTCGCCGGCGGAACTGTACGCCCACCAGCAGGTCCGCGAGGAGTACGTCGAGCGCTACCACGAGGGGAGCCACGAGCGGGGCGTCCCCGAGGGGATGATCGACAGCGAGACGGACGCCCGCCAGTTCGCCGATTTCGCGATGTGGACGGCGTGGTTCTCCCACACCGACCGACCGGGAAGTGATCACTCCTACACCAACGAGTGGCCGTACGCACCCGGTGCCGGCAACGACGCGACCGGCGCCGCGATGACCTGGAGCGTCGTTGCCATGGTGTTGTTGGTCGCGGGGGCTGGCTTCGGCATCTGGCTCTACCGCTCGGTTCGCCTCCCCGAGCCGTCCGCCGAAGGACTCTCCGTGCCCGAGCCGGGCGACGTGAGCGTCTTCCCCAGTCAGCGCTCGGCGCTCCGGTTCGTTCCCGTCGCCGCCGGACTCTTCCTCGCGCAGGTGTTGCTCGGCGGTCTGCTCGCGCACTTCTACATCGAACGGGCCGGCTTCTTCGGGGTCGAGGAGCTATTCGGCGTCCACATCCTCCAGATCCTTCCCTTTTCGATCGCGAAGACGTGGCACCTCGACCTCGGCATCCTCTGGATCGCAGCCACGTGGCTCGGTGCGGGCCTGTACCTGCCGCCGCTGTTGACCGGTCACGAACCGAACAACCAGTCGACGTACATCGACGGGCTGTTGGCCGCGGTGGTCGTGGTCACCGTCGGTGGCCTCGGCGGTATCTGGCTCGGCGCGAACGGCTACCTCGGCGACCTCTGGTGGCTCCTCGGCAACGAGGGCTTGGAGTACCTCGAAGTCGGCAAGATCTGGCAGTTCGGCCTGCTGGCCGGCTTCGGCATCTGGGCCGTCTTGGCCGTCCGCGGGCTGAAGCCCCTGCTCGACCGCGAGCCGGTGTACGGGCTGGCACACATGATCCTCTACGCCGGCGGCTCCATCGCCCTGCTGTTCACCGCCGGCTTCTTTTTCACGCCCCAGACCAACATCGCGGTGACCGAGTTCTGGCGCTGGTGGGTCGTCCACATGTGGGTCGAGGGCGCCTTCGAGTTCTTCATCGTCGCCATCGTCGGCCTGACGCTGGTGTCGATGAACCTGCTCCGGCGACGCAGCGCCGAGAAGGCCGTCATGCTGCAGGCGCTCCTGGTGATGAGCACCGGCGTCATCGGCGTCTCCCACCACTACTGGTGGGTCGGCATGCCCGACATGTGGGTGCCCATCGGGAGCGTCTTCTCGACACTCGAACTCATCCCGCTGGTGTTCATCCTCTACGAGGCGCTCGGCCAGTACCAGGCGATGACCGAGAGCGGGGACTTCCCCTACAAGATCCCGTTCATGTTCATCGTCGCCAGCGGGATCTGGAACTTCGTCGGCGCCGGCGTGCTCGGCTTCTTCATCAACCTGCCGCTGATCAACTACTACGAACACGGCACCTACCTCACGGTGGGTCACGCCCACGCAGCCATGTTCGGCGCCTTCGGCTTCCTCGCACTCGGCATGGTCTCGTACATGCTCCAGCTGTCCATCGAGCCGGAGCGCTGGGACGGCTCGTGGCTCCGGGCGTCGTTCTGGTGCTGGAACGTCGGCCTGGCGCTGATGGTGTTCGTCTCCGTGCTCCCCGTCGGCTTCCTGCAGCTTGAGGCCGTGTTCACGGGGAGCTACGCAGTCGGTCGGAGTCTCGCCTTCTACAACCAGCCCATCGTCCAGACCCTGTTCTGGGCACGGCTTCCGGGTGATACGCTCATCATCCTCGGAACGGCCATCTACGCCGCCGACATCGTCCGCAAGCGGTTCGTCCTCCGGGGCTCGGAGAGCGATCCGGACGTGGAGGACATGGCCGTCGCGGAGGGCGTGCTGGGCGACGACTGACACCGCCGGCTGTAACTGTCTCGAGGGACGCCGCGACAACGACACGCCTTTTCGGCCCGGCCCGGAAAGACCCGGTATGGACGCGAAGCGGGAACTGACCAGCGTCGATCTCGCCGCCCTCGTCACCGAACTCGGGCGCTACGAGGGGGCGAAAGTCGACAAGGTCTACCTCTACGACGACGACCTCCTGCGGTTTCGGATGCGCGATTTCGACCGCGGCCGCGTCGAACTGTTGATCGAGGTGGGCGACGTGAAACGCGCACACGTCGCCGACCCCGAACACGTCGCGGACGCGCCGGGGCGGCCACCGAACTTCGCGATGATGCTCCGGAACCGCCTGAGCGGCGCCGATTTCGCCGGCGTCACCCAGTACGAGTTCGACCGCATCCTCGTCTTCGAGTTCGAACGCGACGACGAGAACACCACCATCGTCGCCGAACTGTTCGGCCAGGGCAACGTCGCCGTCCTCGACGAGAGCGGCGAGGTGGTGCGGAGCCTGGAGACCGTCCGCCTGAAGTCGCGGACGGTCGCGCCCGGGTCGCAGTACGGTTTCCCCGACTCGCGAATCGACCCCCTGACCGTCGGCTACGACGCCTTCGTCCGGCGGATGGACGAGTCCGACACGGACGTGGTGCGGACCCTCGCCACCCAACTCAACTTCGGCGGCCTCTACGGCGAGGAGGTCTGTACGCGGGCGGGCGTCGAGAAGACCCTCGACATCTCGGACGCCGGCGAGGCGGAGTACGAGGCCCTCTACGACGCAATCGGTCGGCTGGCCGACCGCCTCCACGAGGGCGACTTCGACCCGCGGGTGTACGTCGAGGACGACCGAGTCGTCGACGCGACGCCGTTCCCGCTGGAAGAGCGGGCGACTCTGGAGGCGGAGGGGTTCGACTCCTTCAACGCCGCCTTGGACGACTACTTCTATCGGCTGGAACGCGAACCCGAGGAGGAGACGACCGGAACCGAACGTCCCGACTTCGAGGCCGAAATCGCCAAACAGCAACGGATCATCGACCAGCAGGAGGGTGCAATCGAGGGGTTCGAGGAGCGAGCGGCGGCCGAACGGGAACGGGCCGAGGCGCTCTATGCCCACTACGACCTCGTCGACGAAATCATCTCGACGGTGCGGGCCGCACGGGCGGAGAGCGTCCCGTGGGAGGAAATCGAGGAGACGCTCGCGGAGGGGGCCGAGCAGGGGATTCCGGCCGCCGAGGCCGTCGTCGACGTGAACGCCGCGGAGGGGGCGGTGACGGTCGACCTCGACGGGATCGAGGTGCCGGTCGACCCGTCGGTGGGCGTCGAGAAGAACGCGGACGAACGCTACACCGAGGCGAAGCGCATCGAGGAGAAAAAGGAGGGCGCGTTGGCGGCCATCGAGAACACGCGCCAGGAACTGGAAGCGGTCGAGCGCCGGCGTGACGAGTGGGAAGCGGCCGACGAGGCCGACGAGGCCGACGACGACGAAGCGGAGGAACGCGACGTGGACTGGCTCTCGATGTCGTCGGTGCCGATCAAACAGCCCGAACACTGGTACGAGGACTTTCGCTGGTTCCACACGAGCGACGGCTTCCTCGTCATCGGCGGTCGGAACGCCGACGAGAACGAGGCCATCGTCAAGAAGTACATGGACGGGAACGACCGGTTCTTCCACGCGCAGGCCCACGGCGGTCCGGTGACGCTCCTGAAGGCGACGGGGCCGAGCGAGAAGGCGCGCGAGGTGGACTTCCCCGACAGCAGTCTGGAGGAAGCCGCGAGGTTCGCCGTCTCCTACTCCTCGGTGTGGAAGGACGGCCGCTTCGCCGGGGACGCCTACATGGTCGACCCGGAGCAGGTGTCGAAGACCCCCGAGAGCGGCGAGTACATCGAGAAAGGCGGATTCGTCATCCGCGGCGACCGCACGTACTTCCGGGACGTCTCCGCGAGCGTCGCGGTGGGTATTCAGTGCGACCCCGAGACGCGGGTGATCGGCGGGCCGCCGTCGGCCATCGAACCGCAGGCGGCGACGACGCTTCGCCTCGAACCCGGGAAGTTCGCCCAGAACGACGCCGCAAAACGGTGTTACCGCGAGTTCAAGGAGCGGTTCGCCGACCAGTCGTTCCTCCGGAAGGTGGCGAGTCCGGACAAGATACAGGAGTTCCTGCCGCCGGGTGGGAGCAGTATCGTCGAGGAGTAGCGCCGTCCGAGGACCGACCATCGGGAACAGCCGAGATCGGGGCGATAGCGACGGGAAACGGTGGACGCATCGGGAGGCGTTGCGAGACGTCCCGACGCGGTGAGCCGACCGCTCCGGCGACACCGTGGGGATGCGAGCGACTGTCAACCGGATATCTTTAATACCATCAGCCACATTATATGTTCGAGCAACTGCGGATCGGTCCGTCCTGCTCGCTACCATGATCAACGAATCACTCACCTACCTACGCACGAGCGACGACTGGGTAACGACGGTCCTGATCGGCGGCCTCCTGACGTTCTTCGGGTTCCTGCTCGTCCCCGTGGTCTTCGTGGCGGGCTATCTCGTCCGCGTCCTGCGGGCGACGATGCACGGCGACGACGCGCCGCCGCAGTTCGACGACTGGGGTGACCTCGCGGGCGACGGCGTCCGCGCACTCGCCATCGTCCTCGGCTACGGGATTCTGCCGGCAGTGTTGCTGGCGGTGACGGCCGTGTTCGCTGGCCTCGTCGCCGGCCCCGGCCCCCGGAGCGGCCTGCTCGTGGGTGGGGTGGTGCTCGTCGGCGGCCTGCTGGCGCTCGTGCTCGGTCTGCTGGCGGCGTATATCGTCCCCGCGGCGGTGGCGAACTACGCCGAACGGGGCCGGCTGAGCGCGGGCTTCGCCGTCGGCGACCTGCGCCCGGTCCTCACCTCGGGCACCTACGCCACGGCGTGGCTGCTGGGCTTCGTCGTCGTCTTCGGGGCGGGGGTCGTCACGGGCCTGCTGAGCGTCGTGCCGCTGGTCGGCACGTTCGTCGGGGCGTTCGTGAGCTTCTACGCGATGGCCGCGGCGTACTACATCGTCGGTCACGCGTGGGGCGACATCCGCGGGCTGGACCTCCACGACGACGACGGCGAGACGGGCGCGGAGCGGCCCGCGGTCTGAGTGGGAGGGCGGGGCGACACGGACTTTTCGGCGGGGAGCGAAGTCGAATGGCAAGGTATGTGGCCGTGGACGGCGACGCTCCAGTATGCGAATCCAGAGCCGTGGTCGCGGCGAGGAGGGGCGTACGCGGCTGACCGTCGTCCCCGAGAACGTCGACGACCTCTGGCACCTGTCTTACGTCCTCGAACCCGGCGACGAAGTGGAAGGCGACACGAGTCGGCGCATCCAGCGCGACGACGACCAGATGCGCGACACCGGTGGCGAGCGCGAACACATCCACGTCACGGTGGAGGTAGAGGACGTGGAGTTCGCTCGCTTCGCCAACCGCCTGCGGGTGAGCGGCGTCATCGTCGGCTGTTCTCGCGAGGACCAGCTCGGCCACCACCACACGCTCAACGTCGAGGAACACGACGAACTGACCATCGAGAAGCGGTTCAAGCCGGACCAGATGGAGCGCATCGAGGAGGCCGAGGCGGCGGCCGAGAACCCCGACGTGGCCATCGCGACCGTCGAGGAGGGGGAAGCACACGTACACACCGTCGCCCAGTACGGCACCGAGGAGTACGCCTCCTTCACCCGCCCGACCGGCAAGGGGGAGTACGCCCGGCCGCGGTCGGAGCTCTTCCACGAACTGGGCGAGGCGCTCGGCCACCTCGACCCCGACGCGATCATTCTCGCCGGCCCGGGGTTCACCAAAAGCGACGCGCTGGACCACTTCGACGACGAGTTCCCCGAAGTGGCCGAGAAGACGACCACCGTCGACACGTCGGGCGTCGGCGACCGAGGCGTCCACGAGGTGCTGAAACGCGGGGCGGTGGCGGACGTACAGGACGAGACGCGCATCGCCCGCGAGGCGGAACTCATCGACGAACTGACCGAGCGGATGGCCACGGGCGAGAAGGCGACGTACGGCCCGGAAGCGGTGGCCGAAGCCGCCGAGTACGGTGCAGTCGAGACGCTTCTCGTCCTCGACGACCGACTGCGCGAGGAACGACAGGGGCGCGGGGAGTGGGACGTCGACGCCGACGAGATCATCACGTCGGTCGAGCGACAGGGCGGCGACGTCGTCGTCTTCTCCGGCGAGTTCGAACCCGGGCAGCGACTGAAGAACCTCGGCGGAATCGCGGCGCTGTTGCGGTATCGCCTGGAGTAGCGAATGTCACGCACCCAGGTCGTCGGCCAGGCGTTCGTCGCGCTCGCCTGCCTCGTCTTCGTCGGCGGCGCCGCCGCACTCGTCGCGGGTGTCGTCGGCGCCGATGCCGTGATCCCGCTCGGCGTCGCGGGACTCGTCTGTGTCGGCGTGGGCGGCGCACTGGCCCGTCCGCGCTGACTACTCCCGCCCCGTCAGCGCCTCGCTGGCCGGGGACAGGGAGAGCTGCTGGCCGAGGTCGGCCGCCCGTGCCTTCTCGTAGAGCATCGCGGCCGCGGCCGTCGTCTCGATTCCCGTGCCGCCGCTGTCGAAGACGGTGATCTCCTCGTCGTCGGTGCGGCCCACCGTTTCGCCGGCGACGACGTCGCCGAGTTCGGCGTGACAGTGATCCGCCCCGATCGCGCCGGACTCGACGGCGCCCATGTACGATCCGGCGTCCTGCGCGAGTCGCGCACGGAGGTCGACCACGTAGGTCGCCCGAGCGACCGTGGTGTCGTCGAGTTCGCGTTTCTTCGGGTGGTACTGCCCCATGGCGGTGACGTGGGTGCCGGGATCCAGCAGGTCGCCGTCGAACACCGGTTCCGAGGCGTTGGTGGCGGTGATCACCACGTCCGCCCCCTCGACGGCGGCGGCGCTGGAGGAGACGGCGGCGACGCTGCCGTCGAGGTACCGGTCCATCTCGCCGGCGAAGGCCTCGCGGCTGGACTTGGTGGGTGAGTACACCCACACGGTCTCGAGATCGCGGACGGCGTCGACGGCGCGCAACTGGCCGCGGGCCTGTGCCCCGGAGCCGAGGACGGCCACCGCCGAAGCGTCCGGTCGTGCGAGGGCGTCGACGCCGACGGCCCCCGCCGCGCCGGTCTTGAACGGGTTCATGCTCGCGCCGTCGACGAGGGCGAGCGGTTCGCCCGACTCGGCGTCGAACAGCGGCGTGACGAACCAGGCGTCGCCCGCGCCGAAGCCGGCGCTGTACATGTACCCGCCCATCGCCCCGGTGTCGGGGAGGACGGCGGCGTAGGAGGTGAACAGCCCCGGTGGCTCGTCGTTGTACAACGCCGTCCGGGGTTCGGCGGGCGCCCCCTCGCCGCGCTGGCGGTACCCCTCGCGCACGGCGTCGACGTACTCGGCCGGAGTCGCTAGCCCCGCGACGTCCTCACTCGACAGAAACAACGTATCGGTCATACCCACCAGTGCGGGCGGCGGGCAGTTATACTATTGGCCGCGGAGTCCGGAGCACGGAGGGGTGAGCCGGACCGCCCACTCGGACGGACCGTTGTCCGGCGGTCGCCACCCCCGTGGTCGGCGACTGCCGGGAACCGGTGGCGAGGATCCGACTCAGTCGGCGTTGACCGGGCCGTGGTCTGTCGCCGACTGCGTCGGCACTTCCTCGACTGGGGTGGGAACGGGACTGTTGACGAACAGCGCGTGGCCCACGACGAGGGCGGCCGCACCCGCGCCGGCCGACACCGCCGTCAGATAGGCGACGCCGACGGCACCGAGAACCGCGGTGATGCCCACGAGGGTGACCGGAACGAGGCCGAGAACGTAGTCGTAGTAGCTTGTCATGGGAACCATCCACACGATAATATCGATGGCAGTAACATAGTTCTTTCGCGTAGGCAGAGACAATCCCAGATGACACTTCGAAAAAACCACTCCATAAGTTATAGGTGGCCGAAGACGAGAGCGTACCCACACCGACGATTATTATGTTTCATTCGAAATCCTAGTAGGAATTAAGTCGGTAGGCGTCGTTTGCCCACCCGTGAACGGGAACGACCGGTCGATTGTGGGATTACTGATGGTGGCACACGGGATGGTCCACACCTACGAACTCTCCATTCCCATCTTCGTCTCCATCTGGCTCGCCGAGTTCGACGTGATCGGCGTCGCGGGACTGGAGTTCGGCGTCACGCAGGCCACCCTCGGACTGCTCGTCACCGCGGGGTACGGCCTGTTCGGACTCGGCGCGCTTCCGGGCGGTGTCCTCGTGGACCGCCTCGGTTCCCGACGGCTCATCGCGGCCTGCCTGTTCGGCATGGGCGGTTCCTTTTTCCTCCTCGGCGTCGCTCCCGACCTGCTCTTCGTGACGTTCGCCCTCCTGCTGTGGGGCGTCGCCGCGAGCGTCTACCACCCCGCCGGCCTGACTCTCATCAGCAAGGGCGTCACCGAACGCGGGACCGGCTTCGCCTACCACGGCGTGGCCGGCAACGTCGGCATCGGCCTCGGTCCCCTCCTGACCGCCGTCCTCCTCCTCGTCTTCGACTGGACGACGGTGGCGACGGTGCTCGCGGTACCCGCCGTCGTCGCCGGCCTCTACGCGGTTCGCGCGGAGTTCGACGAGACGGCCGCCGTCGACGCGATTGGTGCGGACGGCGGTGTCGACGCCCGCTCCGAAGGGGGTGTCGACTCGCTGGCGGAGTTCGTCACCGAGTCGAAGACGCTCTTTGCCGGCGCCTTCGTCGTCGTCTTCGTCATCGTCATGGCGAACGGCCTGTTCTACCGCGGAGTGTTGACCTTCCTGCCGAACCTGCTCGAGGGACTGCCCGGCTTCGAACCCGTGCCCCTCTCCGCGTTCGTTCCCGGGGTGGAGACGGGCGGCCGCACGCTCCGGCCGGAGCGGTACTTCTACGCCGGACTGTTGCTCGTCGGCGTCGCCGGGCAGTATCTCGGCGGGAAACTCACCGACCGATTCCCGGCCGAGTACGGCATCGCGGCCGTCTTCGCCCTCCTCGCCGTCTTGGCGCTCGCCTTCCTGCCGGTTGCGTCGCTCGGCATCGTCCCCCTGCTCGTCTTCGGGGCGCTGTTCGGCGCCACGCTGTTCACCGCACAGCCGCTCTATCAGGCGACCGTCGCCGACTACTCGCCCGCCGGCACGCGCGGTCTCTCCTACGGCTACACGTATCTCGGCTCGTTCGGCATCGGGGCGCTCGGCGGCGCCGTCGCCGGCGGCGTGCTCACCTACGCCGACGCCGGTACCCTGTTTCTCGTTCTCGCGGGCTTTGCCGTCGTCGCGTCGACTGCGGCGCTCTATCTCGTCCGGCGGGGCTGACGCCGACTACCGGAGCTTGAAGAAGGCCGTCCGCCAGAGCGCGAGGCCGACGAAGCCGACGACGAGGGAGATGACGACGAACGACAACTGGATCCCGCCGTGGACGAACGGCGTCGCCCGGATACCCAGCGCGATGGCGTCCGCGACCAACCACGCCCGAAGTGCGAGCGGTACGGCGGCTTTCGCCGACTCCGCGGCGCCGGGCGCGTAGGCGCCGAGCAGCGGAGCGGCGACGATCCAGCCGATCAGAAACGGCGCGATGGTCGCGAGGAGATAGCCGGGGTTCGTGGTGACGATACCGAGGCCGTTGTGGTGGACCGTACCCGCGCTGAAGAGAATCGCGACGACGATCAGGTCGCCGACCGCGAGTGGCGTCGCACGGCCGTCGAGACGGCGGTCGAAGAAGGCAGCGACTGCGTTTGCCATACCCGCGCTTTTGACTGCGGCCTAATGGCTCCCTCGTTTCTTCCCGAGGACCGTGAACGCGAACCCACGGTCGAGGACCGAGGGAGTCAGGCCGGCGTCCGCGACGGCGCTCGCCGTCGCGTCGGGATCACGGAACGTCGAGTCGAAGCCGACGAGTCGCTCCGCCGCGACCAGCGCCCGCCCCCGAAGCGTCCCCGGATCGTACTCCCGGACGACGAGGACCCCGTCCGGACGGAGGACCCGCGCCGCCTCCGCGAGCGCGGCCGCCGGGTCGGGGAGGTGATGCAGGGCGTCGAGGACGACGACGGCGTCGACGCTCCGATCTCGGAGGGGGAGCCGCCCCGCGTCCCCGCGCACCGCCGCCGTTCCGCGCTCGGCGGCCCGCCGGAGCATCGGTCCCGAGGCGTCGACGACGACGGCCTCCGGGGCACGCCACCCGGGACGTCCCGGCGCGGTCACCGCCCGTGCGGCCCGCCCGGTACCCCCCGCCAGATCCAGCACCCGTTCGACGGGGCGATCCGCCCGCGCCAGGCCGGTCCAGAGCGGTTCCGGGTCCGTCTTCGGTGCGAACCGGTCGTAGAGACGCGCGATGCGGTCGAAGAAGCGGACGTCGCCGGGGCCGTGCATACCCACGAGTCGATCGCCGAGCGCCAAAGGTTTCGGGGCCACACGCGAAGGGAACGCATGGACTACGCCGTCCTCGGGTGGCCGCCGGACGCCCCGACGCTCCGCCTCGACTACCGCCGCTTCGCCTACGCGGGCAAGTTCGTCCTCGGGTCGACGGGCAAGGCGGTCGTCCGCGACCGGACGGGGGACGGAAGCGGGGAACGGTGCGCCTCGGGGAGTCCGTCGAGGGTCGAAAACGGCGAGTTCGACGACGGCGTCCTCGCGGCCGCGTCGTTCAGCGCCGACCGCACGGAGAGCGACCGTCTCGTCGTCCGCTACGTCACCGTCCGCGAGGATCGCCGGGGCAACGGCCTCGGTTCCCGGCTCCTGACCGTCGTCGTCGACCGGGCCGCAGCGAGGGGCTACGACCGGGTTCGCATCGCCGTCAACAACCCCGCAGCCTACCGGGCCGCGTACCGCGCCGGCTTCGCCTTCACCGGGGCGGAGACGGGGCTGGCCGAACTCGTCTGTGAACGCCCTGCGGCACGCCCCGCGGACCGCCCCCCAGCGCAGTACCGGGAGGGGCTGGAACGATACCGTGGGCGCGACCTGACCGAGGGGCTGGCGGGCCGACTCGACGACTGGACCGAGAGCGGTCCGCCGGCAGTCGTGAGCCGGCCGGCCGGGGTCGACGCCGCCCGCGAACGGGTCGAGTCGGGTGGAAACGACCGCGAACCCGGACGTTGAAAGCCCGCGCCCGCGTAACGGTTACCTGATGGGCAACGCAGACCTCCGGCAACTGGCCGCCCTCTCGGACGTGGCCTGGGACGAGGTGGCCGACAGCGTCGTCGCCGTCGACGCGCACAACTGGCTGTATCGCTATCTCACGACGACGGTCAAGTGGACGAACGACGAGGTGTACACCACCGCAGCGGGCGAGGAGGTGGCGAATCTCGTCGGCGTCGTCCAGGGACTGCCCAAGTTTTTCGAACACGACCTGACGCCCGTCTTCGTCTTCGACGGCGGCGTCACGGAGTTGAAGGACGGCGAGGTGGCGGAACGCCGCGAGCAGCGAGAACGCGCCGAGGAGCGACTGGCGGCCGCCGAGGAACGCGGCGACGCCGTCGAGGCTTCCCGCCTCGAAGCACGAACCCAACGACTCACCGACGTGATTCTGCAGACGACCCGTGAACTGCTGGCGCTACTCGACGTTCCGGTCGTCGACGCCCCCGCCGAGGGCGAGGCACAGGCGGCACACATGGCCCGCCGCGGCGACGTCGACTACGCGGGCAGCGAGGACTACGACACCCTGCTGTTCGGTGCGCCGCTGACGCTCCGCCAACTGACGAGCAAGGGGACTCCGGAGCTGATGGATCTGGACGCGACCCTCGACCGACACGGGATCAGCTGGGAGCAACTGATCGACGTGGCCATCCTCTGTGGCACGGACTTCAACCCGGGCGTCGACGGCGTCGGGCCGAAGACGGCGCTCGCGGCCATCACGGAACACGGCGACCTCTGGAGCGCTCTGGAGGCCGAGGGCTGGCAGGTGGCGAACGCCGACCGGGTGCGGGCGCTGTTCCGTGACCCGCCCGTGACCGACGAGTACGAACTCGACACCGACATCGACCCTGACGTCGACGCCGCCCGGGAGTACGTCGTCGGGGAGTGGGGCATCGACGCCGACGAGGTGGCCCGCGGGTTCGAGCGCATCGAGGACGCGCAGGTGCAGACGGGACTGGATCGCTGGACCTGAGACGGGTCGTTGTACGTCAGTACCGGTGGGTCGCCGACCCGTCCTGGCGACCCACCGGTAAACAGGTACAACACTCCCGATGAGCGGGCCGACGCCGTCCGGAGGCGCAGGGGGCTTTTTTACTGCGGCCCGCGAGTGTCGTCACCATGTCGGAGTTTCGGCCGTCCCGCTATCGGCTCGGCTGGTGGAGCCTGGGCATCGCGCTCGGAGCCGCGCTCGTCTACGTCGTCTACTCCTTCGTCGGCACCTTCGTCTTCGGCGTGTTCATCTACTACGCCACGCGGCCGATCTATCTCCGCCTGCGGCGGGTGATCCGGCCCGCGAGCCTCGCGGCCGCGATCTCGCTGTTCGCCCTCGCCCTCCCCGCGCTCTTGCTCGTGGTGTACGCCCTGAGCATCGCCCTCAACGAACTGCTGAAGTACGTCAACAGCGGGGCGTTCGATCCCACACGATGGCCACTCCTCGACGAGGAGACGCTCGGCAGCATCGCCGACCCGGCGACGCTTCTCACCCTCGATCCGGAGCGATATCTCTCCGCCGAGGGGTTCCGGTCGCTCCTCTCGTCGCTCGGCTCGGCAGCCGACACGGTGGCCTTCCTCGGCATCGGCGCCGTCCACCTGTTCGTGATGCTCGCGCTTGCCTTCTACCTGCTCCGTGACGGGGGGCGACTCTCCCGGTGGACGCTGAGCCGCTTCGGCGACGACCGGGGCATCCTGGAGTCCTACGCCCGCGCCGTCGACCGGGATTTCAAAGGTATCTTCTTCGGGAACATCCTCAACGCGGTGCTGACCGGGAGCATCGGTGTGCTCGCGTACTCCATCCTGAACGTCTACGCCCCGACCGGCCTGCGGATCCCCGCCGCTCCGCTCGTCGGGTTGCTCGCGGGCATCGCGAGCCTCATCCCCATCGTCGGCATGAAACTCGTCTACGTCCCGGTGGTCGTCTACCTCGCCGGACTCGGCATCCTGACCGATCCGACCGCGCTCTGGTTCGTCGCCGTCTTCGCCCTCGTCTCGTTCGTCGTCGTCGACACCATCCCGGACCTCGTGCTCCGACCCTACGTCTCGGGCCGGAGCCTCCACGTCGGGAGCCTGATGATCGCGTACACCTTCGGTCCGCTGCTGTTCGGCTGGTACGGCATCTTCCTCGCACCGATGCTTCTCGTGTTGATCGTCCACTTCACGCGGCTGGTGTTGCCGGAACTCCTGCAGGCACGACCCATCCAGCCTTACGCGGTGGATCCGGGGAGTCTGCCCGGTGTGGATGTCGACGCGACACCCGACGGTAGCGAGGACGACGCGGCACCGCAGGACTGACACGGTTGCAACGATCCGAACGAGCGCGTTCGGGGCACGAACTGGGGCCGTCGCTCGTGGTGTAGCTACAAAAGGAAAGCAAGCCACGCGAAAATCGCGTGGAAGCTTGCCGCCCTGAATTGGTCCCCGCTGACGCTTCGGCCCTCCAGACGAAGCGTCACCTGATACTCCGGCATCTGATATCATAAAGGTACCGCCTCGCCGCTACAGATGTTCCTCTTCCAACACCCAACCCAGCGCCCGCTTGTAGTGGGTGAACAGTTGACGGACGCCCTCGTGGCGCATCTCTTCGTCGGCGAGTTGGTCCTGGAGGAACTCGTACTGCTCGCGAACCTCGCTTTCGTCGCGCATAGCGATGGGTTGGGCCCCGGCCACCTGTATCCTCGGGGGTGGAGCCACCGGAACGCCGACCTTTTGTCGCCGCCGAGCGAACGACGGACATGAAGGTTCGCGGCCGACGGGAGTGTCAGGACTGTGGCTGCCGGTGGTCGTACTACGGAACGGGGAGCGTGGCGTGTCCGGAGTGTGAGAGCCTCCGCAGCGTCGGCGTCGACGCGGACCGGACCCTGCACACGGACGCCCCGGTGACGCTCGATCTGACGCCGTACCGCACCGCCGCGGCCAACGACACGCTCCCGCAGGTGGTCGACGACTGCAAGCGCGACCTGCGGGCGTACGTTCGTCGCCGCGGCTTCGTCGACGGCGGCACCCTCCAACCGCTCGACGGTACCGTCGTCGCCGCCAGCGAACTCCTGCAGGTGATCGATCGGTTCCACCGTCGCCGGTCGCCCAGCGACGCGGCACACACCTACCTCCTCGCCCTCCTCCGCGGCGCCGACCAGGGCGAGCGCCCGGGACCGGAGTCGGTCCCCGACAGTCTGGCCGCGGCGCGCGGCCTCGGCGACGCGAACGCCGTCGACGCGTATCGTCGCGACCTGTTGGAGTGGCTGGACGAACATCCCGACGACGCTGGGCGGCGGACGCTCGGAACCCTCCGCGAACGGTGCAAGCGGGTGGAGGCGCTCCAGGGCGACGTGCCGCCGGAGGAAGCGGAGTCCCTGGTGCGGGCGGCCCGCGAGGTTGGGACGTACCTGATCGACGGCGACGAGTCGTCGCTGGTCGGGGCGCAGAATCGACTGGCCTGATTACGGTAGGTCGACCGGCACGTCCGTCTGCCGACTCGTCGCCTTGACCGTGTTGTAGAGGAGCATCGCGCGGGTCATCGGCCCGACGCCGCCGGGGACTGGCGTGATGGCCCGCGCCTTCGGTTTGGCGGTTTCGAAGTCCACGTCGCCGACGAGCGTCGACTCCCCGTCGCGTTCGACGCGGTTGACGCCCACGTCGACGACGACGGTGCCCTCGCTGATCATCGATCCGTCGACGAGTTCGGGGACGCCGACGGCGGCGATCACCACGTCCGCGCGACGGGTCTTCTCGCCCAGGTCGTCGGTCCGGGAGTGACAGACCGTCACCGTCGCGTTGCCGTAGTCGGCTTTCTGGATCAGGAGGTTGGCGAGGGGTTTGCCGACGATGTTCGACCGACCGACGACCGTCACGTCCGCACCCTCGGTCTCCACGTCCGCGGCGTCGAGGAGTTTCAGGACACCGTGGGGCGTACAGGGTTTGAACACGGGGTCGCCGGCGACCAGTCGGCCGACGTTCTCGGGGTGGAACCCGTCCACGTCCTTCGCGGGGTCGATGGCCCGGATCACGTCCCGGTCCTCGATGTGGTCCGGGACCGGCATCTGGACGAGGATGCCGTTCACGTCCGGGTCGGCGTTCAGGTCCGCGACGGTGTCGAACAGTTCCTCCGCGGGCGCCTCGGGGTCGAGTTCGACGTCCCGCGCCTCGATGCCGACCTCCGCGCAGTCCTGCTGTTTCATCGAGACGTACGTCTGGCTCGCGGGGTCGTCGCTCATCAACACGGTGGCGAGCGTCGGCGTGACGCCGGCGTCGTCGAGCGTCCCGATGGCGCCCGAGAGGCCGTTGCGTACGTCCGCCGCCACCGCGTCGCCGTCGATAACGTGGGTCATGCTCGAACCGCGACCCCGTGTACTCTTCAAGCCTCCGTTTGGTGCAGTATCGGCCCGTGGGAGTCACGGGAGAGGTTTTTTACACAGGCCGCCGAACCCACGTTCATGTACGAGAACATCCTCCTCGCCACGGACGGGAGCGTCGCCTCGGAGAACGCCATCGGACACGCCATCGGCCTAGCCGACCTCCACGACGCCATGCTCCACGCGCTCTACGTCGTCGACAGCGACGTCTACTCCGCCTATAGCGGCGACGAGTACGTCGACGAGCACGAGGGACCGGAACACGGCCTCGAAGAGGTCGGCGAGGAGGCGCTGGCGACGGTGACGGAGCGGGCGGCCGACCGCGGCGTCGAAGTGATCGAAGCGCTCCGACACGGCCGCCCACACGAGGAAATCGTCGACTACGCGGCCGACGAAGGGGTCGATCTGATCGTCCTCGGGACGCGCCGACACCCCGAGGAGTACCGGAGCCTCCTCGGCTCCGTCACCGACCGCGTGGTCCGACTGGCCGACGAACCGGTGGCGGTGGTCAAGACGCCGGTGAAGTCGTAGCGCGAGACGGAACGCGGTCGTCGACACACCGGTTGCGTCCGAGCCTCCGGCTACGCGTGGTCCGGCGGCTCCTTCGGCGGCAGATAGAGGGACACCGTGTTCCCCCGGGGGTCGCCGGTCTCTATTTCGAGTTCGCCGCCGAGCGATTCGATGCACCACTTCATGACGAACAGACCGACGCCGGAGCCGTGGGACGTGGGGGTCGTCTCCTCGCGGTCGTCGAGCGCGCTCAGTTCGGCGGCCGGTATCGGCGGGTTGTCGTCTTCGATCCGGATCTCGACTCGCCCGGTGTTCGGCGACGGACCGACTACGACCCTGACGACCCGCGTCGCCTCCCCGCCGTGGAAGATGGCGTTTTCGAGCGTGTGAGCGACGGCGTGGGTGAACGAGTCGTCGACGTGGGTCCACATCCGCTCGCGTTCCGTGATCGTCACCGTCGCGGCGGGATGCTCGGCCGTGAGGTCGTCGGCCACGTCCCGTATCACGGTGGCGACGCGGCGGCGCTGCCTCTCGCCCGTCCGTACCATCGCCTGCTCGATCTGTGTGACCGACTCGGCCATGCGACCCAGATCGGCGGCCGTATCGCGGACGACTGCGACTGCCTCGCGCACCGGTTCGGTTTCGGCGTGGGTCGCGATCCGTTCGCTGTGCCCCGTGAGAACGTTCGCCTCGTTTCGGAGGTTGTGCCGCAGGAGTCGCCAGAACAGTTCCTCCCGGCGACTCGTGTGGTACGAGTCGGTGATGTCGCGCACTTCGGCACGGACGAGAGTCCGCTCGTCGGACGCTCGCCGAGAGAGATAGAGCCGGACCCAGACGAGTTCACCGTCGCCCCGTTTGACCCGCCAGATGAACTCCTGTCGCTCCCCCGAAGCGCTCGCACGGAGCCGGTCGAGGAACTCGTCCTCGGAGAACGCGTGCGTGTTCGCGGTGTACGTCCCGACCGACAGCTCACGTAGCTCGGCAGTCGGGAATCCGAACATCGACTCCAGCCTGTCGTTGGCGTCCAGAACCGTCCCGGTGTCCGGGTCGTACAGCGCGACGCCGACGTGGAGGTCGTCGTACGCCGCTCGGAGTCCCACTTCGGTCTGACGTTGCATCGGGATTCGTCCGACGACAGCCGACGATATATCCGTTACTAGGAGACCTATATACGCCGACGGTGTGCGGTTCGCGGACGCCGTTACTCGTACAGCGGGTGGGCCGCACAGAGGTCGTCGACGCGGTCGCTCACTTCGGACAGGACGGCCTCGTCCTCGGGAGCGTCGAGGACGCGGGCGATCAGATCACCCACCTCGCGGGTGGCCTCCTCGTCGAACCCGCGGGTGGTGAGCGCGGCGGTTCCCGCGCGGATACCGCTGGGATCGAACGGCGACCGGGTCTCGCCGGGGACGGTGTTACCGTTGAGGACGATACCCGTCGAATCGAGGGCGTCCTCGGCGTCGCCACCGGAGAGGTCGGGGTGGGAGTCCCGGAGGTCGACCAGCACCAGGTGGGTGTCGGTGCCGCCGGAGACCAGCGAGAGCCCGTGATCGGCGAGCGTCTCGCCGAGGGCGCGGGCGTTGGCGACGACCCGTTCCGCGTACTCGGTGAACGAGGGGTCGAGCGCCTCGCCGAAGCCGACGGCCTTGCCCGCGACGTTGTGCATCAACGGGCCGCCCTGCACGCCGGGGAAGACGGCGTTGTCGACGGCATCCGCGTGTTCTTCGCCGCACATGACGATGCCGCCGCGGCCGGCGCGGATGGTCTTGTGCGTGCTGCCGGTGACGAAGTCGGCGACGCCGACGGGCGAGGGGTGGACGCCCGCGGCGACCAGCCCGGTGATGTGAGCGATGTCGGCGACGTGGTAGGCGTCGACGGCGTCGGCGACGGCGTCGATGCGCTCCCAGTCGACCTGCCGCGGATAGGCGGAGAACCCCGAGACGATGGCGTCGGGGTCGAATTCGTCCGCGAGTTCGGCGAGCCCCTCGTAGTCGAGGTAGCCGGTCTCGGGGTCGACGCGGTAGTGTTCGACCTCGAACAGTTGCCCGGCGAAGTTGGCGGGGTGGCCGTGGCTGAGGTGGCCGCCGTGTTCGAGTTCGAGCGAGAGGATGCGGTCGCCGGGGTCGAGGACGGCCGTGTAGACGGCCATGTTCGCCTGCGTGCCGCTGTGGGGCTGGACGTTGACGTGTTCGGCACCCCACAGCTCCGTCGCCCGCTCGATGGCGAGTTCCTCGACGGCGTCGGCGTAGGCACAGCCGGCGTAGTACCGCGCACCCGGGTAGCCCTCGGCGTACTTGTTCGTCAGCGCGCTCCCCTGGGCGTCGAGGACGGCACGGCTCGCGTGATTCTCCGAGGCGATCATCGAGAGCGTGGTTCGCTGGCGCTCGATTTCGCCTTCGAGGGCGTCCGCCACCGCCGGGTCCGTCGCACGGACGTGATCGTGGTCCATACGTATCGGCGGCCCAAGCGACGCATAAAACTGTCTCTCCACCGGGACTGTACCCTTCGACGGCCGTATAAAAATTAATCAGCCGGTGAAACAGAAATTACTCTCTTGCGGGACCCTCTCGTCGTTAAAATTAAATACGGATACGGCGATATTCACGCTATGGCTGCCGGGGCGAACCTGCACGGCTGGGACTTCGAGGAGATTCTCGAGACCGTCTTCGAGTCGGCCGACGAACTGTTGTTGGTCGATCCGACGGCGGAGGCGGTGCGAGCGCTGACGACCGTCACGACTGGGGCAGTCGATCCACCGTCGATTCGGATGCTGGCCGATTCGGGCCTGTTGAAGGACGTGATGGACGACTTCGTGGTCGCGAGCAACGCCGCCGACCACGTCGCCGCCGGTACCCTCGCGGTACGGACGGGCGGTACGGGGAGTACGAACACGCTCGTCGTCACCGAGGAAGCGGTGTGGGCGCTGGTGTCGGTCGGTGACCGCGTGGCCGCACTCGGCGCCGACGACGGGGGGTTCGTCGACGCCGTTCGGGAGACCTACGGCGCCCAGTGGGACCCCGCCGCGACGTTCGACCTGCGGACGCCCCCGCTCTCGCGAGTTCGCGAGACGCTTGGTGCGGAGATCGGACAGGACGTCCGTGCGGACTTCGACGCCGCACTCGAGGCGCTGGACCGCGCCCGCGACGCCGCGACCGAGTTCGACGAGGTGACGCTCACGCTCCTCGTCGCCGCCCACAACGACGTCCTCCTCTACGACATCAGCAAGTGGGGCGAGGACGTGGGGATCGCGAGCAAAGCGACGTTCTCGCGCACCAAGACCACCCTCGAAGACGAGGGCCTCATCCGGACCGAGAAGGTGCCCATCGACGTGGGGCGCCCCCGCCTCCGCCTGAAACTCGACGAGGACCGCTTCGACGAGGTGACGCCGGCGGAACTCGCGGCCGTGACGCTCAACCAGTCGGCCTGAGACGGGCTGTCGTCGGTCAGGACTGGCCGTCGCCGTCACCGTGGTCGGCGACGGTCGGGACACGGTGACGACGATCCGTACGAGCGGACGCGTTCGTCCCGGACTTCCGACCACTTTTGCCTCCGGGGGGCGTCGGCGGTTCCATGCAGATCGGTATCGCGGGGAGCGGGCCGGCCGCCGACTCGGTCCGGGCCGCACTCGACGACGTCGACGCGACGGCGACGACGACGACCCCCGGTGAGCTCGGATCCTACCCTCTCGGCGTCGTGATCGCACCGGCGGGTGCACCGGCGTTCGAGGCGGCCGACGACGCGGCGACCCGGTGGCTCGCCGTCGAAATCGGCGGCCTCGGCGGTGTCGCGCTCGGGGATCTCGACGCTACCGTGACCGTCTTCGCCGACGGCGTCGGCTATCGCGACCTGCGGGCACGGGTTGACTCGGCCGTCGACGACGGCGGCGACGGCGAGGAGCGACGCGCCTCGGGAAGTCGGAGCGCCGTCCGCCTCGCGGGTGCCGTCGCCGGCCACCGCGCCGTCTCGCTGCTCTCGGGGGCGGACCTCGCGGGCACCGTCGTCGAGGTGCCCGGCGGCGAGCGACGGGTGCTCGCGGTTCCCCGTCCCGAGGACCGGGACCGGGATCTGCGGCACACGCACCGCGACGTCCCGCTCGACGACGCCGTCGGCCGGGCCGAACGCGCCGTCGACGACCGGGTCGGACTCCTCACGCAGGTGGGCGAACGCGAGTCGTTCCCGGCCCCCTACTACCTGGCGGCCACCGCCGATACGACCGCCTACAGCGACGCCCGGGCGGCGGCGTACACCGCCGGTGTCGACGACGACTGGGACCGCGCGTTCGTGAAGGCCCTCGGCGAGGGTCTCGAACGCTACTGTGCCGGCGTCTATCGGAATGAGGAGTTCGAGACGGCGCCCCCCTCGCAACGGGCGCGGGGCGTGTCGCCGGCCGCGTTCGTCCGCCCCGACGGCCGGTCGGTCGACCCCGAAGAGCCGGTACCGTGGGTCCCGGGCGAAGACTTGCGGACGGGCGAGTCCGTCCCGTTACCGGCGGAGTTCGTCCACTACCCACCGCCAGGGGGGCATCGTGAGCGACATCGGCCGGCGATCACCACCGGCCTTGGTCTCGGCAACGCCGGCGTCGAGGCGCTCCTGTCGGGGCTGTACGAGGTGATCGAACGCGACGCGGCGATGCTCGCGTGGTACTCGACGTACGATCCGCTGGGCCTGTCCGTCGACGACGGCGGGTTCGCGGCACTCGTGGACCGCGCCCGAGCCGTCGGGTTGTCCGTGACGCCGGCTCTGATCACCGCCGACGTGGACGTCCCCGTCGTCGCCGTCGCGGTCCACCGCGAGGGGGAGTGGCCACGGTTCGCCCTCGGGTCGGGCGCCGATCTGGATGCGACGGCGGCGGCCCGGTCGGCGCTCGCGGAGGCGCTCCAGAACTGGATGGAACTCCGGGCGATGGGTCCCGATGACGCGGCGGCCGAGGAGGGCGCCATCGGCCACTACGCCGACCGGCCGCCCGCGGCCGAGGCGTTCGTCGACGTCGACGACGGGGTGCCGGCGGCGAGCGTCGGCCCCGACGAGGTACCGACCGGCGAAGCGGAACTCGACGCGGTGGTCGACCGCGCCACCGAGGCGGGGCTCTCGACGTACGCCGCCCGACTCACGACGGAGGACGTTGCCGCCCTCGGGTTCGAGGCGGTCCGCGTCCTGAGCCCCGAGGCCCAGCCGCTGTTCGTGGAGGACCCCTACTTCGGCGACCGGGCCGAGACGGTTCCCCCGGACCTGGGCTACGAACCCCGCCTGGATCGGCCGTTCCACCCGTATCCCTGAGTCCCGCTACACGCCGAACGTCGCCCGGAGCATATCGCGGGTCCCGGGACCGAGTCCCACGGCGAGGATAGCGATCAGGAGCAGGATGGTGTACTGCGGACTCTCTTCGAAGATGCGCTCGTCGAACAGCCAGACGACGAGCGAGGCGGCGACGAGTTTCACGACGAGGAACGGCCAGGTGTCGCCGGTGAACGTAAGTACCGACGCGGGCAGCGTCGAGGCCGTGATGTCGACGATGGCGCGATTGACCGGGTGTTTCGGCACCAGATTCGGCCCGGCGCCGAGCGCGATCATCCAGTCGAGGCCGACGACGTTGGCGACGCCGTCGACGGCGTGGCCCCAGATGACGACGAGGCCGATGCGACCGGTGCCCGCGTTGGCTGCGGGGACGTACCGTTCGAGCAGCCACCAGGTGCCCGCGGCGGACGCCGTCGCGCCGAGGAGGATGACGATCAGTACCTGCGGGTAGAACGTGCCCGGACCGTCGGGAGCGACGGCGCTCCAGAGGAGGAAGGCGAGGGTCACGGCGAGGACGGCGGAGCCGGACCCGACGAGGGGTCGAGTGTAACTGTCGACGAGGTTCTCGCGCTCCAGAGCGATGCTCCCGAGCAACGCGATCAGCGTCACCGCGAAGACGGTGAAGTAGATGATCGGGCTGATGATGAGCGTGTTCAGCGGGTAGGTGATCAGGCCCTCGGTGCCGGCGGCGTCGGTCACGTCCTCGACGACCCGGAGCGCCCCGCCGAAGAAGACGAAGGGAAGAAGCGAGAAGAAGAGCCCGCGGTCGGAGCCGACCGCCAGTCGCTGGAGGAGAAAGACCAGTCCGGAGAGGGCGATCAGGAGGACGACGACGTAGCCGACCTCCGACACGAGCGTATAGCCCGGGTACGCGACGGGTTCGGCGGCGGCGGAACAGGCCGCCGATTCGTAGAGATATCGTGTGGTGTCGCCCTGCCGGACGGCACAGACGGCCGCGTTGGCGTCGGCCTGAACCGGCCCCCAGAAGTAGTGCCAGACGAAGCCGTCGTAGACGGTCCGCGGGAAGGCGAGCGATCCGCCGATCAGTGCGGCGAGCAGGGTGAGGACCGAGCCGATCCAGAGCCGAATCGGTTCGACGCCGAGACGTTCCGCAACCGTAGCCATACGAAAACCCCGACGGCACCGCGTTTCAGAGTTGTGGTTGTCGGTGCTGGACTCACACGACCGCTGCCGGCGTCCCCTCGGCCGCCCCGTCGTCGAGACCCATCGCGTCCGCGAACCCCTTCCCCCAGATCCAGGCCGCCGCGACCTGTGCGTAGAAGACGACGAACACCCCGACGACGGGCACGAAGCCGAGGAGTCCCGCCACGACGTTCGCCACGAGGAGGAGGGAAACGCCGTAGAGCCACGGGACGGCGTAGGCGCCGTCGAGGGCGACGGCCCGAAGGACCGTGGTGTCGAACGCTGCACCCACCTCGCCTTCGTGAGCGTAGTTGGCGACGCCGATCAGGGTGACGTAACCGAAGATCAGGGCGAGGACCGCCGAGAGCGCGAGGCCCGCGAGGAGTCCGAACAGACCGACGCCCACGCCGACGTCCGACCCGGTGAGGATGGCCAGCACCGATCCGCCGACGGTCAGCGCCGCCACGAGTAGGGGGACGAACTGGTAGACGAGGACGATGAGGAAGGCGACCACGCCGTCGCGCAGGAGCACCCCCCAGTCGTCGAACCCGGGTGGTTCCTCCCCCTCGACCATCCCCTCCCGAAGGACGCGGAGGAGGTAGCCGTACAGGAGGAAGGCGGGCACGATCAACACCGACAACGCCGTCAACAGTCCGCCGACGAGGAGAGTCCTGACCCAGTCGTCGTCGTTCGCTGGGTAGCGGACGAGCCGTTCGAGGTCGATAGCCATACGCACGAACGAACCCGCTGGGTGGTAACTCTTCGTTCCCGGATCGACGCGATCCGGGACACCTTTCACGGAGGTGTCACAAGCGGTAGTCGATGCCCTCCATCGACCGCAGGACGTTTCTCGGGACGCTCGCGTCCGGGGCCGTCGCCGGACTCGGCGGCTGTTCGTCGTCGTGTCCCGACGGCGAGCCACCCGAACCGTCGACGACGTTCGGCACGGGTGAGGCCGGTCGGGGATTCGACACCCTCCCCGGCGGAGCCTGGCCCGCACCGCGATTCGACCCCGCGAACACCGGTTACGCCCCGTCCAGGCGGCCACCGACCGACTCGCCGACGCTCCGCTGGCGAACCACCCTCCCCACCCCCGACGTCGACGACGCCGGCACCGACGTGAGCGCACCGACCGTCGCCGAGGGCCGGGTCTTCCTCACCACCGGCGCCGGTGCGTTCGCACTCTCGCTCCGGGACGGGACGGAACAGTGGCGGAACGCCGACCTCTCGCCGACGACGGCCGGCGCCGACGCGAGAGCCGGCGCCGAACTCGCGCCGCCGGTACTCGACGACGGGACGGCCTACCTGTCGACCACGAACGGCGTCGCCGCCCTCCGGGCCGACGACGGGGTGGTCCGGTGGCGGACCGCCGACATCGACCCGACCGGCCCGCCGACCGTCGCCGACGGCGCGGTGTTCGTCCCCGCCGGCGGCGAACTGGTCGCCCTCGACGCCGCCGACGGGAGCGAGCGGTGGGTCGCGGCCACGAACGGCGGTCCCCTGCCGGCGGTGGCCGACGGCACCGTCGTCGTCGCGGGTGAGGAACTGCAGGGTGTGGACGCAGCGACGGGCGAGAAGCGGTGGTCGTCTGACGTCCGTCCGGAATCAGACCCCGTCGTCGCCGACGGCACCGTCTATCTCGGCGCGTACGAGGGCGTCGTCGGCGTCGGCCTCGACGACGGGACGGAGCGGTTCGCCGTCGACCGGGGTGGCGGCCGCACCTACTCGACGCCGGTCGTCACGCCCGAGACGGTGTACGCGGTCGAACGACCCCGCGAGGCCGGCGACGCGACGTTCGCCCTCGACCGGACCGGCGACGGCGCCCCCGAACCCCGCTGGTGTTCCTACGTCGGGGAGGGGGCGGTCACCGCCGCGGCCGGTGACCACGCCTTCGCCCTCCGGTCCGGAGCGGGCGAGGGATCGAGGTCCGCCCGACTGCTCGCCTTCACCGCTCGCTTCGGCGAGGCCACGTGGGGCTTTCGAAGCACCGAACGGGTCGTGTCCCCGGCCGTCCTCGACGGCGGCGTCGTGACGGCGACCCGTCTCGGAACGGTCGTGGCGTTCGGAGGTGCCTGACCGTGTTGACCCCCGGCCGTCGGTTCGTCGGTGCCCTGACGACCCTCGGTGGCCTCCTCGTCCTCGCCGCCGCGATTCCGACGCGGTGGTTCGGACCGATGCCCACCGACTCCTACGTCTTCGATCCGCCGCGGTTCAGCGCCCTGTGGATCGAGCGCACCATCGTCCCTACCCTCTCGCTCGTCGCCGTCTTCCTGGTACTTATCGGGTTGCTCTCCCTGTTCCAGCGCGACCGGGAGCGGATGGCACGCTGGCAGCGCTGGACCGCCGTCGTGGCGCTGATCGGCGCCGGCGTCGGCACCCTCGCCACCGTCCTCCTCGTGACCGCCGGGGACGGCACGAGCGATCCGACGAACACGCTCAACACGTTGCTCGGCGCCGCGCTCGCCCTACTCGCGCTCGTGCTCCTCGTGCCGGGGCTCCTCGCGTGGGGTGTCGGCTACCTGCGGGGCGAGCGCCCGCTCCTCGGGACCGCCGTGGCCGGCGCGCCGGTGCTCCCCATCCTCGTCGTCGCGAGCATCGCGCTCGGCGTCGGCGACGACGTCGCTGGGTCCCTCCCGGTCGCGGCGCCGGTGGCCGCCGCCGTCGTGACCATCGGACGGGACCTGTGGATGCGGGCAGGGTGAGACGTCCGCCACCACCACTACCTCCCCCAGCGCGACCGAGGAGTCCGATCGGACCGTTCGCCGTGTCCCAGCGTCCACCGAGGAGGTCCCGCTCGGCCGTCGTTGCGGTATCCGAGTCGCCGCCGACGACCACGCCGTCCGGTCGCCCGGCGCTCGTGAGGATGACGTTGTCGCGGACGTCTCCGCGATATGCCGGGGCTCGCCGTCTCGGGTCCGGACACGAACGATGCGATGAGTGACACGTGGAGGGGCGGCTACACCGCTGAGGCGTTCGTTACTGCGGGGGTATCCGAGGGCGCCCTCGCAAACGCGGTCAGCGAGTACGTGACCCGATTCCGCACGCACCGAGACATCGATACCTCCGGTGGCTGGAAGGCCCTCCGGTGGCGCTCTCGACGCGCGGGATGGCGCCTTACTCCCTGGAGTCGATCTCTTGATAGATGACGTGCCCGCAGGCCTTGCAGTGTGATGCGTCCGGATCGTGATATTCCAACCCACAGTGAGAACACGTGACGTTGATTTTCCCCTTGGATGTCCACTCCCTGACGAACGTACTTGCCTGTCGCGGGATGACGATGATGGCGGCCAGTATCGATCCGACCGTCGCCCACCTGCCAGCGGTCGTGACCGGGATGATATCGCCAAATCCGGTCGTCGATAGCGTTATCACGGCGTAATAGAACGCGTCACCGAACGTCATAACGTCGGGATTCGCCGCTCGTTCTACACTATAGAACACCCCGGCAGAGATGAACAGGAGAACCAGGATCGTCAACAGGAGTTTCCCGGCGCGTAAGGTATTGTCCGTAACGGTTCCAAAGAAGAACTCGGCATCCTCGGTGAATCGGTAGAACCGCAGCACACGGATGATCCGAATCGAACGTAGAAAGCCGATCTGCAACGCGCTAATTGAGATCGGAAACACGAATACCAAGAGCGTCGGTAAAATTGCAATCAGATCAACCATGGTGTATCCGTTAAAAAATTCTGCCGTCCGGTCGGGCGCACCGTACAAGCGAGAGAGATATTCCACGGCGAAAACGAGGGCGATAGCGACTTCGAGGTTCCAAAGGAAGGGCCGAAAATCGGCGGCAACCGGGTACGTTTCGACGACGAAAACGCCAACGAACACCAGATTCAGTCCCAACAGGGAGATGTCGATTAGCTTCCCTAACACCGTCCTGTGATCCAAAAGGTAGAACTGAACTAATTCACGAAGATCCCGTCGGTCAGGAGCGGATGCGTCGCGGCCCATATCCCGCGTAGTGGCCAATCCAACATAAAGAGACAGCCGTAAACCGCGGTACTGGACTGCACCGAACCGGACTCCGGGTCGAATCCGCCGTGGAACATCCGAGTGAAAAACGACGAAATACCCGCGATAACCGCTAAAACAGTAGTTCCCGGTCCTTCAGGAACGTCGGGAAAACGAGTGGGGGGCAGATTCGAACGCTGGCGGACTCCCTTCGGTCGTCCGCTGCTTCCCACCTCGCTCCGCTCGCCGGGAATGCCGACCTGCTCCGTCGAACCCGTCAGCAAAACGAATGGGTTGGGGCAGATTCGAACTGCCGACCTGCTCCGTGTGAAGGAGCCGTCATAACCGGACTAGACCACCAACCCTCGCAGTACGTCGATACTGGTGACGCCGACTTAAGGGTTGTCTTACTCGGACGACTCCTCGCCGCGATAGCGTCGGATCCGCTCGCGGGCGTCCTCGATGGCCGTCTTCGCCTCACCCTCGGCGCGGGTCTCCAGTTCCTGCAGGTCGTCCTGCAGTTTCTCCAGTCGCGAGGGCTCCGGCTCCTGTTCCTTGCCAGTGAGTTCGCGGAACCGCTCTTCGAGCGGGTCGAGTTCTTCCATCACGCCCTCTTTCGCGTGTTCGCCGGCCCGTCCCATGTAGTACAGCGCGTCTTCGAAGTGCTTGTTCATATATGACCAAACGTGGACGACAGATATATCTCTTGTGGGCGAACGGCAGCGTGATCGCCCGCCCGCATCCGACTCTCTTCGGTTCAGTACGTCGGTCGGTCCTCGCGGACGCCGTCGCGTCGGTTCACGAGGCGGGCGAAGGTAAAGAGCGCGTCCGAGAGCCGGTTGAGGTAGGCGATGGCCTCGGCGTTGACGGGATCGGTACCGGCGAGATCCACCGCCCGCCGTTCGGCCCGGCGGACGACGGTTCGGGCGTGATGGAGGGCAGCACCGGCCTCGCTCCCGGTCGGGAGGACGAACGACTCCAGCGGGTCGAGTTCGTCGTCGGCCTCGTCGATCCAGTCTTCCAGTTCGTCGACGTGCGCCTCGCGGACGACGGGGTCGTCGTCCTCCGGCTCGGGGTTCGCGAAATCCGCCTGGACGATGTGGAGGTGGTTCTGGATCCGTTCGAGGGAGTCGTCGACGTCGTCGTAGCCCGTGGGTCGGATCGTCCCGAGGAGCGCGTTCGCCTCGTCGACGGTGCCGTAGGCCTCGATCCGGGGACTGGTCTTCGAGACGCGGGACATGTTCCGGAGGTCGGTCATGCCCTCGTCGCCGCGCCCGGTGTAGATCTTCATGCGAGCGTCCGCTCCACGTACTGCAGGATGTTGATACTCTCGGGCATGGTGACGCCGTGTTCGTCGTCGACGAGCACGGGGACCGCGCGCTGACCGCTGATCCGCTTGACCTCGTTCCGCCCGGAGTGTAACGCCTCGACCCAGACCGTCTCGTACTCGACGTCGTTGGCCGCGAGGGCGTCGTGGACCTTCTCGCAGTGTGGACAGCCGTCGAGCGCGTAGAGCGTGATCGACATACCCCCCGTTCGGTCGCCGCGGGCAAGTAGCTTGGCCCGACGGAGTGGACCGAGGAAAGCTTTTTTCGGGCAGCAATCGTCCGTGGGTTCACGCATGTCCAAGGATCCGACCTGCGAGACCCACGTCTGGGCGTCCGTCGGGGTCGTGATCCGAGACGGAGGAGTCTACAGGGTCTGGGAGTGCGAGAGCTGTCCGATCTGGACCCTCGAACCGTTCGACCCCGACTACGAGCGAGACTGGAGCGACACGTGGCTGGCCGAGCGCTAAGATGTCCGTCTCGAGCGGCTTGCTGACACAGGTTTCCATCGGGGCGGTCGCGTTGTACACGCTCGTGACTGCGGCGAGTCGAGCTATCGGTCGGCTGCTGGCGCTCGCCGAGTACTACGACGTCGACGAAGTTCTCGTCGGGATGACCGTCCTCGCGTTGGGAACGAGTCTACCGGAGCTCAGCTCCCACCTGATCGCGTCGCTCGGAATCCTCTCCGGCGTCCTCGACTACCAGGTTACCTCGGCCGTCGTCATCGGCGGCAACACTGGCTCCTCGACCGTCCAGCAGTTCCTCCTCGTCGGCGTGCTGCTCATCGGGTACGGAACGGTTCACGTCTCCCGGGCGTTCGTCTACGAGAGCTATCTGCCGATGCTGGGCGCGATCGGTGCGACGATGCTGCTCGCCTGGGACGGGACGATCAGTCGGCTCGATGGAGTCCTCTTACTGGGGCTCTACCTGGCGTACGTCGGAGCGATACTCACCTTTCGGGAACGCACCCAGTCGCTCCGAGAAGCCCCGAGTGAAAATCCTCGCCGAGACGCCGTGGTTGCCACGGGGTTGCTCGTCCTCGTCTTGCTCTCCGCCTCACTCATGCTGTCGGTCGTGGAGGTGATCGTCGGAGCACTCGCCCTCGGTGGGTCCATGGTCGGTATCGTGACCGTCGGCGTGGCCGCCGCGTTGCCGGAGCTGACGGCCGTGATGGACGCTATCCGCCGACGGTCGCCACACGTCGCGCTCGGAACCCTCATCGGAAGCAACATCGTCAATCCGCTCGTCGGCATCGGCCTCGGCGGTGCCCTCTCGACGTACGCCGTCCCGCCGGCCGTCGTCCGCTGGGACCTTCCGTTCAAGTTAGTCGCCGGCCTCGGACTGCTCGGCTGGGTGTTGTACTGGCGGGAGGGGGCGTTCACGCGAACGGAAGGGGGCTACATGCTGGGGCTGTACTTCGTCTTCGTGGCGGGTCGGCTGCTGTTGTTTCCGGGGCAGTAGCGGGCCGAAACGCCGCCGCCCCGGCGTGGGCGTCCCCGGCTATTCCGCCCCACTGGACGGGGCGAGTGGACACCGAATCGGGGAGCGAACGACCACGTCCTCTCGGACCGCCGATACCGACGCACCGTCACGGGGTGCGGACGCTCGTCGACGTCGTGCGGACGGACCGGGGGCCGCCCGAAACGCCGGCCGACACGGAGAACCGCCGCCCGGTCCGGTCCGAGCGACGGGGGAAGGGAGCGAGGAGTGGTTGCGACCCGCCTACGTGTCGTCCATCTCTCCGGGTTCCCCTGCCGCTCGAATCACGAGCCGTTCGATTCGGGAATTGTCGACGGCCTCGACCTGAAGGACGTACCCGTTCGCTTCGATCTGATCGTCCACTTCGGGAACTCTACCGAGACGACTGAAAATCAGGCCACCGATCGTCTCGACGTCGCCGCTCTCGAAGCGAGTGTCGAGCCGATCGTTCACGTCCTGAACGGGGACCCCGCCGTCGACGAGGTACGCTCCGTCGTCTCGCTTCTCGATTGACGGCTCCTGCGCTGCGGTATCGAACTCGTCCTGAATGTCGCCCACGATCTCTTCGAGGACGTCCTCGATGGTCACGATACCCTCGAAGACGCCCCACTCGTCGACGACGACGGCCATCTGGCCTTCCCCACGCTTCTGAAAGTCGGCGAGGATCGCGTCGATCCGACGCGTTTCCGGGACCGTAAGGACCGGTCGCGCGATTTCGCGCGCAGTGACCTCCTGATCGGCCTCCGTCTCGGTTTGGCTCGCTCGCAGGATGTCCTTGGCGTGGACGAACCCGAGTGGCTGGTTTCCCTCCTCGTCGAGCACGAGATAGCGCGTGTAGGTTCCCGTCGCGGCGACCGACTGGAGTTCCGAGAGCGACATCGAGGCAGGGACGGTTTCGACGTCCGGGCGCGGAATCATGACCTCGCGGGCGATGGTGTCCCCGAGTTCGAAGACGCTCTCGATCATCTCGACCTCGTCGAGGTCGATGTGGCCCGTCTCTTCGGACCGCGTGAGGATCATCCGGATCTCCTCTTCGGAGTGTGTCTCCTCACTTTCGGATGCCGGCGAGACGCCGGCCAGACGGGTGAAGTAGTTGGCAGTTCCGTTGAAGACGATGATACCGGGCACGAACACGTAGTAGAAGAATTTCATGAGCGGGGCGACGAGAAGCGCGATACGTTCGGCCTCCTGAATGGCGAACGTCTTCGGCGCGAGTTCGCCGAACACCACGTGGAGGAACGTGATGAAGCCAAATCCGAGGACGAACGCGACGAGATGGACCGTTCCCGCAGGAAGGAACTGCCCGAGGATGGGTTCGATGAGTGCCGCCACGGCCGGTTCGCCGATCCAGCCGAGGCCGAGCGAGGAGAGCGTGATACCGAGCTGGCTGACTGCCAGATAGTCGTCCAGATTCTCGATGACGTCCTGTACGAGTGCCGCTCCCGGTTTCCCTCGGTCGACGAGCCCACTCACCCGCGTGGGCCGGACTTTGACGAACGCGAACTCCGCAGCCACGAAGATTCCGTTCATGATGACGAGAAAGAACGCGAGAAGCAGCCCTCCGATGGAGACCAGATCTACCATGTTCTGTTATCGTCGAGTGGGAACTTGTAGGAGGTGGATACCTCGCCGCTCGTCGACGGTCGAAATCCGGATCGGTGTCGGAGGCAGAGCGGGGGGACGGGCGGACGAGAGGGCCGTGTTCGTCCCGTCGGCACTAGGCGTCTCACGCAGGGTCCCGGCAACCGCCGAGTCCCAACGGTGTTCACGGCGTCAGTCCTCGAACGCGTCGTCCGCTTGCTCGTAGGTGATTGTCAGTCGTCCCGGCCGTCGACGCTTCGCTGCATCTCGAAGCGTTCGGAACTCTCGCAGGAGTTCGTCGGCATCGTCCGACCCTCCCCAACCGCCTTGCGATTCCTCCCGAATCGTATCGTACACCTGTTCCAGAATGCGTCGAGCGGCGTACGAATCGGTCTTCGAGTCTATCTCGAAGGATGCCTCGTAGCGGGCCATGCTCGCGGTTGGGTCTCCAGTCGGATAAGGGAGGTCACCACAGCAGTGCGCCTCGAACGCCGCCGGTGGGTGTCTAATTCCTGCGGGACGCGATCCCCGTCGTGTGGGACGCGCCCGTCGCGGGTGATCGGCCCCTCAAGCGTGGGCAGTCGCCCGCGCCGTCGGGCGCTTCGATGTCGTCTCCGCAGTCGCGACACGCACAGCGTGTCGGCCCGAAAACGGGGCGGTAGCGGTGTCCATCGCACAGTTACCGTGGTCGGACACCGGACGTCGCTTCCGATTCGTCGGTAGCGGCCGGACGGGCGATTTTCGCCGTCGCGGCGTCGACCGACTGCCGACCACGCCGGGTGGTGGCGTGTAACTCGGATAATCAAAATTTACACGAGTGTGAAAATAGCGGCCTTTGAGGCGTCCGAGAGGGAATAGCGTGCTGTGACGAACAGTCTCGACGCGTGTCTCGAACTCGTCTCCGATCGGCACCGACGTCGTGTCGTCCACCATCTTCGCCACGAGGCCGACGGGGCGACGACACTCGAGGATCTCGCCGAACAGTTGCACAGTGAGGGGTGCGACGGCAAAAGCGGCTCACTGCGGGACCGCGAACAGCTCGCCATCCAACTCCATCACACTCATCTGCCGAAGTTAGCGGAGTACGGCGTCGTCGAATTCGAACTCGGAAGCGGAGCCGTTCGGTACCAGCCCAACGAGCAGGTCGAGACGATCCTCGACTCGCTCCCGACGGAAGCGTCGCCGCCGAATCCCTGACGTCGGTCGTCGTCCACCCGGTGATACGGCGTTTCGGCTCCCCGGTCGGCGATTCCACGATTCCGGAGTCGCCACCCGACGCTACCCCGGTGTGTCTCGAACCGTCCCGACGGACGACGATTCGACGGTGTCGAACGGTGACTCTGTGACGACGAATCCATCCCCGACGAAAACGCTCTTCGCGGCCGTGTGAGTGCCGTCCGACCGGCAGGGCGTCCGACGCCGTTACGACGTGTCGGATCCCGTTACCATGATTCGTCCGCGTCGAGTCGCCAAGTGAAGATTGCCCGCAGGACCACGACCAGACTGTTCGTCTCGCCTTCGCCCCAAATTGCGGTTTCCGATCGCGGATCGGTGGGATCCGCATCCAGACCGTTGACGAGCGCACTCACGAGCGTTTTTCGTCCGTCGACCATCATGAGCCGCCCCGCCGACGTATCCGACCAGACCCACAGCGACTCGAACATCGTCGCGCCGGGGATCTCGTCCTGAATACGCTCCTGGACGTCCGTCGACACGCCGCCGAGCTTGATCGAGACGCCCCGGTTCGCGGCCTCACTCAGACCGTCGATCAGTTCGTCTGTGAGGAGGTCCTCGACGGTCATGTAGACGATTTCGTCGTCCGCGCTGGAAAAGAACTCCAGCACTCGTTGGGTGACGGCCATCTGTCCGTCGACCGTCCAGACGCCACGCTGCTCGGCGCGACGTTCGATCGGTTCGAGTTCCCTCAGCGCCGTCCGCAGGACGTCCGTGCGGTGCTGTAGCTCGTGTTCGAACGTCCGACTCGCCGTTTCGCCGGAAATGGCCCAGAACCGCTTGGGCGACGATTGGAGGATGTCGACGAGACCCCGATCGTGTAGTTCGTCGATCGCGTCGTACACCCGTGTCCGTGGCACCTCCGACACCTGACTGACGTCCCTCGCCGTCCCCGTACCGAGCCCAGCGAGCGCGACGAACGTCCGTGCGGCGTAGGTACTCAGCCCGAATCGTTCGAGTTGCTCGATCGCGGCCGTCTCTGGGTCTTCGGTTGGATCGCTGTTCATCGGTTTGACGGTGTGTATTATCGAGAACCCCGCCACGGAACGTGGCCGGGCCGACACGCAACAGTACGGTGGTTGGGACACAGAACTGAACTGCGTGCCGACTGAAGGTTGGATTCCACCGGGTATATTTCTTTTGTGATTAAACGGGTGACTTTACGTCCTTCGTCGATGACTCGTACTACGCACAGCGAAACGCGATAGCGGTCTGCTGTCACTATGAATATCACAACGTGATCAGTCAATTCGAGTACACGGGGGATTCGACCATCCGGGATATTCAGAGGGTGCTTCCCGGGGGTCGCCGTCACGACAGGAGTAACAATACCTATCCGTGCCGGAGATCAATGATTTAGCGAGTTCCCGGGATTTCCCGGGAGGTTGGGACACATGAATACGACTGATAACTTGGAGGAGGCAATCGAAGTCCTCCAGCAACTCGGCCTGAAAGAATACGAGGCGCGATGCTTCGTCGGCTTGTCTCGTCTCCACACGGGGACGGCGAAGCAACTGAGCGAGATGACCGAAGTCCCCCGGACACGGGTGTACGACGCGATTCGAGTACTGGAGGCACAAGGCCTGGTCGAGATCCAGCATTCGAGCCCGCAGCAGTTTCGGGCGGTTCCGCTGGAAGAGGCGGCCGAGACCCTACGCGACCAGTACGAAGACCGCGTCGAACGACTCCACGACGCCCTGGAGACGGTCGAAATCGTGGACGGGGAGGACGAAACCCCCGTCCAACGGGTGTGGGCGATGTCCGGGCGAGACGCGATCGAAAACCGGACGAACAAGCTCATCAGGAAATCGGCGGACGAGATCGTTCTCATCGTCGGTGACGGGTCACTGCTGACCGAGAGCCTCGTTACCAGCCTCAACGACGTGGGTACCGAGGTCGACCTTCTCGTCGGCGCGTTGACCGAATCCCTTCAGGACCAGATCCAAACGGCCGTGCCGAACGCCACGACGTTCCTCTCCGGTCTGGAGTGGCTACACGGCGAGAACGCTACCGAAGAGGACGCGGCGATCGGCCGACTCCTCCTGACCGACCGCTCGACGATCCTCGTGAGTTCGATCATGCCCGGCACCAAGGAGGAACGAGCGGTCTTCGGCGAGGGGTTCGGGAACGGTCTCGTCGTGATCGCCCGGCGACTCATGGCCCAAGGATTGTTACCCGTCCGCGACCCCGGGAAGTGAGTCCGCGGCGCCCCGTCACCGAAATCGACCGTCGAGGTACTCCTCGTCACGTTCGTCGCAAGATCGATCTTCGAGCAACTGGAGGGTGAGATACTCGCCGTTGTCGACAGTGACGTGACAACCGTTGAATACGAACGAGAGGCGTCCGCCCACCCGCGGTGTGCCGCCGCACTGCGGGGCGAACAGCGCATCCAACGCACCCGGATCGACGGCGTCCGCCAGCGGCTGAAGGGAACACGGTTCACGACCCTGGACGGCACTCACGGCGCGTACAACGGCCGTGCTGACCGGTTCGTTCGGGCCAATTTCGTACTCCACAGTGGCAACTCGTGCCGGACGAACAAAATGGGAGGTGATTTTCACCCGTTTTGTCAAAACAAGTTCGGGAGTGACGTGCATCGTGGCACCGCGTCGGGCGACGCGCCGCCGCGGTCGACCGCACACGTCACGGGCGGCCCGGACACGCAGTCCGAACGCGCCGCCACCGGAACTTGCTATCGCGCTATACAGTTTATCGCGGGGTTCGGGAATCAGTATCTTCAACACGGCCGGCCGCGGAAACGGAGGTATGAGCCTGGAGATGGCCCACGACTGCCCGGAGTGTTCGAACGACCGGTTCTGGCGGACAGCGAGTACGACGCTCCACCTGGGCGAGAAGACGAAGTGGTCCTGTACCGAGTGCGACTACGGTCTGATCCGGATCGACGGCATCGATAGCTCCGAACACGTCGGGTTCTGACGGGACGAACGGCGAGAAGGGGCCGCTACTCGACGTTGTCGCGGTACTCGTCGGCCGTCAGCAGGTTCTCGAACTCGTTCTCCGAACTCGGGTCGACTTCGAGCATCCAGCCGTCGCCGTAAGGGTCCTGATTCACCAGTTCCGGCGCGTCGAACAGGTCCTCGTTAACGGCGGTGACGGTCCCCGAGACGGGCGAGACCAGATCCGAGACGGCCTTGATGCTCTCGACCACGCCGAACTCCTCGCCGGCCACCACCTCGTCGCCGGCCGCCGGCAGTTCGACGAACACCACGTCACCGAGTTCGTCCTGTGCGAAGTCCGTGATGCCGATGCGAACGGTGTCGCCGGACTCGGTCCGGCTGCTCGTGGAACCGTGTTCCACGCTGTCACCGTCGGTCGTCGTCCACTCGTGCGATTCCAGGTATCGTCGGTCCGCGGGTACGTCGAAGCTCATTTGTCGATGAATGGGGGAGTCACTACGTTTGCCTGCTTCGGTTCGCCCCGAACCACGACCCGAACGCGGGTCCCCGGGGGTGCCTCTTCGTCCGAGAGATAGCCGAGACCGATCGGTTCGCCGAGTGTGGGACTCATCGTGCCGCTCGTGAGGTGCCCGAGGTGGTCGCCGTCGGCGTCGACCACCTCGTAGCCGTGCCGCGGGACGCCCCGTTCCTGCAACTGGACGCCGCGGAACCGTTCGTCGATGCCCTCTCGCTCGACGGCCTCGAGGGCGTCACGCCCCACGAACTCCGTATCGAGGTCGACCGTCCAGCCGACACCCGCCTCGTAGGGCGTCCGTGGCTCCTCCTCGGGGTCGAAATCCTGTCCGGCGAGGAGAAAGCCCATCTCCATGCGCAGGGTGTCTCGCGATCCGAGACCACAGGGCTGGCAGTCGAAGGCCTCCCACACCGTCTCGGCGTCGCCCCACGGACAGAGGAACTCGAACCCGTCCTCGCCGGTGTAGCCCGTCCGCGACGCGAAGGATCGAACCCCCGCCACGTCGAGAAACGTCGCCTCGAAACGTGGGATGTCACGGGTCGCGCCCTCCGTCGCCTCGGCGGCGAGGTCCTGGGCGTCCGGTCCCTGAAGGGCGAACATCGCCCACTCCTCGGTCGTGTTCCGGACCGTCGCGTCTAGGTCCCACTCGTCGCGATACTCGACCCATCGCGTGTACATCTCGGCGTCGTGGCCGGCGTTCGGGATGAACAGGTAGCGCGAATCCCCGTCGTCGGGGAGCCGGAACACCATCGTGTCGTCGAGGATGATGCCGTCCTCGTCGGTGATACACGAGTACTGGGTATCGCCCGGTTCGAGTTCGTCCACGTCGTTGGTGGTCAGTCGGTTCAACAACGGTCCCGCGTCGGGGCCGGACACCTCGATTTCGCCCATGTGTGACACGTCGAAGAGCCCCGCGGACTCTCGGACGGCCGCGTGTTCGGTTCGGATGGAGTCGAACTCCACCGGCATGTCCCAGCCGCCGAATTCGGTGAACGACGCACCCTGCGAGGCGTGTGTCTCCCGCAAGGGTGGTTTCCGTAGGCCCATAGCGACGCCACGTCGCCTCGGGACCTAATGCTTTTGTCCCCTGTCGACCGGGTAGTTATGAGATAAACAGCATATCGCGATATCAAACCCGGCGCAGCGGGGCATCCGGCAGAGGCAAGTGCCCGTGTCGCGTAGTCCGGCGTCGTGACGACACCGGGAATCGGACGGGTGGCGCTCCGGGTGGCCGACCTCGACCGGATGGTGGAGTTCTACGAACGGGCCGTCGGTCTCGAACGCCGGGCGCAAAACGACGAGCGGGCGGTGCTCGGCGCCGGCGACGGCCCTTTGCTGGTGTTGCTCGCCGCGCCCGACACACCGGCCCGCGACCCGGCGGCGGCCGGTCTCTTCCACACGGCGTTTCGGGTCCCCTCGCGCGCGGCACTCGGGGACGCCCTCGACCGAGTCGAGACGGCGTGGCGACTCGACGGGGCGTCGGACCACCACGTGAGCGAGGCGCTGTATCTGAGCGATCCGGAGGGCAACGGGATCGAACTCTACCGCGACCGTCCCCAGGCCGATTGGCCCACGACGGCCGACGGACGCGTCGAGATGGACACGTTACCGCTGGCGCTCGACCCACTCCGCGAGGCGGCCGCCGGGACCGACCGGTGTCCGCCGGGGACGGATATCGGCCACGTCCACCTCGAAGTCTCGTCGCTGGCTGCGGCGCGGGCGTGGTACGTCGACGGCCTCGGTCTCGACATCCGGCAGTCGATGCCCGCGGCGCTCTTTCTCGCGGACGGCGACTACCACCACCACGTCGGACTCAACACCTGGAACGGGCGGTCGGCACCGACGGGCGGGCGCGGACTCGCGTGGTTCGAACTGTTCCTCGCGGAGTCGACGGCGGCGGTGAGGGAACGGCTCGGCGGGGGGACGACGGCGGCGAGAGGAGTCGACGCCACCGACCCCGACGGCGTCGAGGTCAGGGTTCGACGGACCTGATCGTCGGTCGCCCGGCCACCATAGCGTCCCCGCTTCGCCGCGGACGTCGTCCGCGCGTTCGTTCGCAACAGCTAGCCGACTAGCAAGCGGAGGTTGTACGCGGTGGTGAACGCACCGACGAGCGCGAGCATCGTCGGCGGTCCGTAGTAGAGCAGCGGGTCGTCGTCGCCGGCGCCGGCGAGGCTGATCGCCAGACAGGTAAAGAAGGCGACGAGTTTCAACCCGATCAACCCCCAGAGACCGAAGGCGTCGATGACCGTCCTGAGGAGGGCGTTGGCTTCGCTCACCGACACACTGTACCGGACGAGCGCGATGGTAGTCACGATATCGCCGACGCCGTAGGTGGCCGTGGCGACGACCCACAACCGGGAGAACTCGGTGGCGTCGTAGGGCGTCTCGTCGAGCGAGAGTGGGACGCCGCTGGGCATACTCGCCGTCCGACCCCGCTCCACAAAACGGCGTCGACAGCGGGCGGAAGCGAGAACCGGGACGTATATCCACGCGAGCGGGGTAAGGATGCCATGGACCCTTTCGGGTGGTTCGCTGACGGGCGGTCCGGCGACGACGAGCCACGCGTGGCACTGTTCGTCGACGGCCCGAACGTCCTCCGCGACGAGTTCGACGTGGACCTGGACGACGTGCGCGAGGCGGCGGCCGCGGCCGGGCGGCCGGCCACGACCCGCCTCTACGTCGACGAGCACGCGACGCCGAAGCTGATCCAGGCCGCCGAAGCTCGCGGATTCGAAGTCGTCGTCACCAGCGGCGACGTGGACGTGAAACTCGCGGTGGACCTCACTCGCTTTGCCGTCGAAGGCCGCGCCGACGTGGTCGCCGTCGCCTCGCGCGACATCGACTTCAAGCCCGCTATCGAGACGGCGAACGCCTGTGGTCTCCGCACGCTCGCCATCGCCCCCGGCGAGCACGGCCGCTCGGACGCCCTGCGCAACGCGGCCGCCGAGAGCGTCACGCTCGACACCGTCTGAGAGGAATCGTCGGCAGGGAGGGGACGCCCGGCGAACCGACCGAATTTTGCCGCCCCGGCCCCGACGGCCGACCGTGACAGAACCGGATCTCGACACGCCGGTGCTCGACGACCACCTCCACCTCGACCCGGACGCGGGACGGGGGCTCTCGGCGGTTCGCGACTTCCGTCGACTCGGCGGCACGCACCTGCTAGTGGTGAACAAGCCGTCCTGGCATCTCGGCGTCGAGGTGGAGACGTGCGCGGACTTCCGTGCGGTGTTCGAGCGGACGTTGGACGTCGTCGCTGACGCCAGCGACCTGCTCCCCGGGCGCGCGTGGCCGGTCCTCGGCGTCCACCCGGGCCTGATCTCTCGCCTCGTCGACGACCGCGGGTTCTCGCCGGACGCGGCGCGTGACCTGATGCAGGCGGGACTCGACGTCGCCGCGGAGTACGTCCGCGACGGGCGCGCCCTCGCGCTCAAGTCGGGGCGCCCGCACTACGACACCACCGACGCCGTGTGGGCCGCTTCGAACGCCGTCCTCCGGCACGCACTCGGCCTCGGTGCGGACCTGGACTGTGCCGTGCAACTGCATACGGAGGCGAGCGAGGACCTCGCCGACGTCGCGTCGTGGGCCGAGGAACGGGGACTGCCCGCCCACCGCGTCGTGAAACACTACGCCGGCCCGACGCTCGCGGGGCCGACGCCGAGCGTGATGTGTCGCAAGGAGTGGCTCCGCGAGGCAGCCGAACGCGGCGATCCATTCCTGATGGAGACGGACTTCGTCGACGACCCCGACCGCCCGGGGGCGGTGATGGGACCGAAAACGGTCCCCCGGCGAGTGCGCATGCTCCGTGAAGAGGGGTACGACGATGCCGTCCGACTGGCCCACGTCGAGACGCCGGCCCAGGTCTACGGGATCGACACCGAGGCGACGTTGACCGACGGAACGTAATCGGAACCGAGTCCAAGTGGCCCCGATCCGCCGAATTTCGACCGTCCGACGGACCGATTCACCGAATCGTGGCCGGGAGTATCGGAAAGGTCTTTGAGTCCACGAACGTTCGGTGGAGGTATGACCGACGTGGAGGACACGTTCTACACCGAAGACCGCTGGCAAAACTGGATCGGGCGGGTAGCCGAGGAAGACCTCGATCCCGAGAACGAGGATTCGGCACGACTCCTGCTCAACCTGCAGGACGACGCCGCAATCGCGGTCGCGAAGATCGTCAACGCCTACGAGGACGGCCGCCTCGACGAGGAGGCGGCCGTCGACGAACTGACCGACGTGCGTGACATCGTCCTCGACGACGTGGACCTGGAAGACGAGGAGAAGCGGATGCTGGTCGACGGCGTCCAGACGAGCCTCGTCTGTGTCTTCTACGCCGCCGAGGAGTACATCGCCGCGGGCGCGGCCGAGGACGGCACCATCGAGGAGTACGTCCACGCCGCGGCCGACGCCGAGGCCAACGAGGATCTGGACGCCGCACTCGGCTACCTCGTCCAGGCCGGAACGCGCATCATCGACGGCGACGAACTCGACATCGCCCTCGTCGAGGACCTAGAGTACGGCCTGGTCTCGGAGTGGGTCAACGGACTGGACAGCCTCCAGAGCGCGATGAGCGATCCGGAAGTCGTCGAGGAAGAGGACGACGGGTAACACCGACGAGTGATAATCGGGACGGCACCCTTTTGAACGCCGGTGGCGAACCCTCGCTATGCGACTCCGGGACGACCGACGAGCCGCCGCCCTCCAGGTCGGTGCGATTCTTCTGCTTGGATTTCTCGTCATCGGATTGGCGCTCTACCAGTCGACGGTCGTCCCCGACCAGAACGAAGAGGTGGAGTTCGACCACAATCAGCAGGTACGGGGGAGTCTACAGGACGTACGTAACGGCATCCTGCGGACGGCGGCGGCCGAGCGCCCCAGCCCGACGACGGTGCCACTTGGCACACGCTACCCGACCCGGATCGTCGCGGTGAACCCGCCACCGTCCAGCGGCCGCCTCGCGACCGACTCGGGCGGAGAGGTGACGCTCGTCAACGCCACCGCGGTCAACGACGAGACGGCCGACTACTGGAACGGGACGAACCACTCGTACGCGAGCCAGCGGCTGACGTACACCCCCGACTACAGCCTCTACCAGAACGCGCCACGGACCGTCTACGACGACACGGTCCTCTACAACGAGTTCGACGGCGGAAGCCGGGCGGTGACCGACCAGCGGCTCCTCAACGGGAACCGACTCTACGTCGTCGCGCTGAACGGCTCGCTGGGCCGGAGCGGGACCCAGGCGGTGTCGGTCAGTCCTACCCCCGTCAGCGCGAGCGACCGGACCGTCGCGGTCAACGGTAGCGACATCGCTATCGAAGTCGGGACGGACCTCTCGGAAGACGAGTGGGAGCGCCTACTGGCGGACCAGTACGAGTCGAACGGTGGGCGGATCGACGGCAACGAAAGCGGCGTGACGGTGAGCGGCGGCACGTTGACCGTCGACCTCGTGCCGAACCGGACCTACCGCCTGCGGATGGCGAAGGTCGGAGTCGGTACCGACGTCACCGACACGAGCGAGCGGTACCTGACGGTCGTCGACGGCGCCGACAGCGTCACCGCAGGCGGCACCCGCCGGATCGTCTTGGAAGTCCGGGACGGCTACAACAACCCCGTCTCGGGTGTGCCGGTCGAGGCGGCCGTCGACGGCGACGGATCGGTACGGCCGACCACGGCCGTCTCGGACGGGCAAGGACAGGTGATCTACGAGTACAGCGCGCCGGACTCACTCGCCGACAGGAGCGTGACGGACGGAATCAACTTCACCTTCGAGACGCCGGTCAGTCGCCCGGACTTCAGCGGCGAGGAGCCCGAGTCGGTGCAAATCAACGTGACGGTGGTGCCGCTGGGGAGTGGCACGGACACCGGCAATTCGACGCCGCCGGCCGGCTCGCCGTACTACCCGGACGCGTTCAACGACCGGAACGGCGGCGACGGATCGATCCCGCCCCGAGGCGAGGCGCGTGGCTATCTGACGGACTTCACGAATATGCAGAGCCCGGACAGTCAGACGGCGACGCTAGAGACCGAGTATCGGAACCCCGGCCTGGAGTTCCAGTTCGATGTCGGGACGGTGACCCGGGGCGTGGCGCCGTCGAGCACGTACACCCTCGAACTCCAGTACTTCTTCGAGAACGGGAACACGGACGGCGTCGACGTCGTCGTCGTCGACGCCGACAACCGGGAGCTCGACCGATTCAGCCTCGACCAGAGCCAGACTCGGTCGAACACCGGTCTCGCGGAGGATTCGTTCACGCTCAATCAGGACGCAACGGACTACATCAGTAACGACGGTAACCTGTATCTCAGATACGAAACGACCGCCTCCTCGGGGGGCGACTACGTCCTCATCGAAATCGGCTACCAGCGACTGCGAGCGGCATGAGCGGGGCGACCCCACTACACGTCATTCGAAGTATGATTACTACTGCGGTCGATACGCTCATACCGCCAGGGAGCCCACTTCCGTCGAACCCATGCCCGACCGTGCCCAGTCCGACGCCGTCGGCGCCGTCCTCCTGGTCGGTCTCGTGACGGTCTCCGTCGGCGTCGTGGGCGCATACGCGGTAGGAGCGATGACGGACGGGACGGACACGCCACGGGTCGACGTCACCGGCGAGGTTCGGACTGACGGGATCACCCTGAGCAACCAGGGCGGCGGGTCGCTCCCGAGCGAGAGCCTCCGGCTCTCAGTGCGGGTGAACGGGAGCGAGACGCCCCTCTCGTGGGGTGACGGGACCCTTTCCGGCGGCGCCGAGTCGTTCGATCCCGGAGAGATCTGGAGCGTCGCTCGAAGCGACGACCCAGACAGCGTGGTGACCGTTCGACTGATCCACCGTCCATCGAATACGGTGCTGTTCCGGGTGGAGCGATCCCCGACCAGCGGGGAGTCGGTCAACGCCGACACGGGAGGGTACATCGAAGCGGTAGACAGCGAGGGGGAGGTCGCCGGCGAGAGCGAATCGACACTCGAGCCGTCGCCCTCGACGCCCGAGTCGACACCGACGACCGAACCACCGACGGACGAGTGCGACGAGGACGGAGAGGACTGTGAAGACGAAGGCGAGGACGAGAACGACGACGATGGACCGCCTTGGGACGACGACAACGATGGACCGCCTTGGGACGACGACTGATCCCTTCATTACACGCCACTCGGCGCTTCGTAACTCACCGGAACCATGGGACTTCGCACCCACCTCACCGCTCTCCTCGGCCTCCTGTTTCTCGCCGTCAGCGCCCTCGCCGCGCTCTGTGGTGTCGGCCTCGTCGGCTGGGTCCTGCTGGCCGGCCCGACGGGCCCCCGCGTCGTTGCCGCGATGGTGGCCTTCGGCCTCGCCCTGAGCGCCGGCCTCACGGGGCTGGTCGTCCGCAAACGTGCGGCCGGCACTCTCCTGCCCTCGGACGTCGACCTGTCGGTCGGATTCCGCGGCGGACAGGGTGGGCTGTGAGGGTGACTCCGGTCACGATGGCCCGTTCGAGGCGGCACTCGCCCCGAATCGTGTATTCGACGTTCGACGTATCCAGCATCGACAAACCCATATAGCGGCTCCCGCAACCGGAGGGTATGACAGCCGTCGGCATCGACGCAATCGAAATCTGGACGGGGAAGCTCGCGCTCGACCTGGCCGAGACGTTCGCCCCGGCCAAAGACGAGAACCCGGAGAAGTACACGAAGGGGCTGGGACTCGAAGTCTCGTCGTTCCCGGACACCTACGAGGACATCGTCACGATGGGGGCGAACGCCGCCAAGCGGCTGATGGACCGGACGGGACTGGAGCCGGACGACATCGGCCGCATCGACGTGGCGACCGAGAGCGCGTTCGACAACTCCAAACCCGTCTCGACGTACATCGCGGGGTGTCTGGAGGACGTCTACGACGGTGACTTCCACCACGCGAACAAGGGCGAACGCAAGTTCGCGTGCGTGGCCGGCACCCAGAGCATCGACGACGCGTACAACTGGATCAAGGCCGGACGAAACCGGGGCCGCGCGGCGCTGGTCATCGCCACCGACACCGCGCTCTACGCCCGCGGCGACCCGGGCGAGGCCACCCAGGGCGCGGGCGCCGTCGCGATGCTCGTCGACGAGGACCCGAGCGTGGTCGAACTCTCGACCGACCAGGGTTACGGCAGCGCCGACGAGACGGACTTCCTGAAGCCCAACCAGCAGTTCCCGAGCGTGGACGGCAAGCGGTCGGTGCAGGTGTATCTGGCGCGGATGCGCGAGGCACTGGAGGACTTCGAGTCCGTCGCCGGCCGCACCCACCCCGACGACTACGCGTACATTCCCTTCCACACGCCGTTCCCGGGGATGGTGCGGAAGGCCGCACTGCTCGGCTTCCGGCACATGACCCGCGATACGGAAATCGAGGACGGACTCGCCGACGAAATCGGTCGGCAGCCCCGCGAAGCCGACTTCGAGGACTGGGACGCCTACGAGGACGCCATCCGGGAGTACATGGACGCGCTGAAAGAGACGGACACCTACGACACCTGGTACGCACGGGCCATCGACCCGACGCTCACGCTCTCCCGACAGGTCGGTAACTGGTACACCGGTTCGATCCACGTCGCCCGCGCGAGCGCGCTCAAGACCGCCGCCGAGACGGGACGGGCACTCTCGGGCGAGAAACTGCTCCTCGGCTCCTACGGCTCCGGCGCACAAGCGGAGATTCACTCCGAGACGGTCGTCGACGGCTGGCGCGAGGAGGTCGAAGCCTTCGACATCGACGAACAGCTCTCCCGACGCTACGACCTGAGCTTCGAGGAGTACGGCCGCGTCCACGACGCCCACAACCACGAGAAAGAGCGGGAGTTAGAGGAGTTCACCGTCCCGAGCGGCGAGTTCGTCTTCACGGGCTGGGGCCGGATGAACGAGCGAAAGTACGAGTACGTCGACTAGGGCAGTTCGCGGATCTTGGCGAGCGCCGAATCGAGGTCGCAGTTCGAGACGGCGAGGGCGAATCCGTCGATTTTCGCGAGTTCCGTCGCGTGTTCCCAGAGATCCTCCGCCTCCAGCCCGTGCAGGACGACGGCGTTCGGCGTCGGATTCACGACACGGAGGGCCACGAGCGGCGATTCCCCACGGGTCACGTCGGTGAAGACGAGCGCGCGGTTCGTGCTCTGGCCGTACAGCCGGTAGAACTCCTCGCTCGGGAGACGGGTGATCGCTTCGATGCTGTTGATGACCGTGTGCCCGCTGACGTGGTCGTGGTCGCCGGGGATCACCTCGGTCGCCTCCATCGCCTCGTAGAACCGCTCCAGTGGGATCGAGGTGGGGTACTCCCGAAGGTCGTGGACGATATCGCTCTCGAAGCCCGCGGAGATGACGCGGGCGTACTGGCGGATGCGGCCGCCGCCGCGGGACTCGTCGATGTCGAGCAACGCGCGGACGATTCGGCTGACGACGCCGATGCCGGGGCTCTCCCGCCGACCGCTCTCGTAGTCGGAGATGACCGACGAGGAGACGTCCAGCCGTTCCGCGAGCTCCGTCTGTGAGACGTCGAAGTCCGTACGCCACTTCCGGAGCGTGGCGCCGGGATTCGAGCTGAGCGTGATCTCGCCGGCGATCCGTCTGGCGAGGTCGTCACGTGGGTCGTCGCTCATCGGTCGCCCCACTCTCCGAGGGACCAAACCATACCCGGAATCCGGGCGGTGAGCGCAAAAGGCTACCGAAAGGACGAACCACCGTACTCCGCCCCCGAAGCTTTGCCCGTCCGGCGCGCAGGGTGGGTCGATGCCACGGACTATCGACGCCGCGACGGTCACCCGACTCGGGGACCGGCTGTACGAAGCCTACCGGACTGGCGAAGGAATCGACCCGCTCCCCGAATCGCTGACGGTCGCCGACGGCTACGCGATTCAGGAGGCGTTGATCGACCGCCGCGACGCCGAGGGACCACCGGTCGGCTACAAGGTGGGCTTCACGTCGGCGGCGATTCGGGAGGAACTCGGCGTCGAGGAACCCGCCTACGGACGCGTCCTCGCGAACACGGTCCGGTCGGAGGGGCGACTGGACGACGATCTGATCGACCCGAAGGTCGAACCGGAACTCGCCGTCCGACTCGACGCCCCGCTCGACCCGCCGGTGACACCCGTCGACGCCCTCGCGGCGACGGGGGCGGTGGTCCCCGTCGTCGAGGTGGTCGACTCGCGGATTCGTGGCTGGGAACTCGACGCCGGGAGCGCCGTCGCCGACAACGCCCTCGCGGCGCGGGTGGTCCACGGCGACCGAATTGCCGACGCGTCGGCGGTCGACCTGACGCTCGAAGGCGTCGAAGTCCGGCGGAACGGGGAGCGCGTGGCGACGGGCGTCGGCGCCGACGTCCTCGGCGGGCCGTCACGGGTCGTCGCGTGGCTGGCCGAGGCGCTCGCCGAGCGTGGCGAGCGACTGGCAGCGGGTGACCTCGTCTCCACGGGGTCGCTCACGCCGCTCGTCCCCCTCGAACCGGGTGACACCGTCGAGGCACGGTTCGCATCGCTCGGGAGCGTGACCGTCTCGCGGCCGTAACCGGGCGAGAGATTCAAGCCGGTGAGGGGCGAGGGGCTACCTATGCCCTCGACGGTCGTCCATCTCGCTATCGGCGGCACCGTCGCCGCCGCGCTGTTGGGCGACGAGTTCGACCGGCGAGCCGTCGCCGTCGTCCTCGCCGCCACCGCAGTGCCGGATCTGGACACGTTCGTCGGGCTAGCCGTGCAGGGCGCCCACCGGGCGCTGTTGCACACGCTCGTACTGCCCGCAGTCACGGGGGTGGCCCTCACCTACGACACTCGGCTCCGCGGACGGTCGCGACTCCACGACCGCTGGGGGGATCGCGGGGTCAGGGTGGCGTGGGTTGCCCTCGCGGCGTTGCTCGTCGGCGGCATCCTTCCCGATCTGATGACCAACGGCGTGAACGCCTTCTACCCGCTCTACGACCGGTTCCTGACCGTCGACGGGGAACTCCTGCTGTCGAACCAGCGCGGGGTCGTCCAGACGTTCGTCGACCTGACGGCCGACCCCAAGCGGACGACCGAGAACACCCACTACTGGACGGGCGTCGATCCGTCGCCGGGGGCGGAGCCGGAGAACGTCGAGCGGATCTTCCCGGTCGTCCGGTCGGGGTTCCAGTTGCTCGTTATCGTCCTCGGCGTCTTCACCCTCGGCGCGCGGTTCCGGGACGAACGGCGGACGCCGTAGCGTCCGGCGTGGTCGCTCACACGCCGCCCGGATCTGGGACCGCGGTCGGATCGCTCCCCGACCACGCCCGATGCCGGGACTCGACGATTCGACCTCCACTTACAGGTGCCCGGGTCACGAACCGGGAGGGACGGAGTCAGAAACCGTGATGACGATCGACGGCGCCGACGGCGGTGGACAGCTCCTCCGGACCGCGCTGAGCCTCGCCACCGTCTTCGACATCCCGTTTCGCATCGAAGACATCCGGGGTTCCCGTCCGACGCCGGGGCTGAAAGCCCAGCATCTCACCGCGGTGGACGTCGTCTCGGAACTCTGTGACGCCGAGGTCACGGGCGCCGAACTGGGCTCCGACGCGCTGACCTTTCGTCCCGGGGACGCTCGTCGCACGTCGCTGCGGGCGGACATCGGCACGGCCGGCAGCGTCACCTTACTGTTCGACACCGTCCTCCCGATCGGAGCGGTCGCCGACCGGCCCGTCGAACTGACCGCAACCGGGGGGACGAACGTGAAGTGGGCGCCGACGGTCGAGTACCACCAGCTGGTGAAGCGACCGTTGCTGGCCGACTGGGGGGTGAGCGCCGACATCGGTCTGGAGCGAACCGGGTTCTACCCGGCCGGCGGCGGCGAAGCCACGTTGCGGACGTACCCGTCGTCGCCGTCGCCGGTCGAACTGGACACGCGGGGGGCCCTGGAACGGGTCGAGATCTACTCGAAGGCCAGCGAGGATCTCGCCGACCGCGACGTCGCGGACCGGCAGGCCGAACACGCGGACGCGGAACTCGAGGACGCGGAGTTCCCGACCGAGATACGAGGCGTCGAGTACGTCCCGGCGCGGTCGACCGGGTCGTCGCTCCTGCTCCGCGGCGTCTACGAGGACACGCTGGTCGGGGTCGACGCCCTCGGCGAACGGGGACGGACGTCCGAAGCGGTCGCCGAGGGTGCCGTCCGGGAGTTCACCGCGTTCCACGCGACCGGCGCGTCGGTCGACGCGTACATGGCCGACCAGGTGGTGCCGTTTCTCGCCCTCGCCGGCGGGCGCGTACGTATCCCGGCCCGGACCGACCACGTGCGGACGAATCTGGATCTGGTCGCCCGGTTCGGCAGCGACTGCCACCTCGACCGGGGAGTCGACGGCACGCTCACGCTCGCGGCGTCGGTCCCACCGTCGCGGAAGTGACCGCCGAGGGCGGCCCCTCAGGACTCGTCGGTGACCTCCGTCGTGACGTCGCCGTCCATCTCGTGGTACTCCCACACGTGATCGTTCAGTTCCTCGCGCGTCTCGAACCGTTCGTCACACTGATCACACGCGAACGGCCGATCCTCGTCCGGCGTTGCTCCCCCACTCATGTGGAACGGTAGCTCAGCCAAGGATATAGTCGTGACTCCGACGCCAGCGACGGCGTTCGGGTCGTCGCCGCCCGCGCTTTGATGTGACTGTGGCCGTTACGGGTGGCGATGGCCCCAGAGACCGCCCTCCTGTGGCTCCGACGTGACCTCAGACTCCACGACAACCCGGCCCTCGTCGCGGCCACGGCCGCGGACCGACTCCTTCCGGTGTACGTCGTCGACCCGCGTCAGTACGGCGTCGCCGACTTCGGTGGCTCGGACTCCTTTAGGTTCGAGAAGACCGGCGCCCGGCGGACGACCTTCCGGATCGAGGCCCTGGCGGACCTGCGCGCTCGGCTCCGGTCACGGGGGAGTGACCTCGTCGTGCGGACGGGGGAACCGGAGGTGGTGCTCCCGGACCTGGTCGACCGCGTCGACGCCGACGCCGTCCACGTCCACACCCGACCGACGCCCGAGGAGCGCGCGGTGGAGGCGTGGGTCGAGGACGCCCTTGGCGGGGGGCCGGAGACCCCTCGAATCGCCGGCGAAGCCGGTGGACCCCCGCTCGTTCGCCACTGGGGACACACCCTGTATCATCCCGACGACCTGCCCGTCGACGTGGCCGACGTCGCGGATACCTACACTCCCTTCCGCAAGCGCGTCGAATCCGACGCGACGGTTCGGGACCCGCACCCCGTCCCCGCCCTCCCGGCGCGGCCGGCGGTCGATCCGGGGACGATACCGACGGCCGCCGACCTCGGCATCGACGCGGAACCGCTCGACGACCGGGCGGTCCTCGACTTCGAGGGGGGTGAGACGTCGGGACTGGAGCGAGTCGAGGAGTACGTCTGGGAAACCGATTCGCTGCGGACGTACAAGGGGACCCGAAACGGCCTGTTGGGCCCGAATTTCTCCTCGAAACTCTCGCCGTGGCTGAACGAGGGCTGCCTCTCGCCGCGACGAGTGAACGAAGCGGTCGACCGCTACGAGGACCGCCGCGTCGCCAACGATTCGACGTACTGGCTCCGGTTCGAACTCCGCTGGCGGGACTTCTTCCAGTTCCAGTTCGCCAAACACGGGGCGACGGCGTTCACGAAGGGCGGTATCCGTCGACGCGACATCGACTGGGTGGACGATCCGGCGGCGTTCGAGCGGTGGAAACGGGGCCGAACGGGGATTCCGTTCGTCGACGCCAACATGCGGGAACTGAACGCGACGGGCTACATGTCGAATCGGGGGCGACAGAACGCCGCCTCCTTCCTGGCGAACGACCTCCGGATCGACTGGCGGAAGGGCGCGGCCTACTTCGAGACGCGACTCGTCGACTACGAACCCGCGTCGAACTACGGCAACTGGGCGTACATCGCCGGCGTCGGCAACGACTCGCGGAACCGGTCGTTCGACGTCCTCGGGCAGGCGAAGCGGTACGACCCGGACGCGGACTACGTGACCACGTGGCTTCCCGAACTCGACGGCCTCCCCCCGACGGCCGCTCACGAACCGTGGCGACTCTCCCCCGAGGAACGGGCGACCTACGGGGTCGAACTGGCCGTCGACTACCCGCGACCGATGATCGACCTCACGGACGCATGAACGACCGCTGTGACGTGGTGTACGTCAGCGTCGAGGCCGACGGGGAGGAGCGTCTGTTGACCGCGCCCGCGGGTGCGACGCTCCGGGACGTCCTCCTCGACGCCGGGCAGTCGCCGTACACGCGCCTCACCGAGCGGCTGAACTGCGGCGGGCGGGGGCTGTGTGCCACGTGTGGCGTCCGGATCGAGGGAGACGTCCCGGAGCCGACACACTGGCACGACGGCCTGGCGTCGCGGTGGGGCTACCCGAGACTCTCCTGTCGGATCCGTCTGGAGTCGGACCTGCGGGTCCGGATTCCGGAGAAAGTGATCTGGGGTCGCCGGACGGGAGCGGACGGCCTCCCGTGACCCGCGGGTCGAGAAGGGCGAACGAGTGTCGATACGACGGGAGCGCCGCTCAGACGGGGCGTCCCTCGACGTCGGTGCCGACGAGATAGGTCCCGATGGTCAACAGCGCCGCCGCGGCGACGCCGAGTAGATCGATAGTCGACGTCGTACCCGGGAAGACGGGCGGGTAGAAGGCAACCGTTCCAACGATCATCAGGACGATCCCGATCAGTCCACGCTGCGTCAGGCCGAACATACGACACCGCTTGGCCCCCAGTCACATAATTGATTACGCTTTCCGTCTCGGTGGCGGGCCGTCGAGCCCACGATCAGCGGCCGTGTTCGTGGCCCAGAACGAGCGCGGCGACGTTCGCGAGCAACAGACCGACGAAGACCGTCAGCTGCTGGCCTTCGAGGCCGCCAGCGAGCAAGGGGAGATAGAGGAAGGGCAGTGCCACGGCGGCCCAGAAGGCGATGAAGCGGAGGGGGGCGGCGACGACTTCCAGGCTCCGTCGCAGCGGCCACGAGTCGACGAGTTCGTGCAGGCGGGGCAATCGGTCGATGGGCGCGGTGGGGGACGAGTTCGACATCGGGGACACCTCGATGGATCAATGAGTCGCGGACATCATATACCCCCGCGAGCGTTGACGTCGTTTCGGGGAATTTCATCGTCGCCGCCCACCGTCGCGGCCAGTTCACGAACGGCCGAGACCGGAGCTAAAATTTCATCCCCCCTTTTGACTCTTTTATTCATATATAATATTATGAATCAAAATGCGCCGAGTGTCGGGCGCACGGCCGGTTCCGAACCGGTGTTCTCTTAACGACGGTGACGCGTAGGTTCGGACGAACGTTCATGTCGAACCCGAGCGCCACCACAGAGCGGCAAGTCGACAGCAACCTGTTCATCACCGTCTCCGGCCCACCGGGGTGTGGTGCGACGACGCTCACCGAGGGTCTCGCCGAGGCCCTCGACTGCGGCTACGTCATCGGCGGCGACATCTTCCGTGACCTCGCCGAGGATCGGGGGCTGTCGGTCCAGCAACTCATCGCGAAAGCCGAGGAGGACGACGAAATCGACCGGGCGCTCGATCAGCGACTGCGCCGCATCGCCGAGCAGTGGGGCGCGGCGAACAAGGCGTTCGTCCTCGAATCGCGGCTCGCGGGGTGGCTGGCCGGCAACCGTGCCGACCTTCGAGTCTGGCTCGACGCGCCCGAGGAGGTCCGTATCGAACGGCTCAGCGACTACGAGGTGAGTTACGAAATCGAGCGCCCCGACGAGCGCGCGTCCGAGGACGTGCGCCTCGAACAACTCGACGACGAGGATGCGATCGGTCCGCTGTTGCGCGTCCGGGAAGTGAGCGAGGCCGGGCGCTACGAGAGCTACTACGGTATCGACGTGGAGGACCAATCCTTCTACGACCTCTCGATCAACACCGCGCGGTGGGACGCCGACACCGTTCTCGAGATGGTACTCACGGCCGTCGAGGGGTACGATCCCGAAGCGGACGAGGGTGCCTTCACCACTCGCGACGTGGATATTTAGTCGCCGCCGCGACCACGGATGGCGGCGCGGAGGCGCGGGAGTTCCCCGCGGATCGTCCGACGTTTGACCAGCAGGAACCCGAGAAAGATCAACGCGAACCCGAGTGTCGTCGCGACGGAGAGCCCCTCGTCGAGGAAGAGCCACCCCGCGAGCGCCGCGAACACCGGCGCGACGTAAGAGACGAGGTTGATCTCGATGGCACCCAGTCGGTCCAGCAGGTCGAAGTAGATGAGAAAGCCCAGCGCGCTCGCCGCGAGTGAGAGGTAGGCGAGCGCGAGAATCGCCCTCGGCGTGAGAGTCACGTCGGCGACCGACTCACCGAGGGCGACGGAGACGGCGTGCATCAGGAGGGCGCCGCCGACCATCGACCACGCCTCCATCGTCTCGATGGGTAGCGAGGCGTCGATCCGCCGCGTGAGTACCGATCCGAGGGCGAACGCGGCTGCAGCGCCGAACACGAGGAGTTTCGCGACGACCCCGCCCGTCAGCAACGCCCCGGGTTCGGGACGGGCGAGGACGACGACGCCGAGCAGGCCACAACAGAGGCCGACGATACCGACGGGCGTCAGCCGTTCGGATGGGAGGAAAGCGCGGGCGAAACCCGTCGTCAACACGGGACTGAGGCTGACGATAACGGCGGCGGCCGCGCTGGTCACCGCGGGGTCGGATTCGCCGAGGAAGAGCAGGACGTGGTAGCCGGCGATCAGGAGCGTCGATCCGACGGCGATCAGTGCCCACTCGCCACGGCCGCGGGGGATGGGGTCGTCGACGACCCAGACGGCGTAGCCGAACATGAGGACGCCGGCGACGTCGTAGCGAACCGCCGCGAAGAGGACGGGGGGGAAGTAGTCGAGACCGGCCTTGATGGCCATGAACGCGGACCCCCAGACCGCCGCGAGGGTGAGGAAGAGGACGAGATTTCGGTAGCGGGACACGGGCCGCTATCGGCCCGACACCCCACTCAACGTTTCGATTCGACCCGCTGGTCGCGGATCGCCCGCAGTACGTCCTGCCGGGCGACGATGCCGACGAGCCGGTCGTCCTCGACGACCGGGAGGCGGTTGATGTCGCGTTCGTCGTCGGCCAACAAGTCGAGGATCGTATCGAGGTCGGTGTCGGGCGTGACCGTCACCACGTCCGTCGTCATCACCTCGCTGATCGGTCGGCCGGCGTGTTTCGCGAGGTCGATCCCGAGGTCGAGGTCGTCCCACGACACGTCGATGGCGTAGGTGAGCGTCTCGGTGAACGGTGGGAGGCCGATGGGGATCCACAGGGTTCGGTCCTCGGTTTGGAACAGGTGGACGAGGTCGTGTTGGGTGACGATGCCGACGACGTGGCCGTCACCGGCCGAAGACGGTCGTTCCTCGTCGTCCTCGACGACGGGAAAGCCGTTGAAGTCGACGCGAGCCAGGCGGCCGAGCACCTCGCTCACCTCGTCGTCGGGGGCGACCGTCTCCACGTCGGTCTGCATCAGCGACCGGGCTGTCAGGGACATGTCCGGAGCGACGGCGGACGGGCGGGTAGGTTTTGCGGGTCGCTCGCGCCGTACGTTTAAGTCACCCGACCGCAAAGGGTTCGTATGGCCGTTCACGGCCGGTCGACGCTCAGGGACCTGTTCGACGACTCGCCCACGCCCCATATCGCGCATCCGCCGCGCACACACCACCGACACTTCTACGTCGCCACGGACGGCTCCTACCGAGCCGACGGTGGGGGACTTGGGGCGGTCATCGAGACACACGACGGACAGCGCGTGGCACGACTCTCGCTCGCCGACACGCCGCCCGACAACAACGTCGCCGAGTATCGGGCACTCCACCTCGGACTCGACGTTCTCGCCGCTCGCGCCCCGTCCGAGTCGCGAGTGGGCGTCCTCGTCGATCACGACGACCTGGCGGCGAACGTCAACCACGCCACCCTCGCGGCCGATCATCCCGATTGGAAGCCGGCCCACCCGGTCGACGTGCCACCGCACAGCGAGTATCACTGGCGGGGCATCCGTGCCCGAATCGCCGACTTCGACGAACTCCGGGCGGCCCGCATCGACAGCCGGGTCAACCCCGCCCACCCCCTCGCCAACGCACCCGGCCAGTACGCTCACGTCAACCGGCAGAAGGACCGCTGTGTGATCCCGGGCGCCAACGGACGGGCGCCGCGGGGACGGGCCGACGCCACGACGGAGATTCCGCCGCCGTCCCGGGCCGAGAGACGGACGGGCGACTGAGCGGCGACCGAACGGCGTTACCCGCCGCCAGCGAGTTCCGGGCCGACGGGCGCCAGCAGTCCTAGCGCGGCTACCCGCCGGGACCCGTCGGTGATCGAGGTTCGGAGCCGTTCGCCGGCCGCGACGTCGGCGACGAGGCCACCGAGGGGAGTCCGAGGCGAGGGTGACAGATCGACCAGGGCGCGCGAGTCCGGTCACGCTCGCGTTCGGCCGACGGGGGAGTCGACAAGTGGAACGCGGCGGGGCGTGCCCTCCGCCGGCCCGCGCTACTTGCCGCGTTCCTGGGCGTCGACGACGGCGACGCCAGCCAGGTTGACGATATCTTTCACTTCGTCGCCGCGCTGGAGGACGTGGACCGGCTTGTCCATCCCGACCAGCATCGGGCCGATAGCGTCGGCGCCGCCGAGTCGCTGGAGGAGTTTGTAGCCGATGTTGCCGGCTTCCAGGTTCGGAAAGATCAACACGTTCGCCGGATCCTCCAGTTCCGCGAAGTCGTAGGTACCGTTGAGGATATCCTCGACGACGGCGGTGTCGGCCTGCATCTCGCCGTCGACCGGGAAGTCCACTTCGGGGTCGGTCCGCAGCATCTCGGCGGCCCGTCGGGGCTTGCGCGTTCCCTGATTGTTGACGCTGCCGAAGTTGGAGTACGAGAGCATAGCGGCGCGAGGTTCGACGTTGAACCGGCGGGCGAGTTCGCCCGTGTGTCGTCCGATTTCGGCGAGTTCCGCGGCACCCGGATCCTGGTTCACCGTCGCGTCGGCGACGAAGATAACCCGATTCTTGAAGGTGAGCATGTAGACACCGGCCGCGTACTCGGCGTCCTCGGCCGTCCCGATGACCTGTAGTGGCGGGCGCAGGGCCGAGGGGTAGTGGTGCATCAGGCCGGTGAGCATCGCGTCGGCGTCGCCGACTTCCACCATCACGCTCCCGAGGTAGTTGCCGTCACGGATGAGTTCGTTCGCCTCGCGACGGGTGACCCCCTTGCGCTTGCGGAGTTCGTACAGGCGCTCCGCGTAGGCGTCGAGTTCGTCGTCGGTGGGATCGACGATTTCCGGATCGAAGTCGAGACCGAGGTCGTCCATCGCCGTCCAGATTTCCTCGCGGTTCCCGATGAGAATCGGGTTGGCGATCCCCTGTTCGGTGATCTGGTAGGCAGCACGGATCATCTTCTCGTCGGTCCCTTCGGCGAGGACGACGCGCTTGGGGTCGGTTTTGGCCTTGTTGAGGACGACCCGCATCATCTCGCGGGACTTCCCGAGACGGGCTTCGAGTTCCTCGCGATAGGTGCTGAGGTCGATGGACTTCCGGGCCGCACCGCTCTCGATGGCCGCCTGCGCCACGGCGGGCGCCACCTCGAACATCACGCGTGGGTCGACCGGCTTGGGGAGGATGTACTCGGGACCGAACTGGAGCGGCTGATCGCCGTAAGCCTTCACGACGGAGTCGGGCACGTCCTTGCGAGCGAGGTCGGCGAGGGCGCGGGCGGCCGCGATCTTCATCTCCTCGTTGATCTCGGTCGCGCGCACGTCGAGGGACCCACGGAAGATGAAGGGGAACCCGAGGACGTTGTTGACCTGGTTCGGGAAGTCGGATCGACCGGTCCCGACGACGACGGTGTCGTCACGGGCCTCCTTGGCGTCGTAGTAGTCGATCTCCGGTTCGGGGTTGGCCATGGCGAAGATGATCGGGTCGTCGGCCATCGACCGCACCATCTCCGGGCTGACGATGCCGCCGACCGAGAGGCCGACGAAGACGTCCGCGTCGACCATGGCGTCGGCCAGGTCGCCGGCGGGGCGGTCACTGGCGAACCGCGCCTTGTACTCGTTGACGTCGCCGGCCTCGGCGCGGTCGGTCGTGATGATCCCCGAGGAGTCACACATCGTGACGTTCTCGCGCCGGACGCCGAGCGAGACGTAGAAGTCGGCGGTGGCGATGGCGCTTGCCCCGGCTCCGGAGATGGTTACGGAGAGGTCCTCGAGGTCCTTGTCGACGATATCCGCGGCGTTGACGAGGCCGGCGCCGGTGATGATGGCGGTTCCGTGCTGGTCGTCGTGGAAGACCGGGATGGACATCTCCTCGCGGAGGCGCTCTTCGATTTCGAAGCAGTCGGGCGCCTTGATATCTTCCAGATTGATGCCGCCGAACGTCGGTTCCATCGCTCGGGTCGACTTGATTATGTCAGCCGGGTCGTCGAAGTCGAGTTCGATGTCGAACACGTCGATGTCCGCGAACCGCTTGAAGAGGACGCCCTTGCCCTCCATGACGGGTTTCGACGCCTGCGCACCGATGTCCCCGAGACCGAGGACGGCCGAGCCGTTGGAGATGACGCCGACGAGGTTGCCCTTCGAGGTGTACTCGTAGGCGAGGTCGGGATCCTCGTGGATGTCCGAACACGGCGCCGCCACGCCGGGAGAGTACGCGAGGCTCAGATCCCGCTGTGTGTTCGTCGGCTTCGTCGTCGAAATCTCGATCTTTCCGGGAGGATCCTGTCGGTGATACTCCCTGGCGTCGTCGTCGAGTCCCATAACCGCGACCACATTGGGTGTAGATAAAAATCTACCCGTGAGATGTCGATCGTAACATTCGTCGATCGTCGGTTCGACCGTCACCCGGTGTTCGTGGAGCGCCCGTCACGGACGGCATCGGTGACGGGCCCGACGGGAGACGGATCGTGCCGGACGACCGTTCCGACGGTCACCACGGATGTTGGAAATCAAACCGGTCGTCGCCGCCGACGGTCGGTAGCCCGTTACAACGGTCCGTCCATTCGGTGGACAGTTCCCCGCCGGCGCGACGGTCGTTCGTCTCGCCGTCCGGCCCTCGAAGTGGAAGCGTTCCCAGTCCGCGGGCACGGTCGGACAGGTCTAAGTACGCGTGGTCCCGAGACGCGCGCATGAGCCGTTCTATTCGAGAGGCGATCACCTTCCCGCGGTTCGCGGCGTTCACGACGGGGCTGACGCTCTCGCTCGTCATGCTCGGTGTCTACACCGCCGCGACCGGGTCGGGACTGGCCTGCTCGGCGCAGTGGCCGCTCTGTGACAACGGGTTGCTTCCGCAGACGATTCCCAGTTTCATCGAGTGGTTCCACCGCCTCGTCGCGATGGTGACCGGGTGGTTCATCCTCGGAACGGCGCTCTGGTCGTGGCGCCGCCCCGACCGACGGACGCGCCTCGCGGCGACACTCGCCGTCGGTCTCCTGCCGCTCCAGATCAGCATCGGCGCCGTGACCGTCACCCTCAACGGACTGCTGCCCGAGGGGTACTCGGCGCCGACGCAGGGTGCCCACCTCGTCGTCGCTCTCTCCATCTTCTCGCTGCTCGTCTGGACGACGCTCTCGGTGTGGACCGAACGCGGACCCGCACCCTCCCGGGTTCGGACGGCGCTGGGCGTCGCCCTCGCCGCCATCGTCGCGAGCGTCTTCGTCAGCCGGGTCTTCACCACGGTCCCCTACTCGCCGGCCGCACAGGCGCTGTTCTACGGCGCCTCGCTGGTCGCCCTCGCCGCGCTTCTCGCCGCGACCCGCTGGCTCGCCGACACTGCCGTCTCCCACCTGCGCTACGTCACGGGGAGCGCCATCGCACCGCTGTTCGCGGGGATGTTACTCGGCCGCGACCTGGTCTTTTATACGCCGACCGTTCGCCTCGTCAACGCCGCCTTCTTCCTCCTCGCCGGCACCGCCGTTCTCGCCGCGACGTTGCTCGCCCGGCGGGCACGTCGCAACGACCGGCCCGGGCTCGCGTCCAGTATCGACTGACCGCGTCGACCGTTACGCGAACTCGGTGACGACTTCGACACCAGTCGTCTCGTAGTCGGTCATCGCCGCCAGCCGCTCGGGCACGTCGGCGAGTGAAACCTCGCGACGGACCAGTAGCCCGGGTTCGATAGAGTCCGACTCCAGCAGGCGGAGGAGTTCGTCGTATCGTGTCGGCGGCATACCGCGGGCGCCCACGAAGTCCGCCTCCATCATCACCATGCGCTCGACCGGGAGGGACACCTCGCCGCGTTCCTCGTCGGTCGTCAGGCCGACCTGTACGTGGGTGCCGCGCCGGCGCAGGGAGAACACCGAGTTGCGGCAGGTTTCGGCTATCCCCAAGGCGTCGACGGAGACGTGGGCACCCCCGTCGGTTTCCGAGCGCACGTCGCCGGTGACCGCCCGACCGTCGCGCCCGCCGGCGTTCACGACGGCGTCGGCGCCGAGGTCAGTCGCCAGGTCGAGGGCTGCATCGTGGATGTCCACCGCGACGACGCGGGCACCCAACGCATCGGCGATGTGGACCGTCGAGAGCCCAACCCCGCCACAGCCGTGGACGGCGACCCAGTCGCCGGCACCGACCCTTCCCCGCGCGGTCAGTGCGTGAAACGCGGTCATGAACCGGCAGCCGAGCGCCGCCATGTCGCGGGCGGAGACGCCGTCGGGGAGTGCCATCGCGTTGTAGTCGGCGTGGGGAACGTGGACCTCCTCGGCGAAGGCCCCCTGAGCGTCCTGCTGGAAGCCGAGTGCGAGGCCGTCCTCGCAGACGTTGCCGTGGCCGCTCAGACACTGGGGACAGGAGCCGTCGCCGAGGTTGAACGGAACGGCGACGCGGTCACCCTCGGCGACGCGTTCGACGCGGTCACCGACGGCGACGACGCGACCGGCGGGTTCGTGTCCGAGGATCTGACCGTCGCGCACTCGGTCACCGACCCACTCGCCGTGGCCCTGCCAGGCGTGCCAGTCGCTCCGGCAGACGCCACAGGCCTCGACGGCGACGACGGCTCCGTGTGGCTCGGGGTCCGGTCGGTCGACGTCGGTGATCTCCAGCGGTTCGCCGTGTTCTCGGAGGACTGCGGCACGCATACGCGGTCCAACGCGCGGAAGTGCAAAAAGTATCCTTACATGAAATCGGAGAGCCCGGACTGACCGTCGTCGGCCGACTCCGCCGCGTCACCGTCCGCCTCCTCGCTGTCGTCCGTCGGGTCCGCATCGGCGTCGGTCCCGTCGCTCTCGGTCGACTCCGTCAGTCCGTCCTCGCCATCGGGCGCCGCGGGCCGCCCACCGCCGAAGGCCCCCGAGTGGTCCTCCATCGCCGACGCTCGAAGATCCGTCGCGTCGGCGACGATGGATTCGACCTTGTTCGTCGTCTCGCCGCTCCCCGTCACGAACGACACTTCTTCCGCGTCGAAGTCGTAGTACGCGGCCATCGCCACCGTCAGGCCGCGGGGCTTGCAGTGGTGAGTCATCGCCGCGAGAAACGGGAGCACCTCCCGGCGAGCGGTCGCCATACTGAATCCACCCGCTTCGGCCACCTTGCGGACCACCCCGTCGGCCGTCGAGTCGGAGGACGGCCAGAACTGGGGGCGAGCGAACCGCGTCCACCCACCCTTCGATCCGTCCCGGGCCGCCGCAACCCCGCCGGCGAGGGCGTCGGTCGCGTACCGCCAGTAGCCGTACTCCTGGCTGGCCCGCACCCGTCCCAGCCAGCGGTCGGCGTTCGCGAGGCTGTCGTAGGCTCGCGCGAGTTCCGCTCCCTCGTACACCTTCGGGACGTTCTCGGCGACCCACTTCGTCAGATCGTCCGGTGTCTCGTCGACGCGGTAGGCCGACTGGATCGCCTCCTCGGCCGACTCCTCTTTCAACACGGCATCGAGGAACGGGAACACACCGAGTCCCCGGTCGCGGTCGCTCGTCACCACGTCGTCGACGGTCAGGCGACGATCACCGTCGGCGGCAGCTTGGAGGTCGTTGACTGCCGAACGGAGGTCGCCGTCGTTCACCTCCGCGATCCGGTCGAGGGCGTCGGCTTCGAACTCGACGTCCTCGCGCCGGCAGATGTCGCGGAGGACCGGAACGATGGAGCGAGCGGAGACGTCGCGGAACTCGATCTCACGGCAGGCGTTGCGCAACCCTCGGCCCATGTCGTAGTAGTCGTTGGCGATCAGGACGATGGGCTGATCCGCCTCCTTCACCAGTTCGGTGATCGCACTCGCACCCCCGCGGTCGTAGTTGCCGTGGATGTTGTCCGCCTCGTCGAGGATCACCAGCTGGCGGCCACCGTCGCCGCCAGCCGACCCGGCGAGCGTCGCGTTCTTCGCCGCCCGGCCGGCGAACCGCTCGATGACGTCGGCGGTACGCTGGTCCGACGCGTTGAGTTCGACCGTCTCCCAGCCCATGTCGGACGCCAGCGCGTGGGCCGCGGAGGTCTTTCCCACGCCCGGACTTCCGTGGGCGACGACCGCCTCCCGGTGATCGTCCCACGTCCGTGCCCACTCGGCCAACGCGTCACGAGCCTTGTCGTTCCCCCGGACGGCCGACAGCGTCGATGGTCGGTACTTCTCCGTCCAGTCAACCATTGTCGAAACCCAGGCGACTGCCGGATATAGTGGTTGCGGAGCGTACCCTGACGCCGCGTCGAGTCGGGAGGGCGCCCCCACTCACCACCGCCGCGAGCCACAGTGTGGCGTGCCAACACACCCATACGCTTATCAGGGGCGACTCACAACACCCGCTGACCGCGGCCCACATCCCCCCACCCACCAACTGGCACTCCAGTTCGAACGCGACGTCGTCGCTGTTCGGGGCCGCGGTGCCGTTCTCATCCCCCGGAGCGGGGCGTCTCGAACGCCGCGTATGAGGGGTCTCGGCGCTTCGAAAGGAGCGGACACCGTCGGACGAAATCAGCCCAGCGTCCGGCGGTCGGTCACTGAGTCGAGACGGATCCTGCGCGTGACCGGCCCACTGTCGACCGCGCTGTCGCTACACGAATCAGCGTCGCGAAAAAATAAAGCCGCACCGGATGACCGCTATCGGCGGTCAGTCGTGGTTCTCGTCGTTAGTCGCGCCGGGTGGCCAGCAGCGCAGCCGCCAGCAGCGCGATGACCGCGACGATGGCGCCGAAGCCGGGACCGCCGCCCTCGGTGGGCGTCGGCGTCTCAGTCGCCGTCGCCGTCGCCGTCGGCTCAGGCGTCGACGTCTCGGTCGGCGTCGGCTCGGGCGTCGCCGTCTCGGTCGGCGTCGGTTCCGGCGTCTCCGTCGGTTCCGGCGTCGCCGTCTGGACGTTCTGGACGATCTCGACTTCGATGATGTCCGTGTTGTAGCTGTCGTCGGCTTCCAGGTCGTACGTGCCCGTCTGCACGTCCTCGAGTTCGAGGGCGACCTGGTAGGTCCCGTCGAAGGACCAGTCCTCGGTCGTCGTCAGTGCGACCGAGTCACCGTCGGTGGTCATCATTTCCACGGTGATCGAGTTGTCGTCCGGCTGGAGGTTCGTGGAACCTTCCGCGACCAGCGTGTCGTCCACGCCGACCGGGTTGACACCAGAGGCCTCCATCCCTTCGGGGTAGACCGTGTTGATCGTCGTCTGCGCGTCCGCGTAGCGGAAGCGCGTCGTGACCATCCGGTCGTCAGAAGCGACTTCCTCGGTCGTCTGGTCGAGGATCCGCGAGCGGACCTGCTGACCCGTCAGACCGGAGTTGTCGTTGTCGAGTTCCGTGACGAATTCCTGGAAGTCCGCACCGGGGTCGAAGGACCCGTCACCGAACTGGTCGTCGCGACCCGGAATCATCACGTGAGCACTGACCTCGCCCTCGGAGAGACCGCTACCGCCCGTGGCTTCCGAGACCGTGAGGTCGTCCTCGTCGAACGTGTTGTCGTCGTCGACGCTGACCGTGTGGTACGCGGTGTTCCCACGCTCACCGACGAAGACGATGGTCACCTGCTGGGCACCGAACGCGGTACCGGAGACGTTGACCTCGTTGTCCTCGGTGGCCACCTGGCCGCCGACGGTCTTGAGGTTCGCCTCAAGTTCAGTGTCGAGCACGCGCAGCGACTGCTGAGCGCTCGTGTTCGTGTTGAACTCCGAGGTCGTGATCGTCTCGATCTCGTCCTCGCCCGTACCGATCGTGCCGGGGACACCGTCGGCGTCGAGGACGCCGAGACGGTAGGTCCCGGGCTGGGAGAGTTCGTTGTTACCAGCCGCGTCACCCTGGGAGAGGACGACGTCCTCTTCGTCGAAGGTGCCGTCAGCGTCGACGGTCAGCGTGTTGCTGCCGTCGATCTGGAGAAGCTGGTAGTCGTTCTGGCGGCGGACGAAGAAGGCGACCTCGTCGATGCCTTCCGACGCCGTGCCGTTCACGTCCACTTCACTCCCGACAACGTAGGTGTTGCCGGGCGATTCGATGGAGAGGTCACCCTGCTCGACGGTCAGGGTTTCGTCGTCCGTCTCGTTGTCCTCTGCGGTCGCGTTGCTCGTCGAGAACGGAACGCCGAAGCCCTGCTCGTACAGGTAGACGTCCACGTCCGAGTCGTCGAGATACTGCGTCTCGATCTGACCGACGCCGACACCCGTGTCGTCGTCGATCGTCACGTTCGCGTACGCGTAGTCGATGTTGGCGGCGTCGTCGGCCGTGTCGGTGTTACGCTCGTCAACGTCGCCGGAGAGGTCCTCCGCGTTGCTGACAGTACCGACTGCACCGGTGTCACCAACCTGGCGGAAGACCTTCTGTGCGTTGCTGGGCGAGAAGCCGTCACGGAAGTCGTCGGCTTCGATCAGGACCGTGTGCGTGTCGCCAGCGTCCGAACCCTGGATCTCGAAGCGGACGTCCTCACCGCGCGTGACTTCGTCCGAGTCGAGGTTGAGGCTCGCGTCGTCGTCGCCGGTGACCGTAACGGTCGTGGTCTGGACGGCCTCACCGAAGTCGAGGTCGTCCGTCCCGGCGAGTTCGATCGTGTACGTGCCCGTACCCGAGTCAGCGAGGTCGAGGTCGTAGCCGACCTCGTCGTTGCTGAGCTCGTATCCGTTCTGGGTCTCCGCATCCGACGTGACGTCGTCCGAATCTTTGATCGCGTCGGAGGTGACGTCACCGGTCACGTCGAGACCGGAGTCGTCGGTGACGGTCAGTTCGAGGTCCTCGGCCTGCTCGTAGTTCCACGAGGCGACGACCGAGAGGTACCCGGAACCGCTCTCTCCGGAGACACCCTCGGCGACCGAGCCGCCGGCGATGTCCTCACCGTTCGTGTTGATCACGTCCAGCGTGGTGACACGCGGGGTCGTGACCGTCACACCGGGAGAACCGGAAGAGCCGTCGGTCGTGTAGCGACCGGTCTCCTGACTCTGCGGGATGTCGGGGAGTTCGAGGGGAACGCCCTCGGCGTCACCGGCCGTCTTCACGAGCGACTCGCCTGCGAGCGTACCGCCCAGGGAGAGACCGGACTCGCCCTGGTAGACGGTTGCGCCGTCGAAGACGTAGCCTTCACCGTTCAGGGTGTCGAAGCTACCACCGTCGGAGCCAGCACGGGTCTGGTCAACCGTGACGGTGATGTCGTTGCCGATATTGCCGGTCGGTGTGCCACCATCGAAGTTGTTGGTCCCCACAGTGGAGATTTCGATAGCTTCAGTGGTGGACTCCGTCGTAATGTCTGACCAGTCGACGGTCAGTGTCGCTTCGATAGAGACCGTTTCATCGACGGTGTTGTTGAAGTAAATCGTCGCACCGCCGTCACTGACCGATGCTTGCTGAGTCGTAACGTCCGTACCAGAGGCGTTGGTAACGGACACGTCGGACACATCGGTCACACTAGTCTGACTGGAAGTGAGGTTCAGCTGTTCCTCGTTTGAGTCAGCCGTGACGTCCTCGAGGTCGAAGGATACTGTATGCTGAGCTGTACTGACGTTAGCGACCGAATTAGGGTCTACCGAGTCGTTACTCGGATTATTGGCCGCAACAGCCGTCCCCGAAAGCGCGACGGTGCCCGCGAAAACGGAGAACACCATCAGCGCCGCGAGGATGACCGCGCGGACTTTCTCGTTATAGTCTGTCATTTTTTGTGTTGTTGTCTGCAGTGACAGTCCGGAGGCCGCTCCTCTTTCGTGCCGATTCGTGATCATGCCATCCGAATGGATAGCGCGACCACTGGTAGGGGTACGGACGTTTCTTTAGCCAACTCTGGTATATGTTTTGTGGTCCTGTCGTGTGTGTGTCAGACATCCGCAGGTTGGTCCCAAAAGTAGCGTACAGTAGTGGAATCGAACCGCCCTTACGTTCTGTAATCGATCTGACTGAAACAGTTAGCTCGATGATATTTGTTGCCGGGGCGACATTAGTTAGATATCCAACAACTCGTCGCGAGTGGCGACGGTGAATCACGCACCATTTACGTCGTGCGCGCGGACGTTACGGATATGCGACGTCGTGCGTTCCTCGCTTCGGCCGGCCTGGCGGCTCTCGCGGGCTGTTCGAACGGCGGAGAGTCCGGATCGACCGCAACACCAACGTCGACGCCGACCGGAACGGGGTCGCCGGAGTTCGAGTTCCGGACCGTGGAGGCGGCCGAGTCGACGCCGCTGAACGATCCAACCGCCTTCGCCATCGTCGTGGAGAACACCGGCACGGGGGAGGGGACGTTCACCTCGGCGCTGGAACAGAAGGTCGGCGACGGCGAGTGGCAGACGGCCGGCGAACTCGAGATTCCTCTCTCCGCGGGCGAGACGGGCGAGTGGCACAGCCCACGCTTCACGCTGCAGTATCTGGGAACGATACAGTTCCGCCTCGCCGCCGTCGACGAGACGTGGTCCATGGAGGTCGTACCGGCCGAGTACGACTTCGGCGTTCGGTACGCTACGCCGACCGGTCTCTTCGTCAACGTCCTCGGTGGCTCGTTCGAGTCGACGTACCCGACGACGGGTACCGAGACGGCGACCAACGAGTCGACGCCGACGCCGACGGCACCGGCCGACGATCAAGTTTGGGCGGTGATGCGCGTCGACGTGCGAAACCGACTTGAGGAAGCCCAGTCCACCCCGGACGCGTCCACGTTCACCCTCGACGTCGACGGGGAGGAACGACCCCTCCGTCGGGAAGTGGCGAGCGATCCCTACGAGGGTGGCTCGCTGGCGGGACGAACCGTCAGGCAGGGGGAGCTGGTGTACCCCGTGCCGTCGGATACCAACGTTCGGGACCTCCGGATGACGTGGACGCAGTCGTACGACGAGGGCGACGTGAAAGTGATCTGGACGAAGTAGTCACACTCCGGCTGTACGTGTGTCGAGATCGTCGCCACCCCGAAGTGGTGGCTATTTCCGTCGACGTACAGCTCACGGTGTCAGGGGAGGGCCGCGACGGCACAGCCGAACATCGCGACGAGTAACATCGCCATCGAGAGCGCCTCGACCAGACAGCCGGTTGGTGACAACAGGCGGAACAGGTCCGACGGGGTGAATGCGAGTTTCATTGGCCAGCTATGGACGAGTCTAAAGCCCACGAGTTTTAACCAGTTACGGTGAAAACCATCGGGTACGCCCATATATTGTCGATATTTATGAACGTATATGTCCTACTAGCGGCTTCGAACGCGAGTACTATCGAAAACCGAACGGCGACAGCGATTACGACTCCTCGGGCGGCCCGAGTTCGACGAGGACGAGGTCGAGATGTGTACTCTCAGCGACGACCGACGGATTGCGGTCGTTCACGAGGGGCACACCCTGGGTCGTCATGAGGGCGTACCTGATCTGGGAATCGGTGCGGAGGCGTTCGACCGGAACCTCACGCATCGGGCGGTCGGCGTAGAACTCGTAGCCGGAGTAGAACCACCGCGCCGCCGCGTTCGGTTGGACGTACACGCGCTCGCCCGTGGGGACGGCGTCGGCGGTAGTCTGACCGAGGCGGCGGAACTCCGTGTCCGTCGGCTCGTCGCCGTTGCCCGCTCCGTAGACCGAAGGGGCGCCGACCAGGACGCCGACGACGAGTGCGAGCACCGCGCCGGCGGTCAACACGCGGACGAAGGCGTCCACGTCGAGCGACAACCCGCCCGGAAGCGAGAGCGACGTCGGTTCGATTCCGTCCGCGGTCACCAGCCAGGCACCGACACAGAGGACAGCCACGACGGCGAGGACCGACCAGTCGGGCGGAATCGTCGGGGCGACGAGGGACCCACCGCCGTCACCCGGTCCGTACAGCCGACCGTCGGCGCCAGCGAGGGCGGCGAGGGCGGTTCCCGTGACGAGACCGACGACCGCCGCGGAACGACCAGCGGCTCGGCCCGTGACCCACCGGTCGCCGTGCTTCCCGGTCGATTCCGCGGTCGATCCGGTGGCGGTGCTCCCGTCGAGTGCCGTCGCGACGAGCCAGCCGACCGTGAGCGCCGCGGGGACGAACGTCGGGACGATGTACCACATCTTCGTGCCGAAAAACAGGAACGGGGCGAGTACGGCCACGGCCCACCAGACGAGAAATCGCGGGGATAGCCCCTCACCGCCGTGGTTCGGTGGCACACGGCGGCCCGTCACCGTCGCGACGACGGCACCGACGAGAAAGAGGAACCACCAGGGCCGAAACGCCGACTGGAAGTTCGTCAGATACGGATACTCGAACAGGGGGACGAGCGTCCGGTGGCTCGTCGGGGCGGTGTCCGCGCCGACGATGCGGTGCCAGACCGGTTCGAGAAAAATCTCCTCGACGAAGTAGTCGCCGACGGTGAGGTACGCCGCGGCCACCCACCAGCCCACGGCGACGGTCGTCACGGCGGTGGCGACGCCGACGAACCGAGGGGAGAACCGCTCGCGGTGGACGATCGGAAGGGGCAAGAGCGCGAGGAAGAACGCGCCCGCAGCGAAGCCCTTGGTCAGGAGGAGGGCGGACGCGACGCCGCCGACGAGCGTGGGGGAGACGTCGCGTCGGCCGGTCGCGTGGACCCAGACGAGGGAGACGAGGAGGGAACCGAAGAGAGTGTGGAGCGTATCCGTGGCCCCGAACCGCGCCGCGTTCGTGCCGACGATGACCGCCGGCGTGCTCAAGAACACGGCGGCGGCGACGAGTCCCGCCGCCCGTCCGCGCACTTCACGACCGACGAGGTACACGAGGACGGTCAGCCCGACTGCGGCGAGGGCCGACGGAACGCGGACGGCGAACTCCGTCGGCCCGAACACGCCGATCGAGAGCGCCTCGAGCCAGATAGCCAGCGGCGGCTTCTCGAGGAACGGGGACGCGTGGATCGTATCGAAGCCGGCGAGATGGGGGATCAGCCAGTGTCCGCCGTCGACGACGTTGCGTGCCGCGTTCGCGTAGAGTGACTCGTCCCACCACCACAGCGGCCGTTCCCCGAGTCGATAGAAGACGACGGCGGTAGCCACCGCGAGAACGGCTCCGGTCGGGCCGAACGACGCGCGATCGAGGGGAGGCAGGCGATCCACGGCCGTCTTCGCCGTCCCCGTCCAGTCCCGTGTGCCCATACGCTCACCTGATGGAGAGGAGGTTAGTATAAAGAACCCGATGGACGGCCGAACGGGAGAAGGCGCTGCGATGTCGGCGTTCGACGGTTGGGAGAAGAATGCCCGGGGTGGGCTCCGAACCCACGATCTCCGCATGTCCCAGGTACGAGGCTCGGCGGGCCTCGAGGGCGGCGGAGGCTTCCAAGGCGTATCCGCACCGAAGCTCGAATACCCTATGAGTGCGGCGCTATGTCCAGCTAAGCCACCCGGGCGCACTCACTCGTAGGGAAATCCACCCCTTGAAGCTTCCCATATCGGTCCACCCCCCGGATTTATCATCCGCGGCGGGGACACTCCGCCCATGAGTTTGCCGGAGATCGTCCAGTCCAGCCTCGACGACGAGTCCGTGGCGGCACGCGTCGGACTCGGCGGCGAGGATCTACTCCTCGTGACGCCGACGCGGACGCTCGTCTACCGGGCGGAAGGACTCCTCTCCGACGAAGCGGTCGAGGAGTTCCCCCACGATGCCGAACACGTCGGCGTCTCCGAAGGGCGACGCAAGGCCAAGATCACGCTCGACTACGGCCTCGACGGCGAGCGCTCGTTCTCGGTGCCGACGAAACAGCTCGATCAGGTGATCCACCCGGTGCTCGCGGGCGTGTTGAACGCCCGCGGCGTCACGGACCCCGGCGAGACGGTGAAACAGACCTACCGGTTCAGCGAACTCACCGTCGTGATCACGAGCGCACGGTTGGTGAGACACATCGGCGAGGCCGTCTGGGACGAGGAGTACGACGAGTACCACTTCGACGACGTGACCGACCTCGACTTCGAGGAGGGGAGCGTCGCCACCTCCGTCGTCGTCACCGTCGGCGGCAGACAGGAGCGGTTCAAGGCCCCGAACGACCAGGCGCGGGCCCTCCGCGAGGGGCTCGTCGCAGCCGTGTGTAGCTACCACGACGTCGACGACCTGGACGCGCTTCGGGCGGCCACAGCAGAAGACGACGCCGAGGCGGCCGACGGCGCGGAGGGACGCGGTACGGTGTCGTTCGGCGACGGGCCCGGGCCGCTGGATACGAGCGGCGTCGACGGCGACGTGGCCGGCACGGACGAGCGGCGAGAGGCGGCGACGGACGAGGGCGTCACGGCCGGCGCCGGAGCCGGGACCGAAGCCGAGACTGCGGCCGCGGGTGGGAGCGCCGATCCGGCCGAGGGCTTCGGCGACTCCGGTTTCGAGTCGGCTGGCGTCGTCGACGATCCGACGGTTGCCCGCGAACTCGCGGCCCTTCGGGAGGCGGTCGAGGCACAGAACGAACGGCTCGAACGCCAACGGCGGACGATCCAGCAGTTGATCGAGGAGCTCAGACAGGGCCGCTAGCTACTCGCGGCCGAGCACTTTTCGCACGCAGGAGGAGCCGAAGGGGCCGAGTTCGTCGGTCTCGAACCGGACGAAGTGGCCGGTGGAGAGGGACGCGCCACAGCGCCGGCAGTCGAAGTCGCCCTCGCGGACGACGACGTCGCTCTCGAAGCTGACGTAACTCCCCCGTCGAACCCGGATCCGGCCGTCCTCGCGTTCGAGGATGCCACGCAGTTCGGCCTCGTCGAGGACCCGCCGAACGAGCGTCGGATCGGTCGTCACCGTCTCGATGCGGTCGACGGCCGCCGGCAGCGGCAGGTCCTCGTGTTCGAGGTTGGCGAGCAAGTCGAGGGCGAGTTCGACGCGCTCGTCCGCCGGTGTCCGTTCGGTCACGACCTCCCTTCGACGTGCCTCGACAAGAACGTCTCGGCGCGCACGCGAAGGACACTTGGGGGGAGCCGACGACCGACCGGTATGGATCGTCGTGTGCGGCTGGTCGCCGGGGCGGGGCTGGTCTGCCTGGTCGCCGCGCTCGCCTGGGCGAGTTCGCCGTCGTGGGTGCTGGGTCGGCTGGCGTGGGTGGCCGCGGATCCGGTCCGCCTGACGGCCGCACTCGTCGCCGTCGCCGTCGTCCGGCCGCTGTTCGCGTGGCCGACGACGCTGCTCGCCGTCGTCGCCGGCTACGGCCTCGGCCTCGCGGGCGTTCCGCTGGCGCTCGGACTGGTCGTCCTGACGAGTCTCCCACCGTACTGGCTGGCGGGGCGAGGGACGGGTGACGGGCGGATGGCGGCCGCCGGGGAGCGACTGGTCGCCGAGACGGGCGACCTGCGGAGCGTCGTTGGCAGTCGCCTGCTCCCGCTTCCGTCGGATGTGGTCTCCGCGGGCGCGGGCGTCGCCGGCGTCTCCACGCGCGCGTTCGCGCTCGGCACCGCCGTCGGCGAGGTGCCGTGGGTGACGGCGGGCGTCGTCGCGGGCGACTCCGTGGCCACGCTCCGGACGGCGTCGCTGTCGGCGGTGATGGACCCGAGCGTCGTCGTCGGGGCGGCGGCGCTCGCCGTCCTCGCCTTCGTCGGCCCGGTCTATCGACTGCTCGCGTCGTGATCAGTCGAGAAGCGATTCGCCGGTCATCGCCGCGGGACGGTCGACGCCGATCAGTTCGAGGAGCGTCGGTGCCACGTCACACAGGGAGCCGTCGGCTCGAACCCGCCGGCCGCCGGACGGGTCGTCGCCGGGCGCGAGGTAGACGAACGGCACCGGATTGGGCGTGTGGGCGGTGTGGGGGTCGTCGGCCGTCCCCATGTCGTCGGCGTTGCCGTGGTCCGCAGTGACGAGGACGTGCCCGCCCGCGACGTGGACGGCGTCGACCAGTCGGGCCAGTTGGCGGTCCACCGCCTCGACTGCCTCGACGGCCGCCTCGAAGTCTCCCGTGTGCCCGACCATGTCGGGGTTGGCGTAGTTCAAGACGAGGACGTCCGGGTCCTCGCGCTCGATGTGGTCGATGGCGGCGTCGGTGACGGCGGCGGCGCTCATCTCCGGGCGCAGATCGCACGTCGGCACGTCTGGACTCTCGACGATCCGTCGCCGTTCGCCCTCGAATTTCACCTCGCGGCCGCCGTTGAGGAAGTAGGTGACGTGGGCGTACTTCTCGGATTCGGCGATGCGTAACTGGGTCTTGCCGGCCCGGGAGAGCGTCTCGCCCAGCGTGTCCGGCAGTTCGGTCGGCGGGAAGGCGACGGGAAAGTCGAATCGCTCGTCGTAGGCGGTCATCGTAACGAGGTGCGTCTCGGGCGGGTCGACGGGGACGGGCCACGTGGGGTCGACGTTCGTGAGCATCCGCACGAGTTGGCGGGCGCGGTCCGCCCGGAAGTTGGCGAAGACGACGGCGTCGCCGTCGCGAAGTGCCGGCGCGTCGTCGATCAGCGTCGGTTCGACGAACTCGTCGGTCTCGTCGCGGTGGTAGGCGGCCTCGACGGCGTCGACCGCTGTCGGTGCCTCGTGGTCGGCTTCCCGGTCGACGATGGCGTCGTAGGCGCGTTTCGTCCGCGTCCAGTTCTCGTCCCGATCCATCGCGTAGTAGCGGCCGATCACGGTGGCCACGTCGCCCGTGCCGTGATCGTCGACGACGGCTTCGAGGTCGGCGAGGGCGTCGGCGCCGGCCATCGGCGACGTGTCGCGCCCGTCCGTGAAGGCGTGCGTGACCGCCTCGACGTCGTTCCGGGCGGCGAACTCGAGCAGGGCGTGGAGGTGTCGCTGGTGGGAGTGGACCCCACCGGGGCTGGTCAGGCCCATCAGGTGGAGACGGCCGCCGGTCGACCGGACGTGGTCGACGGCGCCGACGAGGGCGTCGTTCGCGAAGAAGGAGCCGTCGTCGATGGCGTCGTCGATGCGAGCCAGCGGTTGGGTGACGACGCGGCCGGCGCCGATGTTGAGGTGGCCGACCTCGCTGTTGCCCATCTGCCCCTCGGGGAGACCGACACGGCGACCGGATACGTCGAGCGTGCCGGAGGAACCGGTCGCGAGGAAGTGGTCGAAGGTCGGCGTATCGGCGGCCGAAACGGCGTTTCGCCCCGGGCCGTCGAGTCCCCACCCGTCGAGGATGACCAGCGCGGCGTCCATGCCCGGAGCGAGGCCGCCGTTCGTTAATTACCTGTTGACTCCGGGGCGCAAACCCCCCGTCAGTCGAGATCCAGCGTCAGGCCGAACTCGTCGAGGTAGAACTGCTCGCCGACGCCCGCGGCCGCCAGTTCGTTGAACGCTCCCTTGACGACGTGCGGATCGAACCCGGCCTCGCGGACCTCGTCGAGGGTGACGGAGTCCGCGGTCACGTCGTCGACGTACGTCTCGCGGACGTGTGCCGTACACGCCGCCACGCGCTCGGACGCGACAGGAGGTTCGAACAGCGCCGCGTTGTCGGCGATCACGGGGTCGTGCTCGTCGTAGTACAACTCGCCAGTCTGGAGGTCGATCAGGCACAGGCTCACCTTCCGGCTGAACCGGCTCCCGCCCTCCTCCCCCTCGCCGCCGACCTGTCGGCGGGCACGTTCGGACCACCCCGTCGGCGACGCGAGACCGAGGAGGTAGTGATACCCCTCGCGTTCGGCCTCGTAGACGACGGGGTTGACAGCGTCCAGCAGGCGGTCTACGTCGGCGGGCGCGGCGTCGAAGCCGGTTCGTGCGTGTGCGTCGAGATTGTTGACGACCCGTGCCTCGACGACGAGTTCCGGGTCACGCGACAGACCGAGGTACCGCTCGTCGGTCAGTTCGTACCGCGCACACCGGTTGTGGGGGTATCGCTCCGGGGTCTCGTCTTCGGGGAGCAGGTCGAGTAGCCGGGCGTGGTCGCTCCGGCGCTCGCTCCGATCCTCCCAGTAGCCGTCGGGGATCGGGCGGGACTCCTCCGGCGTGTGGATCGTCTCCGCCTCGTGCATCGAGATGTCGAATCGGCCGAGGTAGTCCATCTCGAACAGCCGGGCCATCGGCGTCGTCACCACGTCACCGCCCGTGTCGACGTCCGGGCTGTCGGCGCCGCCGACAGCCGCTTCCAGATCGGCCTGTTTCTCGTCGAGGCGCTCGGTCGCCGCGGCCAACTGCTCGCGTTCGCGTTCCAGCCGGCGGACCTCCGCCTCTAGACGCTCGTGTTGCTCGTGGAGGGCCGATAGCTCGTCGTCGAGTAGGTCCGACGTCTCCTCACGGACGGCCTCGCGGGCGGCCGACGTCGTCTCCTCGCGGAGGGATTCGAGGGTCGAAACCTGCGCCTGCAGATCGGTCTGCATCCCCTCGACCGCCTCGATCTGTGCGGAGAGCTCCGCCGTCGCCGCCCCGCGCCGGTCGGCATACCCCTCGATCCGGGACGCGACCGTCGGGAGGCCCGAGCGAACCGCGTCGTCGTCGCCCGCGTCGGCGCTCACCGCCAGTTCGAGAAGCTCGGTCTCCAGGTCGCGAAACTCCGCGCGCACCTCGCCCTCCAGACGTTCGTAGAGGTCGTCGAGCCCGGATTCGAGTTCGGTTTGGACGCGCTCGCGTTCGGCCTCGGCGGCGCCGACGGCCCGAATCGCTTCCTCGATGGTCTCGACGGTGTGGACCAGCCCCTGATTCTCGACGTAGACGAAAAAGCCCTCGCGGATCTTCTCACGGCGCTCCTCGTAGCGCTCGATCAGGCGCTCCATCACGTCGCGCTGGACGTCGGGGTCGTCGAGCAGGTCGTCCAAGTCGTCGAGTTGGGTGGCGGTGTACTCGGTCACGAGTTCGTACACCTCACCGTCCATCCGGCGGACTCGGGTGGCGATCTGGTCCTCGGAGAGGGCGTCGAACTGCTTGTAGCGGTCGAAATCGACGACTGCCTGGAGTTCGGCGTCGACGAAGTCGCCCGCCATCGCGGCGGGAAGGTCCCCATCGGCGTAGAAACTCGCCGCCACGAGGAGTCGGGCGAGACGGAACTCGCTTCGGACCCGGTCCTCCTCGGCTCCGGTGAAGAAGTCGGGGCACTCGGCGGTGAACTCGAAGACGAACGTCTCCTCGTCGGCCTTGAGTTCGTTGTACCGTTCGATACGGGCGCGGTCGGACTGCCGCTGGAGCGCGGACAGGTCCTCGTTCAGAACGCGATTCTTCGTGTGAGTGAGATCCCGAAATCGATCTTTGCAGTTGCTCATGCGTTGATTCAGCTCCGCTGGCTCGCTGCGTAATCCCGCAGTTCTGACTCGAAAAAGTCCGCCAGAAACGACGACGCGTCCGCGTAGCCCGTGATCCGAATCGTCACCGTCGTCCCGTCGCTCCCCTCGTCGAGGTCGTACGTGGTCGTCGCCCGGCCTTTCTTCGTGTACAACTCGTACTCGTTGTGTGCCGCCGACTGCAGTACCGCCTTCTTCTTCGACAGCATGTACTCGAGGAACGTCTGGACGGCGTCCGCCTTCGCCGGCACCGTCCGCTCGACGGTCCGGGTCGTCGGCGACACCTCGGTTCGGCCCTCCTCCAGTCGGTAGGCCCGGATCCGTTCCTCGGGGACCTTCGAAACGAGCCGTTCGTACAGTCCCTCGTGGTCCACGTCGGATGCGAGGCGAACCACGCCCTCGGGCCGGGAGAGGTCACCTTCCGACCAGTTGTTGAACAGGTACTCGACGCGCTTTCGCTCGGCGTCGTCCGCGTAGTCGACGACGTACAGGTACTCCGGGCCGTCGTTCATCGGTGGGGGGCGGGAGCGACGTGTGAGTCGCCGTCGACGTGCCGTGGGGCCGGGGACGGCCTCTCAGCGGATCTGGTCACTGTCGGTCACGCTCGTTCGCATACGTCGCCCCCGAGTCATTAAAGTGTTTCTCCCCTGGGGTTTCGCATCTCAGCCTCCAGAATGGAGAAACGAATTGGCTCCTGTTGGGAGGAAATTTTAAGTCAATGGATATGGACATCCAGCCTGAACGTCGAGGGGAAACGATTCATGGCACCTGTCCACTGGCTGTCCGCCGGCGTGCTCACACTCAACACCGTCATCGGCGTCGCACTCGTACTCGGCGTCTTCATGTTCATGGAGCGTCGAATCCACCTCGGCGCGTTCGGGGGACTCTTCGCGGGGGCGACGGTCATCTACGTCGAGGCGACGATGGGCGAGCGGATGCTCCAGGTCACCGTCGGCGAGATGAAACTCCTCGTCCTAGCGGCCGCGTTCGGTGCGGTCCTTGGAGTCGTGGGGACGGTTCTGACGGTGAAACCGGAGCTGTGACGATCACGTCTGCGGGCTGATGTATCGGGCGGGGAAACTATCACGACGAGACGACGACACACGAATCATGGAAGTTCGAAACTGGGTCAAAAGCAAGTTCGGCACCGCTGATCAGACGTTGTTGAGTACCGAGGTCTACTCCGAGGACGACCTCCGGCGTGACAAGATCAAACTGGAGCGCCAGCGCAATCGCATCGAGGACGAGATCGAGGACCACCGAAGCAAGTACAAGAAACTGGTGACGGAGGCGGCCGGCGAGGACGAAATGCGAAAGCAGAATCTCGCCAAGAAAGCCAAAAACCAGAAGAAGCAGTACCAGCTCAAACAGAAAAAGTACCAGAAGACGTCGATGAAGTACGGAACGATCCTCTCCATCGAGGGGGCCCGCGAACTGCTACAGGAACAGCGGAGCAACAAGACACCGGATTTGGCCATCGACGACGTGATGGACGAGGACCTCCAGGTCGACGAGTTCGAGGCAAAGATGGAAGAGAAGATGGTCGATTTCGACATGGAAGTCGACATGATGGAGCGCATCCAGGGGAGCCTGGATTTCAACTTCACCTCCAGCGACATGTCGATGAGCACCGACGACGACGTCATGGGCGAAATCGAGGAGGTAGAGAAGGGCCAGCTCGACGAAGAGGAGATCGACATCGAGAACGGCGCTGCCGGCGTTTCGGCCAGCGTGGAAGCGTCGGTCGACATCCAGGAAGAAGAGGAGATCGACATCGAGGACGACATGAGCGAACACGGTCTCTGAGCGTCCGAGCGCGAGTATGGACGACAGCATCCAGCGAGACATTCTCCAGGATCGCTACGAGAAGTGCCGTGCGAAGGCCGATCGGCTTCGATCACAGGGGAACGCGAAGAAGGCCGCGACGTACTACGAGCAGTGTGCCGAGGCGATGGCGGATCTGGCCGACACCGAGTCGAGCGACTCGCTCGCGGAGAAGCGCCGCGACCTGGCGCGGAATCTGGCGACGGTGGCCGAACAACTCCGCCAGTCGGAGTCGGTCGAGGAGGCAGGTCCGGTGGCCGGGGAGCGTGGGGGCGAGGCGAGCGACGAGCGTTCACGCGACACGGACGACTCCGCGAGCGACGGGACCGACGGCGGATCGGCCGCGGCGGAGACGGTCGAAGACGCCTGCGAGTATCTGGAGTCGCCGCCGGCTCTCGACTTCGATGACGTGGGGGGGATGCACGAACTCAAACGGACGCTTCGGGACAAGGTGATCGACCCACTAGAGCGATCGGACCTGTACGAGAAGTACGACCTCGGTGTGGTCAACGGAATCATGCTCTACGGCCCGCCGGGGACCGGAAAGACGTACATCACGCGGGCGCTCGCGGGCAAACTCGGCTACAACTTCATCGACGTCGAGCCCACCGACATCACCAGTTCACTGGTGGGGGAGGCGGCGGACAACGTCTCCGAACTCTACGACGTCGCTCGGGACAATCAACCCTGTCTGATCTTCCTCGACGAAGTGGACGCGCTGATGCCATCCCGCAGCGGCGGGTCACAGAAGACACAGAGCGAGCGCCAGATGGTCAACCAGTTTCTCACGGAGCTGACCGAGACCCGCGGGGAGGACGTCATCACGGTGACGGCGACCAACATCCCCGACGAGGTAGACGGCGCAGCGACGAGTCGGTTTCAGGAGCGTATCGAGGTGCCGCCACCGGACTCGGCGGCGCGCGAGGCGATTCTCCGCGTCCACCTCCGGGACCGACCGGCACTCCCCGACGAGATCGACTGGGAACGAATCCGGCGCCTGAGCGAGGGATACTCGGGGCGTGACCTGGAAGTCGTCGCCAACGACGCCGCGCTCGCGGCGCTACAGGAGGCGGTCGAAGCCGACGAGATACAGCACGTTCGCCAGGAGCACATCGAGGACGCGCTCGCGGAGACCGATCCGAGCCTCGACCATTGGAACGGCTAGGCTAGGTCACCGTCACCCCGTAGATTGCGGCCGATTAGTGGGCTATCCTGGCCCCGACCGGGGAAGATAACTAGCTTTTCTGATACGATAGTCGGTAGACTTTTTACCGGTAGTCAGACACGGAACACCCACATGACAACTCGCCGGTGGGACAACTGGTGGTCGAACTACTACATCGCACTGGGCATCCTCTCGGTCGTCGCGGCGGGCTACCTCGGGTGGATGTTGAGTCGGCAACCCGTCGGGGTGGGAATCGGCGGGTCGATAGGACTGGTCGTCGGCATCTACGGGGTCGCCGGCTTGCTGAACGTCGGGATCGGACTCTGGATCCGTCGGGGGAGTGCCTACGCGTGGTACGTGGGAATGGGGCTGCTCGTCCTGTCGGTCGTCGGATCGGTGGCGTCCGGCGCGGGACAGGGAGTCGGGGGCGTCGCAGTGTCGGGGGTTGGACTCGCTCTCGGCTATCTGGCGCGGGACCGAATGCTCGAATCCAAGAGCGTGACGACCGAGACGGGTCGTACGTCGCACTCGGCCACCCCCGAAGGAGGGGCGCGGACCGACCGACAGGAGGGAGCCACTCGGCAACGGCAGGGCGAACGACGAGCGGACTCCGACCGGGAGCGGAACGAGCGACCGCGGCAGGCGCCCGGCACCGCCGCGGCCGACGCGGGAACGACGCCGTCGAACACGGCGGACAGCGAGTCGCGTTCGGGTGCGGAGGAAACGCCGGTGGTCGGTGCCGCCGGAACCGGGGGCGACGGGCGGCCGTCGACGGGACGTTCCGAAGGGGAAGGCGCGTCGAGTTCGACGAGCGACGACGACACGAAGTTCTGTCCCTACTGCGGTGAGGAGATTCCGGAGAAGGCGAGCCACTGCCCGTACTGTTCGTCGTCGATCAGGTAACTCGGCGCCGGTACCGGCTCGGACGGCTCGTTCCGAGTCAGGTCCGGCCGTCGCCGCCCCGTGGTCGGGAATCGGTCACACCAATCCGTCTCAAAGGTCGGCGCCGCAGCTGATGCAAGTGTTCCAGTCCGCCTCGACTTCCTCCCCACAGCTCGTACAATACCGGGTACCACCCTCGGACTGGTCCGGGGACTCCGACCCGTTCCCGGGGTGACCACTCTGTCGCCGCCGTCCCTCCGGAGCGTGCTGATCGACCGAGTGGGAGCCGCCACCCGAGGCACGTGTTCCGGGCGACTGCTGGGCGTCCGGAGGCGAGTGGCCCCCCTGCGGCGACCGTTCGGTGTGTGGCTGGGCGCCACCCCGTGGCTGGGCACCGGTTCCCGGGTGCTGGTCGCCTGGATTCGCACCGGTCGCGTCGCCCGAGCGACCCTCGGCGGCGGCGGTGATATCCGAGCGGTTGACGACGCTGTCTTCGACCTGGGTGCGCTGGTCCTTGACGGTCTTGCTCCGGTCGACGTGGGTCGTACTCTGATCGATGGTGTCGACGCTGGTGGTACTTCGGTCGACGTGTGTCTGCTGGTGCTTGCGGTCGACCACGTCCCCCTGTACGTTCGTCACCTGATCCGGCCCCTTCTCGACTTCCTTTTTCGTTTCGAGGTACTCCTTCCCGGCCTTGGCGACGGTGTCCTTCGCCGCCTTGCGCTTTTTCTTCGCGATGATGGTGTAATCGTACAGGCCGAGCAACACGACGACGACGAAGGCAAATCCCGTCGCGGCGAACGCCGAACTACTGAGGTTGCCGACGGCAGTCGCCAGGCCCACGAGGAGGAGTATGATCGCCCCGATACGCAGGAAACCACTGAAGTTCGAGAGGTTCTCCGGAGCGTCGATGTCCGGATGATCTCCGGCGACGGCCGCGCCGTACAGTACGACAGAGAGTGTCTGTGCAACGACCATACTGACAGCCTGCGAATCGATCGTCTTCAATCTTTGCCCGCCCGACATGTCTATATTCTGAATTTTGTCGGCGAACTCACCGGACGTGCGGGCCACCACGTCGTTCGTGCAGAGAAACAGGAACGGGAGGACCCGCCGCCGTCGCCCTCACACTCGGGACAACATTTATTCCCATCCTCGTATCATGTTTTCCGATAACGAGGTTCGTCGAGCGCACTCTGTGGGGGAGTGGGCCGGCGTGCGTTCGTGAACCACGGGAGACTCAACGAATGCCTTCGACATGCCCGAACTGTAGTGGAAGCGTACCGTCCGACGGCGACTTCTGTCCCAACTGTGGAGAGTCGCTGTCAACGAACTGCCCGAACTGCCGCGAGTCGCTCCCGGTCGACGCACAGTTCTGTGCCAACTGCGGGCAGGACTTGACCAGTGCCGGCGGTCACCAGGGGTCGGGATCGGACGCCGGGGACGGCAGTTGGCGGCTGCCGAACGACGAGTTCGCCAAACGCGTCGACGGGGCGGCACTCGACGGCGACGGACTGCTCGCCACGCTCAGCCGGCGAAAGGACGTCGAAATCGAGGCGGGGAACCGTGCGCTCCTGCTCCAGAACGGGAAACTCGTCGAGACGCTCGACCCCGGCAAGCACAGACTCGACAGTCTCGGCAAACAGATTCGGGAGCTCCGGTCCAGCCACGATCTCACGGTCGTGTTGGTTCAGGAGGGGCGAACCACCGTCACGCGCTCGTTCGACGACGTTCGGACGGCGAGTGACTACCTCGTCGACGTCACCGTCGAACTCGACGTAGGGATGCACGATCCCGAGACGTTCTTCCGGTCGATGATGGCGGACCGGGACGTGCTGACGACGGGAACGTTCAACGAGTTACTGGGGCGGGCGATTCGGAACGCACTCGAAGCGACCATCTCCGGGTACGAACACGAGGAACTGTACGGTAATCGGGAGGTCAAACGGCGAGTGTCCCGGGAAATCGAGAAGCAGTGTCGGTCGGTCCTCGAGAGCAACGGTCTCGAACTCGTCGAACTCGTCTCCTTCGACTACGACGACGACCGGGAGGAGATCCGACAGGGTCGCAAGGACGTCGATATCCGCGAGGAACGGGTGGGCATCAAGGAACGCGAGAGCGAACTGGATCGGCAGGACCGGGAGCGCCGGACCGAGGACAAGGTTCACGAGGAGGGCCAGCGCGTCCGACGGGAGTCGGCCGAGATGAACGCCGACCACACGCTCGAAGAGCAAAACCTCGAACAGCGACAGGATCTCAAGGACAAACGGCGCCGTCACGGCCACAAGGCCGACCGGGAGAACGTCGAACACGAGGAGGACGTCAAGACCCGACGGACCGAATCCGAAGTCGAGCGCGAGGATATCCGCCACGAACAGAACCTGAAAGAGCGGGAGCAGGAACACGAACAGGACGTCTCCGAAATCGAGGACCTGGTCGATCTCAAGCGGAAGAAAGACGAGCAGAAACTCGACAAGCAGGAGCGCAAACAGGAGATGGAGATGGAAAAGGAGAGCCACGAGGTGGACGTCGAGAAGGAGCGCCTCGAGGCTCGTGACGACGTGGACGCACAGACCCTCGCCAGCATGGACGACACGGACGAGGGGATGGTCGACCTCGCGAAGATGGACAAGGCGGAGAATCTGAACGCCGACCAACTCGACTCGCTCGGCGCCCAAGAGAGCGACGAACTGGCGAAGGCTCGCCAGGAGGCCAACAAGGCCGAGAAGGAACGTGAGCGCGTCGAGGACCAGAAGCAGTTCCGCGAGGAGATGAAGGACATGATGGAGGGGTCCATGGACCGTGTGGAACGAACCACCGACAAGGCGATGGACAGCATGGGCGGGGCCGCGGAGGCAGCGGCCGAGGACACCGCCGACAACGTCATCGTCAGCGGCGAGAGCGGCGACTCGTCCGGGGGCGACACCACCATCGTTCAGGGCGGTCCGGGCGGCGGCAGCGGTGACGGCACACGGGGCGACGGGGGTAGCGACACACGGGGCGACGAGCCCGAAAAGATCCTCGTCTGTCCCAACTGTGGCTCGGAGGAGCCCTACTCCAACGCCTTCTGCATGGACTGCGGGCAGGAGTTCCCCTGAGACGGAGTGGTGTAACTGTGTCCCGACCACGGGGCGGCGACGGCCGGACCTGACTCGGAACGAGCCGTCCGAGCGGGCCGGCAACCGACGGCCAGTCGGGGCTCACTCCCCGGTGATGAAGAAGGCGACCATCGTATCCTCCCACCGGGAGAACTGGACGTCGGCCACGTCGTGGTGGTCGAGGTAGGCGTTGATCTGAGACTCCATCTCCTCGATGCTCGTCGACTCGTACTGGAACTCCAGAACCTGCACCTGCATGCCCCCACCTCCGGACGAGGGTGGTATAGGCCTTCGGGCAGAACGAGGACCGTCGAATCGCCGTCGACGCGTGCGACATCGGAGCCGACTGAGGCGGGGTCATCCCCGAGGCGGACCTCAATTTTATGTATGACGTCGATTATCTCAGATTGCATGAGTTATCAGGCACCGGGGATGCTCGGAGGCGACGGTCCGGTGGACGATCGGATCGCCAGGACCGAAGTGTTGGCCCGGGCATTTGCCGACGCAGCAGGGGAGTTCTTCGAGCGCCGGAAGCGCTACGAGGACGCCATCGACGAGGCAGAGGATCGGAAAAATCGGATGAAAGTGATCGGAATCGGAGGGGTCGGGATCGGAATCTTCCTCCTCCTGTTCGGGGTGATCGGCGGGAACACCCCGTCGCTACCGTTGATCGGCATCGGTCTACTCGTCGCCGCGGGGAGCGGCGGCTACGCCTACACGCAGTATCAGGACGCGGTCGAGCGGATCGAGGAGAATCGACAGAACATCCGTCGGAACGAGCCGGACGGCGAGGTGTCGTTCGTCTCGCAGGTGACGGTTCCGTTCTATCTGGTTCCGTATCAGGAGCGGTTCATGATCTTCGACGGGCTGAATCAGGCGCCACGGACGCGACTGGAACTCGCGAACATCGACGGCGACGCGCTGACCGCGGAGGGTGAACGCCTCGAGGAACTGGTCGAGGACTACGAGGACAGCCTCGGCGGTTCGTCGGTCGTGTCGCCGGAGGCTGCGACGGCGTTCGCGCCGGACGTGGACGAACACGGCCAGCTCGAACGGCCGCTACTGGACCAGATAGACCGGATGACCGACATCGCGTCGGACGTCTCCCACGACGTGGTGGACGTGAACGTCCACGCGAACGACGCTCAGAGCCGGAGTATCGGCACGCTGGCGGAGCAGGAGCACTTCCAGCAGGGGAGCGACCTGCCGGTGGTGACGACCCAGCGTACGGCCGGCGAGAGCGAGGCCGAGGTAAACGAGATTCGGGGCGTCGAACAGGAAGCGGTGAGCGGTGACCTGCTCTCGCAGGCCCAGGACCAGCGGACGTTCGTCAACGAGACGGCGACATCGTTCGCGGAGCGGCTCCAGTCGAACGAGGGGACGGTGGACGACCACTACGACGACTACAGCGAGGCGGTCGAGGAGTCCGTTCACCGACACGTCTGTGCGGAGTGTCTCGCCGAACGCGTCGAGGACCTCGACGGCCGCCTCGACCTCGTGTCCGAAATCCTCAGTTCGGAGACGGGGAGCCTCGGGGCGGCGCTGAGCGACCGTGACCTCAACAAGGGGTACGACGGCCAGTTCACGGAGAGTATCCGAAATGACATTCAGCACGAAATTCCCGAACTCTCCGAATCGCTCAAGTGGGCGTACAACACGCTCCCCGACCTGGGTCCCGACGGTGGGCACTGTGAGATCCACGGCGACGTGGACACCGCCCGCGTCACGGACGGCGGGGCCGTCTTCGGCGAGACGTGGCGGAGCCTCTACTACGCGTTCCGCGAACCGATCATGGAGAGCGCCGACGACCTGGAACGCGACGCCGAGGAAGTCAGACAGAACAAGGAACAGAAGATGATAGACATGACACAGTACGAACAGATCAAAGAACGAGCCGAGCGACAGTACAATCAAGTTAGATCGGACTACGAGGCCGCGAAGACGGTCGAACGGAGGCTCTAACCATGTCGAGTAGCGACGTCGACGAGCGAAAGATCGGCAGGGCAGTCGCGAACGGGATGGAGGGGCAGATGGCCAACCTCCAGAACTCCCTCGACAATCTCCGTCGGGACCTGGCCAACAAACTCGACGACACGAACCGGGAAGTCAATCGGCTCAACGACCGAATCGAGGCGCTGGAACGTCGACTCACCGAAATCGAACAGACGAAGGCGGCGGCCCAGCGCGAGGCGATGGAGGGGCTGGTCGACGACCTCAAAGAACAGGTCGACGAGAAGCGCGCGGAGTTCGAACGGCGCCGAGGCGACATCCTCGAGGACTATCGCGGCAGTATCCGCCGGCTGAAGGACCGATTCGTCGGGGCCATCTCCGGCAATCGCGAGCAGTTCGAGCAGGTCGAATCGGAGGTGGCGGATCTCGAAGCGGCGCGGACGACCACTGCGGAGGCGGCCAGCCGGCTGAGTGACGGCTCGATCCGGGAGTACGACCGCCGACTGGACGCAGTCATCGAGAGCCGAAACGGCTTCCTCACCGCCATCAACGACTTCCTCGACGACCGCGAGGGTACCGCGAACACCATCGACTCGCTCCAGACGCCCGTCCCGGGGATGTCGGGGCTGACGACGGTTCAGGTTCCGTTCTGGGTGGTCGGCGTCGAGCGGAACGGAAACGAGGAGATTCGCGTTCTGCCGGTGCTGGCACGCGGCAGCGCCGACGAGGACCCGACCCGCGCCCAGCCGTACGTGAACTACCTTCGGGAGCATCCGACCCACAGTTACGGCGACATGGCGAGTGCGGTGACGGAGTACGTCCAGCGGGACGAGGTTCGCGACCAACTGGCCCGCCAGGACGGCGAGTTCGCCGATCCGGACATCCTCCGGCAGCGTGAGGAGACGCTCGACCGCTTCGTCGACGCGCTGGCGGAGTACCAGCTCGGCAACACGGGACGGTCGGAGGCGACCGAGCGGACAGCGGAGTCGGTGGAACGCCGGGAGGTTGCAGCCGATGCCTGAAGAGGCCAAGGGAGCGATCACCTCGGAGAAGGTGGAGACGGACAACACGAACTTCGCGACGGTCCGGGCCGACCAGACCTGTGAGGAGGTGCTCGTTCCCCGCGAAAACGCGTACCGACAGCTCAACTGGCAGGTCACCCTGGAGAAGGGCTCGATCTACAAGCCCCAGGAAGACGTCGGCATCTACGCCGACGAGGTGGACTGCAAGTACGGCGCCCAGATCCGCGGTGACGTGTTCGGCCGCAGTGCGGTCAGTCTCGAACACGGCGGCGCGGCCCACACGGGCGCCGACACGGACGGGGAGACGCCGGTCGTCGGCGCACGGATCGTCGGGTCGGTCGTCTCAGAGGGACAGGTCGACGTCACCGCACCGGGGTCCCGGATGGACGACTGGGAGCCGCGACCGGTCCGGGTGTACGGCGACGTGGTCGGCGACCACGTGACGGTCGACGAACCGACCGTCGTCTACGGAACGGTGACCGCCGAGACGACCCTTCGTGCGAACGCCCCGCTGGTCGTCGTCGGTGACGTCCGATCCGAGGGGATCCTCGAAGCGTCGGATCTCTTTGCCTTCTCGGTGAGCGCCCGCGACGACGTGACGCTCGGTCGCAACGTCGCGGTAGCCAATCCCGAGATTCGCTCCGACGAGGGGACGCTGACACTCGCCGACCGGGTCGGGGTCCTCACGCCGGAGCTTCTGGAACACATCCGGGCGAACAACGACGTCGACGCCGTGGGGCCGTGGGTGTTCGACGTGACGGCAGTCTGGGAGCGGTCGGCGCTGGTGCCGGCCGACGTGACCGACCACGACCAGGGACAGATCGCCAGCCGTGCCTGGCGGACCGTCGAGGACCCCGCCGAATCGCGGGAGCGGACGCGGAGGCTGTTCGCGTCGATGATCGAACGGACACGCAAACACCCCCCGGACATCGAGGAGTTCCGCTACGCGAGCATCGGCTCTGTCGGGGATGGCGGGACGGAGATCACCGTCGAGGGAGACGTGGTCGCGGGGGACCAACGGAAGGACGTCGATCGGAGCACGACACAGGTCGACCGGAGCACCGAGGTCAACGACGAGAGCACCACCGTCGAGGACAGCGTCGTCAACCGCTCGGACATCGGCGGGGAGGCGGGGGAGGAGGACTGAACGAATGCCCTACTGCGACGAACACAACGAGGTGTACAGCGGCCCCGAATGTCCGGCCTGTGCCGGCGAGACGGCCGCCGATTCGGGACCGACCGAGGGATCCGGAGGATCGGACCCCATCGGCGACGTCGTGGACGAGGCCGTCGGTGCCGCACGCGACGCCGTCGAGACGGCCGAATCCGACGGTGACGTGGTCGCGGGGAATCAGCGAAAGACCGTCGACCGGAGCACCACCGTCGTCGACGACAGCACGGAAATCCACGACCGGAGCACCACCGTCAACGACAGTATCGTCCAGGGATCGTCCATCGATACCGGCGAGGGTGACGGCGAGGGACGAACCGTCGTCGACGACAGCGTCGTCAAGGACTCCGAGGTCGGTGGCGGCGGTGAGACCGACGTCGCGGACAGCGTCCTCAGCGACGCGACGGTCGGTGGCGAACGCGTCGAGTCGGCGGTGGGTGACGGATCGTCGCCGGCGCCGGATTCCGACCCGGGCGCGGACCCGGTACCACCCGGAACCGACGACGACTCGGCGTACTGTATCTACTGTGGCACCGAAATCCCGGCGACCGCGGGGTTCTGTCCCGCGTGCGGGGAGGAACAGTGAGAACGTCCCAGAAGACACGTACGACCGATACGTAATGAGAGTGCAAACACGCCGCGACGGGAGCCGACCGATATGACCGACATCGTCACCGAACTCCGGACACAGGCGCTCGAATCGACGTACGGCGACGACCGGCGGGACGCCCTAGAGCGACTGGCGGAGCGGTACGACCGGACGGACGAGACCGGTCGCCGTGAGATCCGCCAGACGCTCGCCGACGTGGCCCGGGACGCCACACACGAGAAGGAGCGCGAACTGGCGCGGAACCGACTGGAGGACCTCTACGAGCGCGATTCGGCGGCCGAAGGAACGGTCGTCGACACCTACTGCTGGCTGGCCACCGAGGCGGACTACTCGAGCGAACGCGAGACGGCCCTCGACCGCCTCCGGCGAATCGGCCGTGGGGGCGTCCCGTCCGACCTTCGCGACCGGATCGCCGACACCTTCGAGACGGTCACCGAGGAGGCGGCGTACAGCGCCGAACGGGAGGCGGCCCGTCGGGGACTGTCGGAACTGCCCGACGAAGGGACAGCAGGCGGCAGTACGTCGGCCGGCGCCGACGTCGGGCGCGGCGACGCCTACCTCGCCGTCTCGCTCACCGAACATCTCGCGGCCGCACGAAGCGAGGGGGCGGACGCGTGTCTCGGCCGCGCCGAGGAACTCCACGACTTCGTCGACGAACACCCGGTCGACGACGACGCCTACGGCGAGGTGCGCGACGACCTCTCGTCGCTGGTCGATCAGTTGAGCGTCGTCGCCGACGGCCAGTCCGACCTCGGCGAGGAACGACGGGCGCAGGTCCAGCGGGTCGCCGACCGAACCAAGCGCCTGTATCTCCGCGAGTGACTGGCGACCGGCACGCCTTTGAGCACCGCTCCGGAACACGGTGCTATGCCAGACGACACGCAGGATAGCGTCAGCGTCGGGGTGTTATCGCTCCACAACAGCAAGGAGACGAAGGCAATTCTGAACGCAGTGGAGGACCTCGGGCACGATCCGGTGTGGCTGCGACGGGAGAACACGACCGTCACCATCGAGGACAGCGAAGTCACGGTCGACCCGGACGTGGACGTGGTCGCGAACCGACTCCTGCTCTCGACGACGGGCGACCCCGCCGAACTGCTGGGGCTGGCGACGACGTTCAACCGCATCCGACCGATGCTGAACGAACCGGACGCGGTGCTGACGGCGATTCACAAGTTCGCGACGGCGGCGACGCTCGCCGACTGGAACGTCCGCGTGCCGGACGCCTTCCTGGCGCTGTCGAACGACAGCCTCAATCGCGGCCGGGATCGGTTCGGCGACGTGGGCGTCTACAAGACGGCCATCGGCACGCACGGGGGCGGTACCTGGAAGGTTGACCTCACCGAACCCGTCAACCCACGAGTCGGCAACCGGCAGGCGTTCTTACAGGACCTGGTGGAACGCGACGAGGACCGCCACCGTGACCTCCGAGTGTACATCGTCGACGACGAAATCGTCGGAGCGATGTACCGGTACGCCCCGGAGGGCGACTGGCGGACCAACGTCGCCCTCGGCGGCGACGTGGCGGACGCGGGTGACGACCTGCCGGAGACGGCGGCGGAGACGGCACTGTACACGGCCGAGGTGATGGGTCTCGATTACGCCGGCGTCGACCTGATCGAGGGCGACGACGGCTGGTTCGTCCTCGAAGTCAACCCCACGGCGGGGTTCAAGGGCCTGTACGAGGCGACGGGGACGAGTCCGGCACCCTACGTAGCGAAACTGGCTATCGAACGCGCCGGTGGGGACGTCGACGACGAACGCGTCGAGACCCTCGCGGCGACGCTCGACGACTCGACGCCGGCCTGTAAACCCCGGATCACGCCCCCGGAACAGGAGGACCTCCCGGTCATCGGCTACATCGAGGACGTCATCGTCAGCGGCACGAGCGGATCGACGCAAGTGAAGGCCAAATCCGACACCGGAGCGACCCGGACCAGCATCGACACGAGCCTCGCCGCCGACATCGGTGCGGGACCGATCAAGAGCATGACGCGCGTGAAGTCGGGCAGTGTCAAGTCCGGGAAGGCCCGACCGGTGGTCGACCTGGTCATCGGCATCGGCGGCACCCAGCACACCGTCACCGCGAGCGTCGAGGACCGCAGCCACATGGACTACCCCTTGTTGCTCGGCCGTGACGTGCTGGAACACTACCGTGTCGACGTACGACGCCGCTCCGACGACGAGGAGCGAAGCGACGGGGAGTTGCTGGAGGAGTAAGCCACAGGGGTTTTGACACTCGTTCCGGAACTCGGAACGATGACTCCGCTCGAACTGGGCCTGCGTCTCGTCGCTGGCGTCCTCCTCATCCTGGCGAACGGCTTCTTCGTCGCTATCGAGTTCGCGCTCACGCGGGTGCGCCAGTACCCCGAATCCGAATTCGACACGCCGGCGCTGCGGCGGGCGTGGGAGATGACACAGGATCTGGAGATCTATCTGACGAGCTGTCAGGTCGGGATCACCGCCTCCAGCATCGCGGTCGGTATCGTCGCGGAGCCGGCGCTTGCCGCGCTGTTCGAACCCTTCTTCACCGGGAGCGCGCTGGCGTCGGTGGGGGCGGGCGCCCTGATCGCTTACGCGGTCATCAACCTGGTCCACCTGACCCACGGGGAGCAGACGCCGACGTACCTCGGCGTCGAGCGGTCGAAGCTGGTCTGTCGGTACGGCGCGCGCCCGCTGTACTGGTTCGCGTACCTCATCTCGCCGATCATGCGCGTCGGTGACGGCGTCGCCAAGGCGACGCTCTCGCTGTTCGGGATCGAGATGTCGGGCGCGTGGCTCGAAACCGAGGAGCAGGTGATCGAGTCGCGGGCGGAGCTACGCAACCGACTCGGCACCCTGCTCGACGAGGGTGATCTCACCGAGGAGCGCCGAGAGGAGGTACTGAACGCCCTCGCGGTGGACGAAGTCGCCGTCGAGGAGGTCATGACCGACGCCGCGGACGTGGTCGCCCTGCGGACGACGGCGTCGGTCGAGGAGAACCTGGACGAGATTCGCGAGACGCCGCACACGCGCTTCCCGCTGGTCGGCGAGGAGCCGACGGACTTCCGTGGCATCGTCTACGCGCCGTCCATCGTGACCCACTTCGAAGGCCTGAAGACGGGCGAGACGACGTTCGAGGACATCGCAGCTCCGCCGATGACCCTGTCGGCGGAGACGAACGTCAGCGACGCGTTCGACCAGTTCCAGGCCGAGGAGCAGGAACTCGCGCTGGTGCTTCGCGGCGGCGAGGTGGTCGGGGTGGTGACCGCCACCGACGCGCTCGAAGCCGTGATGGGCGAACTGGAGGACCCGCTCGACGTTGCCGACGATCAGTCCTCGTAGTAGTCCCAGACGTACAGCGTGCCGTAGGAGCGATAGGGTCGCCACGACTCGGCGACCTCACGCATCGCCTCGCGGTTCTCACAGCCGTACAGCGATTCGAGGCCGCGCCGGATCGCGAGGTCACCGAGGGGGAGGACGTCCTCCCTGGCGAGCACGAAGATGCAGTACATCTCGGCCGACCACGGACCGATACCGGTGATCGTGGTGAGTTCGTCGATCACCGCCTCGTCGTCGTGGTCGGCGAGGCCCTCGCGGGTGAGGTCACGGGTCTGGAATGCCTCGGCGGCGTTGCGGAGGTAGTCGACCTTGGTGCCGGAGAGCCCGGCGTCCCGGAGCGCGTCCCGGTCGGCGGCGAGCACCGTCGCGGGCGTCACCTCGCCGAGCAGGTCGAAGACGCGTTCGCGGATGGCGGCGGCGCTCGCCGTCGAGAGTTGCTGGTTGACGATGCTCACGACGAGGCGGCGGAACTCGTTCTCGGCCGGTCGGAGTCGTCGGTCACCGTACGCCTCGATCAGGTCGGCCATCACGGGGTCGCTTCGGAGGACGCGCTTCCAGCGAGTCATTCGTGATCCCCGGGCGCCAACGGATCGAATCGGTCGGGACGGGCGAACAGGCGGTCCGCGGCGGCGACGGCGCCCACCGAGAGGAGGAGCGTCGCGAGGATCAACGGAATGCCGGGATCGTACCGGAGCGGCGGGTGGTAGCCGAAGGCGTAGTCGAAGACGTCGTTCAGGAGGAGCGCACCGAGGGCGACTTTCAGCGCTCGGTCGGTCGTCCGACCGTAGTACGGGATCACCAGCGCCTCGGCGACGAACAACAGGTGGGTGAGGAGGATGCCCCAGTAGTCCCAGAGGGCGGCGCCGGCGAAGCCGAGGTACTGGTCGGGGTGGAGGTTGAGGGCGACGACGGTCCAGAGACCGTACTTGACCAGCCAGACGAAGGCGAAGGTGTGGAGGTAGACGAGCGGGGTGTTCGACGGGGCGTCACGGACGCGACGGCGCCCGAGGTTGGGGAGAAGCGTCGCGAGCGAGAGCGTCACGAGAGCGAGCGCGGTCGGCGAGTCCGCAAAGAGCGGGTAGAGGAAGGTCGGGAGATCCGCGAGCGAGACGGGCGTGGAGTGGACGTAGAAGCTGACACCCACGAGGAAGGCGGCGCCGTTGGCGACCAGCAACGTCGAGAGACTGGGCGCGTTGCCGAGGTAGTACTCCACGTAGCGCTCGGCGTCGAACGAAACCGTGACCATCGGTGGGTCAGAGGGCCGGCGGGGGTAAAAACTGTCGCGTCGCGTGGCTCGCCTCGTCGTTCGACCATTTAAGTGGGCGCCTCGCGGAGTGGAGAGTATGACCTCGGACGCGGCCTTCACGTACAACGGCGGGAAGGTCGCCCCCGGCGAACGGCAGAACCTCCGGTACGGCATCAGCGAGACGTATCTGGGCGACCCGGTTCGTATCCCCGTCACCATCGTCAACGGCGAGCGACCGGGCCCGACGATGTTTCTCTCGGCGGCCGCCCACGGCGACGAACTCAACGGTATCGAAGTGGTCCGGGAGGTGGCCTTCGAGTGGAACCTCTCGGAACTGGCCGGCACCATCGTCTGTCTGCCCGTGTTGAACGTCCCCGGATTCCTCACCCAGCAGCGGTATCTGCCCATCTACGACCGGGACCTGAACCGCTCGTTCCCGGGAAATCCAACCTCGACGAGTGCCAAGCGAATGGCCCACGCCATCTTCCGGAACTTCATCGAACCCTGTGATTTCGGCCTCGACTTCCACACGTCGACGCGGGGGCGGACCAACATGCTCCACGTCCGGGCGGACATGGGCAAACCCAGGGTGGCGAGGCTGGCGCACGCGTTCGGGGCGAGCGTCATCGTCGACGGTGCGGGAAGCGACGGGACCTTGCGGGGGGAAGCCACGCGCGCGGACGTGCCGACGATCACGATAGAGATGGGCCAGGCCCACCGATTCGAGCGCTCGCTCATCGACGACGCCCTCGCGGGTGTCGAGAGCGTCTTCGGGGAGTACGGTCTCCGCGACCACGATCTGGTCCGCTGGCCGGGGTGGCGGACGATCGTGACCGAGAAGACGTGGATCCGGGCCGACGCGGGCGGCATCGTCGACATGCACTACGAGCGAGGAAGTCTGGTCCGGGAGGGAGAGCGTATCTGCACCATCACCGACCCGTTCAAGGCCGACGGGACGCCGGTCCGGGCGCCTTTCACGGGCGTGTTGATCGGCGTCCTGGAGAATCCGGTCGTCTATCCGGGCAACCCCATCTGCCACCTGGTCGACCTGGACGAGGAGACGGCACGAATCGTCGAGCGACGACAGTCGAATCGATAATCGACGGAATCGAGAGTCAACGAGGGCGTGAGCGCGGGCGTGTGCCCCCGTGGCTGTACGTAACTTCTATACGACCCCGGTCCCGAGTCCCCGACGAGCATGAGTCAGTCCTATGATCGGGGCCTCATCGAGGACTTCGGCCGGTGGCGGGAGTTCTCGGCGGGAATGTGGGCCTGGATCTTCCACAAGTTTACCGGGTGGGTACTGGTCGGGTATCTGTTCACCCACGTGGCCGTCCTGAGCACGGCGCTCACGTCGGCGAGCGCCGATCCCGCGACGGTCGCGGCGAATCAGGACCTCTACACACAGACGATCCGGACGCTGGAGAGTCTGTTAGTCGTTCGAGTCCTCGAAGTCGGTCTGCTGGCAGTTGCGGTGTTCCACATCCTGAACGGCACCCGACTGCTCCTGATCGACCTGGGAATCGGTCTCGACTCGCAGGACCGGAGCTTCTACGCGTCGCTGATCCTGACTGGCGCCATCGTCGTCGCGAGCGTCCCCACCTTCCTCGCGGGGGTGTCGCTCTGATGGCCGAGCGCTACTCCTCGTTTACCGCGGGTGGCCGGCTGTGGCTCTGGCAGCGGATCACCGCCGCCTTCCTCATCGTGGTGCTCGCCTTCCACTTCTTCCTCCTGCACTTCGTCCACCACGCGGACGAGGTGACCTTCGGCATGAGCGCCGGCCGGATGCAGACGTGGAGTTACTACTCGCTGATGGTCCTCTTTCTGGTGACTGCAACGTTCCACGGCGTCAACGGCGTCTACAACGCCCTGATCAACGCGGGGCTGACGGGTGCCAAGCGCCGGGCCGTCAAGGCCGTGCTGGTACTGGCGAGCGTTCTCCTCCTCGTGCAGGGCTTCCGAACCGCGAACGCCTGGGCGGGCATCGACCTCCTCCCGATACTATGAGCACGCAACGACAGCAACCGGAGACCGAGAGTGAGGCGGACAGCGCGGAAACCGAGACGGCCCAGGAGCGACGACTCGGCGAGAAACGTCGTCGGGCCGAGGAGCGAGAACGCGAACGGGTCGAGGCCGAGGAGCGCGCCGCCGCCGACGCGGAGCGCTACCACCTGAAGGTGTTCCGCTACGACCCCGAAGTCGAGGGGAAACAGGAGCCGCGCTTCGACGACTTCCACGTCCCCTACGAGACGGGGATGACGGTGCTGGACGCGCTCATCTACGCGCGCGACGAGTTCGACGCTAGCCTCACCTTCCGACACTCCTGTCGGCAGGCGATCTGTGGCTCGGACGCCCTGTTCATCAACGGCCGCCAGCGCCTCGGCTGTCAGACGCAGCTGTCCGACCTCGACCAGCCGGTGCGGATCGAACCGCTCCCTCACCAAGAGGTGGTGAAGGATCTGGTCGTGGACATGGAACACTTCTACGACCAGATGGAGGCAGTCGAGCCGTACTTCCAGACGACCGACCGACCGGACGGCGAACTCGAAGAACAGCGACAGAGCCGGGAGAACCGGGAGAAGATCAAAACCTCCACCCGCTGTATCTGGTGTGGCGCGTGTATGTCCTCGTGTAACATCGCGGCGGGCGACAACGAGTATCTCGGACCGGCGGCGATCAACAAGGCCTATCGGTTCGCGATGGACGAGCGGGAGGGCGAGGACATGAAACAACGGCGCCTGGAGATCGTCGAGCAGGAACACGGTGTCTGGCGGTGCCAGACCCAGTTCTCCTGTACAGAGGTGTGCCCGAAGGACATCCCGCTGACCGAACACATCCAGGAGCTGAAACGTGAGGCAGTCAAGAGCAACCTGAAGTTCTGGTAATCATGTACGAATACGACGTCATCGTGGTCGGCGCGGGCGGGGCGGGCCTGCGCGCGGCCATCGCGGCACAGGAAGCGGGGGCGAACGTGGCGATGGTCACGAAACTCCACCCCGTACGGAGTCACACGGGCGCCGCGGAGGGCGGGATCAACGCCGCGCTCCGCGAGGGCGACGACTGGGAGCTCCACGCCTACGACACGATGAAGGGCGCGGACTATCTCGCAGACGCCCCGGCAGCGGAGGCGCTCACCCAAGAGAGCCCGGAGGAGGTCATCCAACTCGAACACTGGGGGATGGCCTTCTCACGGGACGACGACGGCCGCGTCTCCCAGCGGCCCTTCGGCGGCCTGTCGTTCCCGCGGACGACCTACGCGGGCGCCGAGACGGGACATCACCTCCTGCATACGCTGTACGAACAGGTGGTGAAACGCGGCATCGACGTATTCGACGAGTGGTACGTGCTGAACCTCGCCGTCTCCGACGAGGAGCGCCCAGAGGACCGGACCTGTCACGGCGTCGTCGCCTACGAGACGGCGACGGGGAACGTGGAGGCCTTCACCGCCCGCGACGGGGTGATCCTCGCGACGGGCGGCCTGGGTCAGGTGTACGACCACACCACGAACGCCGTCGCGAACACGGGCGACGGTGTGGCGATGGCCTACCGCGCGGGCGTCCCCGCCGAGGACATGGAGATGATCCAGTTCCACCCGACGACGCTCCCCTCGACGGGCGTTCTCATCTCCGAGGGCGTCCGGGGGGAGGGCGGCATCCTCTACAACGACGAGGGCGAGCGGTTCATGTTCGAACACGGCTACGCCAAAAACGACGGCGAACTCGCCTCGCGGGACGTGGTGTCCCGGGCCGAGTTGACCGAGGTCAACGAGGGTCGCGGCATCGAGGACGAGTACGTCCACCTCGACATGCGCCACCTCGGCGAGGAACGGATCCTCGACCGGTTGGAGAACATCCTCCACCTCGCGGAGGATTTCGAGGGCGTCGACGGCCTGGAGGAGCCGATGCCCGTCAAGCCCGGCCAACACTACGCGATGGGCGGCATCGAAACCGACGAGTTCGGCCGGACGTGCGTCGACAGCCTGTACGCGGTGGGAGAGTGCGCCTGTGCGAGCGTCCACGGCTCGAACCGCCTCGGTGGGAACGCCCTGCCGGAACTCATCGTCTTCGGCAAGCGCGCCGGGCGCCACGCCGCGGGCGACGACCTAGGCGACCCACAGGTGCCCGTCGGCAAGGAGGGCGACGTCGAGGCCGGGAGCCTCGAACCGCCGGTCGAACTGGGGGAACCGTGGGGCGGCGACGGCGGGGCGGTGGCCGACGGCGGGGCGGCGGCGACGTCGGCGGAGGCCGTCGTCGAGGGCACGCTCGAACGCGAACGTGAACGCGTCGAACGCCTCATGGACCGCGACGAAGGAACCCAGCACGCGGACATTCGCGCGGCGGTCCAGCGGACGATGACGGAGAACGTCAACGTCTTCCGGGAGGAGAGCGCGCTGAAGGAGGCACTCGTCGACATCCACGCCGCGCGTCAGCGCTACCGCGACGTGTACGTCGCCGACCCCTCGCGGACGTACAACACGGATCTGATCCAGACCATCGAGACGCGCAACCTGCTGGACATCGCCGAGATGATCACCGTCGGGGCGCTGGCTCGGGAGGAGTTCCGGGGCGCCCACTGGCGCAAGCAGTACCAGGAGCGCCGCGACGACGAGTGGCTCAAGCACACGATGGTGTCGTGGTCGGACGGCTCGCCCGAACTCTGGTACAAGCCGGTCGTGCTAGAGGGCGAGGAACAGACCTACGAGCCGAAAGAGCGGAGCTACTGAGCGGCCGACCGTCGCGGCGACGTCGGTCGCCGGGACGTGTCAGACGTCCAATTATTCTGTGTGAGAATTGGCCGGTTGATTTAACAGCCGCCGTCTCAATCTCCCACCAACGCACGTCGACGCGTGCCCGTGCGGGAGCATCGATTTCCCCCGGCTCCGGCCCGGCGTGCCAAGACAACCATGAACTTCAAAGAACTCCTGACGGAAGACCGTGCAGTCAGCCCGGTCATCGGCGTCATCCTGATGGTGGCCATCACCGTCATCCTCGCCGCCGTCATCGGTACCTTCGTCCTCGGACTGGGCGACCAGGTCAGCGAGAGCGCACCACAAGCCAGCTTCAGCTTCGACTTCAATATGTCTGCCGACGAGGTAACAATCACCCACGAAGGCGGTGAGACCCTGGAGAGTAGCCAGATCACGGTGGAGGGTGACGACGGCGCCCCGACCGGTGCCAACAACTTCACCGGTAGTACCATCTCCTCGGGGAACTCCTCTACCTACGGCAGCATCAACAACGGCGAGACGATACGGGTCATCTGGACCAACCCCGCTGGCGGGAGTACGAACACCATCGCCCGCGCCACCGCGCCGCAGTAACGCGCAGTACCGCCTCACACTTTTTTCGGAGACTGCGCCGGAATCTACCGGCCGGCAATCCGGTCCGTGATAATTTTTCTCAAAAATATATATTAATCAAGCAAGTTACTTAGAGAAACGTACGTAAATTATCTCTTGTGATAATTTGCAGGTCGAATTTATCACGCGCTACGTCGTCGGTAAATCCAACACGTCGACGCGTGTCCGTGCGGGAGCATCGATCCCCCCGGCTCCGGCCCGGCGTGTCAAGACAACCATGAACTTCAAAGAACTCCTGACGGAAGACCGTGCAGTCAGCCCGGTCATCGGCGTCATCCTGATGGTGGCCATCACCGTCATCCTCGCCGCCGTCATCGGTACCTTCGTCCTCGGACTGGGCGACCAGGTCAGCGAGAGCGCACCACAAGCCAGCTTCAGCTTCGACTTCAATATGACAAACACCCCTGGAGACGTCACCATCACCCATGAGGGCGGTGAAACGCTCGAGAGTAGTCAAATCACGATCGAAGGCGACAACAACGCACCGACCGGCGCCACGTTTAGCGGTGATGTCATCTCGTCCGGTAATTCGACCCAGATCACGGGTGAAATCAACCCCGGCGAGACGATTCGCGTCATCTGGACCAACCCCGCCGGCGGGAGTACGAACACCATCGCCCGCGCCACCGCACCGCAGTAACGACGCTGCGACGTCACCATCCATTCTTTCGGCGCCAACCGTCCAGAGGGATCAGTAGCGTCGGTTTCGGGTGCCGGCAAATCGGGGTCGACGTCGACCGGTTAGCAACCGATTCGACGCCTTAGTTATCGCTACCGATAATTTTTGGGCCGAACTTATCACTCGCGGCCGCCTCTCACGTTCCACACGTCGACGTGGGCCCGTGCGGGAGCACGTATCCCCCCGGCTCCGGCCCGGCGTGTCCACAAGCCATGCAACTCAAAACTCTACTGACGGAGGACCGCGCAGTCAGCCCGGTCATCGGCGTCATCCTGATGGTGGCCATCACCGTCATCCTCGCCGCCGTCATCGGTACCTTCGTCCTCGGACTGGGCGATCAAGTCAGCGACAACGCACCGCAAACTAGCTTCAGCTTCGAGTTCGACGACGGTGGTGACGGTTACAACGGGGCCACCAGCGACTACGTCAACCTCACCCACGAGGGCGGCGAGACGCTCGAAGCCGCGGACATCGGCGTCTCCGGAGACGACAGTGACGTGAACGTGAGTAGCGACTTCCCGGACGACACCATCGACGCCGGCGACACCGCCAGCTACAACGAGGTCAACTCCGGCGAGACAGTCCGTGTCATCTGGACCAACCCGAACGGCGGCAGCACGAACACCATCGCCCGCGCGACTGCGCCGCAGTAAGCCGGCGACGCCGCACTCCACGTTTTGCGCTCGGCCCGCAATCGTCAGTCTCAGTAGCGACGAGTTCGTACGGCCCTCATGGACTCCGACACGTTTCTGACTCGGGACACGCTGCTGGTGATCGTCCTCCTCGTGGTCGGCATCGGCGGGTCGGGACTCGCCCGTGGACTGCTCCACGAGCAGGGGTACGACACGCTCGGGTCGGCCGTGTTCGTCCTCGGCTACGGGACGATGGTTCTCCTGCTGTGGTGGGGTTGGGTCAGGCCGCTCGACATCACCGGGCCGAGCGGCCGATAGGGTTTCCGGGCGGGGCGCGACCCGCGTCCGTAAACGGAACTTTAATGCCCGATTCCGGGCGAGTTGTGAGTACGAATGCTCCCGTTACAGGTCATCGACAGTTTCCTGCTCAACTACAACGTCGGGCAGGCGCTGCTGTTGGTCTTCATCCTCGCCACGGTCGGGACGCTCCCGTTGAAATCCCGTCGGATCATCGCCGCCAACGCGACCATCTTCGGCCTCGTGTTCATCCTGACGCCGCAGGCGCTGGCGCCGGTCCACTACCTGTTTCTCGGCATCGCCCTGCTGGTCGTCGGCCCGGTGCTGTGGGTGACGGCCGAGCGGTGAGGAGCGCGACGTTTAACCGGGCGAGGATGCAATCGCAGATATGACGAAACCGGGCGTCCCCGGCGGCGGCACACGTAAAATCGACCTTCCCTGTGGGGAGAGCGTAGCCGTGACCGAGTTCGACCTGGGAATGCGGGAGTTCGAGTGTCCCTGCGGCGATGCACACGCCGTCGTGATGGACGTCCACCCTCCGGACCGGTTCCTGCCGGAGTTTCTTGTCGAGGTGTTGCGGGAGACAGTCGAGACGACCAGCGAGGAGATGCCGGAGTTCGACACGCCTCACCTGCTGGGCGTCGTTCTGGAGGAGTTCCCCGCGCAGGTAGCGACGGCGGACCTGAGCGAGGACGGCGACGTGGGCTACGCCCTGCTGTGGGTGACCGACTTCGGCGCCCGGCGCCTCCACGAAGTCGTCGTCGAACTCGTGATCGAGCTGATGGAACACGCCGTCAGCCACGCCGAGGACGACGCCACGATCCGGGAGTTCGAGCGCCAGATGCTCGATTTCGACGTGTCGGCTTTCGTCGACCAGTACCGGCAGGAGCGGGATCTGGACGCCGACGACGTGTACGGTAGCGTTTGAGACGGGCCCCGCGCCCAATCCTGGGAAGGAGGGCGTGCGACGACGTTCGAACGCGGCAGGGCGTCCGACAGTCGTCGGACGGCCGTCTCACTGAACACTAAGACGCTTCCGGCCGTTGTGAGACGTATGCGCCCCCAGTCGACGCAGTACGAGCAACTTCGGGGCGTGCTCTCCGAGGCCGACGAGCCGTTGACTGCGCGTGAGATTCTGTCGTCACTGGAGGAGCACGAGGAGTTCGAGAGCGCCCACCGCGTCGCGACGGTGCTCGGTCGGTGGGCCGAAGACGGCGACGTGGAGGTCCTCCAGGGGAGTCCGTACCGCTATCGACTGAACACCTGACGGTCGCGACGACCGAGATCGCCCGCGAGACCGGTGCTTCCCGGCGGCGACGGGGACGGCCGCGACCGTGGCCACGGATTTCGAAATCCGTAATTTAGTTGCGCATCTCGTACTATTTCGTCGGGCTTATTACGATGTGCGGACTCGAATGCGATGATGACCGACGAGGCCACCGTGGCGGGCACCTCCGCCACCGAATCCGAGAACCGGACCATACTGTTGATCGGAAGCGGCCCGATCCAGATCGGACAGGCCGCCGAGTTCGACTACTCCGGCGCGCAGGCCTGCCGAGCCCTGCAGGAGGAGGGCGCCCGGGTCGTCCTCGTCAACTCGAACCCCGCGACCATCATGACGGACCCGGATATGGCCGATCGGGTGTACATCGAACCCATCACGACCGAGGCCATCTCCGAGATCATCCGGCAGGAACAGCCCGACGGCGTGATCGCCGGGCTGGGCGGCCAGACCGGTCTGAACGTCACTGCCGAACTCGCCGAGGAGGGCGTCCTCGAGGAACACGACGTGGAGATCATGGGGACGCCGCTGGACACCATCTACGCGACGGAGGACCGCGACCTCTTCCGCAAGCGCATGGAGAAGATCGGTCAGCCGGTACCGGCCTCGACGACTATCTCGCTGGAGGACGACGAGTCGGCCGAGAGCATGAGCGAGGACGCCCTCCGTGACCGCGTCGGGGACGCCGTCGACGACGTCGGCGGCCTCCCCGTCATCGCGCGCACGACGTACACACTCGGCGGCTCCGGGTCGGGCGTCGTCGACGAGATGGACGAACTCGTCGAACGCGTCCGGAAGGGCCTCCGCCTCTCCCGGAACGACGAGGTGCTCATCACCGAATCGATTGCCGGCTGGGTCGAACTGGAGTACGAGGTGATGCGCGACGCCGACGACTCGACGATCATCATCTGCAACATGGAGAACATCGACCCGATGGGCATCCACACGGGCGAGTCCGTCGTCGTCACGCCGTCACAGGTGATCCCCGACGAGGGTCACCAGGAGATGCGGGACGCCGCGCTCGAAGTCATCCGCGAACTCGGCATCCAGGGTGGCTGTAACATCCAGTTCGCGTGGCACGACGACGGCACGCCCGGCGGCGAGTACCGCGTCGTCGAGGTGAACCCACGCGTCTCGCGGTCCTCCGCGCTGGCCTCGAAGGCGACGGGCTACCCCATCGCCCGCGTGACCGCGAAAGTCGCCCTGGGCAAGCGTCTCCACGAAATCGAAAACGAGATCACCGGCGAGACGACGGCGGCGTTCGAACCCGCCATCGACTACGTGGTGACGAAGGTGCCGCGGTGGCCGAAGGACAAGTTCACCGACGTGGACTTCACGCTCGGGCCGGCGATGAAGTCGACGGGCGAAGCCATGTCCATCGGCCGCACCTTCGAGGAGTCGCTGTTGAAGGCGCTGCGGTCCTCGGAGTACGACCCGGCGGTCGACTGGGAGACGGTCGACGACGAGGAACTGGAGTCGGAGTATCTGGAGCGGCCGACGCCGGATCGCCCCTACGCCATCTTCGAGGCGTTCGACCGCGGGTACACCGTCGACGACGTCGTCGACCTGACCGACATCAAGGAGTGGTACGTCGAGCGGTTCGAGCGCGTCTCCAGTGCGGTGGCGGCCGCGTCGGAAGGGGACTTCACCGAGGCGGCGATCAAGGGCGTCACCAACACCGAAATCGCGGCGGCGGCCGGTGCCGACGTGGGGTCCGTCGAGACGGCGGTTCCGGGCCGCACCTACAAACAGGTCGACACGTGCGCCGGCGAGTTCGCGGCCCAGACGCCGTACTACTACTCCTCGCGCAAGCCGGAGTTCGTGACCGGCCCGTTCGAGGGCGCGGCGGCGGCGGGCGAACTCCGCGTCGACCGCGACGTAGAGAGCGTCGTGGTCGTCGGCGGCGGTCCCATCCGGATCGGACAGGGCGTGGAGTTCGACTACTGTTCGGTCCACGCCATCCAGGCGCTCCGCGAGGAGGGAATCGACGCCCACGTCGTCAACAACAATCCCGAGACGGTGTCGACGGACTACGACACCTCGGATGGCCTGTTCTTCGAACCCATCACCGCCGAGGAGGTGGCTGACGTGGTCGAAGCCGCCGACGTCGACGGTGTGATGGTGCAGTTCGGGGGGCAGACGTCGGTCAACATCGGCCACCCGCTGGAGGCGGAGATCCAGCGTCGCGGCCTCGACTGTGAGATTCTCGGCACCAGCGTCGACGCCATGGACCTCGCGGAGGACCGCGACCGGTTCAACCGCCTGATGGACGACCACGGCATCGCCCAACCGGAGGGTGGCTCCGCGACCAGCGAGGCCGAAGCGCTCGAACTCGCCAACGACATCGGCTACCCAGTCCTCGTCCGTCCGTCCTACGTCCTCGGCGGCCGCGCGATGGACGTGGTGTACAACGACGAAGACCTGAAGGAGTACATCGAGGAGGCGGTCCGGGTGTCGCCGGACAAGCCGATCCTCATCGACGAGTTCCTCGACGACGCGGTGGAACTGGACGTCGACGCCGTCGCCGACGGCGAGGACGTCGTCATCGGCGGCGTGATGGAACACGTCGAGAGTGCGGGCGTCCACTCCGGCGACTCGGCGTGTATGATCCCACCGCAAGCCGACGAGGTCCTCGACGTGATGGACCGCGTCCGCGAGGTCACCCTCGAAATCGCCCGTGAACTCGACACCGTCGGCCTGCTGAACGTCCAGTTGGCCGTCAAGGACGGCACGGTGTACGTCCTCGAAGCGAACCCACGGTCCTCGCGGACGGTCCCCTTCGTCTCGAAGGCGACGGGCGTGCCCATCGCCAAACTCGCGGCGAAGGTGATGGCGGGCTACGAGCTGGCGGAACTCGACGTGACGGAACAGATCCCCGAGAAGGTGAGCGTCAAGGAAGTCGTCCTTCCCTTCGACCGCCTGCAGGGGAGCGACCCGCGCCTCGGACCGGAGATGAAATCGACCGGCGAGGTCATGGGCACGGCCGAGCACTTCGGCAAGGCCTACGAGAAGGCGCAGTCGGCGACGGGTAAGGCCATCCCGACGGAGGGCACCGCCGTGGTCGACCTCTCGGCCGCGGAGTTCCCCGACGCCGACACCGAGGCGGGACAGGCCCTCCGCGACGGCTTCGGCGACTTCTTCGACGTCGTGGAGTTCGACGACCTGCGCTCGGCGATCCGTACCGGCAAGGTGGACATCATCGTCTCGCGGAACCGCGACGCCCTCGAAGTCGCCGTCGAGGAGGACGTGACCTACTTCTCGACGCACGCCTCCGCCAAGGCCGTCCTCGAAGGACTGCGCCACCACGACGACCCCATCGACGTGCAGGCGACGTCGGACCGCCCCAAGCGCCAGCAGCAGTGGGGCGGCGAGTAGCGGACGGCGCGCGGCCGCTCCGCTAGTCCAGTTTCCCGAGAGCCTCGAAGAAATCGGAGGTCGGGCCGGCGACGCGCATCGGCGAGTCGGCCCGCCCGACGTGAACCTCCGTCGGCGGATCGAGTTCTCTGAGTACCCGCCCGTCGCCCACGACGACCGCCTCGTCGGCGCCGTCGACACGGACCGTTATCTCGCTGTCCGGCCCGACCACGAGCGGCGGCATCCCGTCGCTCGCGCACATCTCGTTGACGACGAGCGCGTCGACGCCGGGGTGGACCAGCGGTCCGGACTCGCTGAGGTTGTACGCCGTGCTCCCGGTCGGCGTGGCGACGAGAACGCCGTCGCCACGGCTCGCGGAGTAACGCGACCCGTCGACGCGGACGTCGACGTCGACGCCGCCGCCGGGGCCGCGGATCGGTCCCTGGACGACCACCTCGTTGGTGGCCGGCGGGGCGGTCCAGTCGTCGCCGCTCGCGGCCAGGCGCGGCGTCTCGCGCACCGTCAGCTCCCCGGCGCGGAAGGCCGCCACCTCGTCGAGAACGGTGTCGACCGCTTCCTCCGGGCCGACGGCGTTGAGGAAGCCAACTTCGCCGAGATTGACGCCGAGGATCGGCGTGCCGTCGGCGCCGCGGGCGGCGAAGAGAAAGGTACCGTCGCCGCCAATACTGACAACCAGATCACAGTCGTCGAAGGATTCGATGGGCGTGCCGTCGAGGCCGAGCGTCCCGGCGGTGGTGGTGTCGACGACCACGGTCACGTCCACCGCTCGAAGCTGCCGGCGCAACTCGCCGGCGAGGAACGCCGCCCGGCCGTTGTCCTTCTGTGCGACGATACCGACGTACATACCCCGCCCTCACCCCGTGAGAAAAAAAGCCCACCGGACGGACAACATTCATGGCATCTCCGGTCGGAGTGCATCTCGATGTGGCATCACGCGGGGACGACCGTCGGGAGCGGTCACCGTGAGCGAGTGGTTGACCGCCGCCGCGACGGACCGGGTGGGCGTGAGCGTCCATGAGCGAGGACGACGACTGGTTCGAGCGAGCCGTCGGCACGTCCGACGACCCGGACGCGTCGGATGAGGACGAGGGATACGGTGACGACGCGACGGACCCGGACGCGTCGGAGGAGGACGAGGGATACGGTGACGACGCGACGGACCCGGACGCGTTCGCGGCGTTCGGGGTGGACGGCGACGCGGACGACGGTGCTGACGGCGGTGACGGGTCGCCGTTCGACCAGGACTTCGCGAGCGCCTTCGAGAACGCCCCGGATCCGGAGGGTGGATTCGGCGACGACGGCGGACCGGGTCTCGACGAGGGCCCGGGGGAGCCAGGCGGCGCACCCGGCGGTACTACCCCCGAATCCTTCGACGACGAGGAGTTCGAGTCGACCATCGAGCGGATCGACCTCGGCATCGAGGGCCTGGACAACATGATCCTCGGCGGCGTCCCGCGGCGCTCGCTCATCTCGGTCATCGGGTCGGCGGGGACGGGAAAGACGACGTTCGGCCTGCAGTTTCTCAACCGGGCGCTGGTCGACGGGAAGCGAGGGGTCTACGTCACCCTCGAGGAGAGCACCGACCGCATCTTCGACACCGCCGAGGAGAAGGGCTGGTCGTTCGCCCAGTACGCCGACGAGGGGCGCCTCGCGGTCATCCACCTCGATCCGGTCGAGATGGCGAACAGTCTTGCGAGCATCCGGAGCGACCTGCCGGACCTGGTCAAGGACTTCGGCGCGGACCGTCTCGTCCTCGACTCGGTGTCGCTCCTAGAGATGATGTACGACCACCCGTCCGACCGCCGGAGTGAGGTGTTCCAGTTCACCCGCTCGCTCAAGGAGGCGGGCGTGACGACGCTCGTGACCAGCGAGGCCAGCGGCGAGAACCCGTACAGTTCCCGGTACGGCATCATCGAGTACCTCGCCGACGCGGTGTTCGTCCTGCAGTACGTCCGGCCGTCCAACTTCCAAGAGACGCGACTGGCCGTCGAGATTCAGAAGATCCGTGACGCGAACCACTCCCGGGAGACGAAGCCCTACGAGATTACCAACGAGGGACTCTCCGTCTACCGGCAGGCGAACATCTTCTAGTCGTCGGCCGGGGTAGTCGCCTCGTCGCGAGCCACCGGATCGAAGCCGTCGAAGTGGACGAACTCCTCGGGCGGGCGACGGAACTTTCGCGGCCGTTCGATGTCGGCGGCCGCTTCCTCGGGGTAGCCGAGGGTGACGAGACAGACGGGTTCGTAGTCGTCGGGCACGCCGAACGCCTCGTGGAGCGCCTCGGCGTCGTAGCCACCCATCGGACAGGAGGCGATACCGCGGT